>CAZMPH010000055.1:0-535 GCA_964568195.1 uncultured Nitrospirales bacterium | reverse complement strand
TGAGGTAATCCGCGTTAAACGTTAATCGTTAAACGTACCAAACGACCGATTAACGTATAACGAATAACGATTCACGAAGGAGAGGAAACGTGGCTAAGGGAAGAGTCGTCCAGGTGATCGGACCGGTCGTGGATGTGGAATTTCCCAAAGGGGAGCTGCCGGAGATCTACAACGCGATACGGGTCGAGGCGCCGGAGGATCAGAAGACCGGCCGTCCGGAGATCCGCCTCACACTGGAGGTGGCCCAGCACCTGGGCGAGAACCGGGTGCGGGCCGTGGCCATGGCCAGCACCGACGGACTGGTCCGGGGGATGGAGGTCACGGATACCGGCGCGCCCATCTCGATGCCGGTCGGCCGCGAGACGCTCGGCCGTCTGCTCAACGTGCTGGGCGAGCCGGTCGACGGCAAAGGGCCGGTCAAGGCCAAGAAGACGCTGCCCATTCATCGCCCCGCGCCCTCTCTGCAGGAGCAGGAGACCAAGACCGAGGTGCTGGAGACCGGCATCAAAGTCGTGGACCTGCTCGAGCCGTACTC
>CAZMPH010000054.1:4155-13482 GCA_964568195.1 uncultured Nitrospirales bacterium | reverse complement strand
CGCGGCCGTCGGTCCAGAAGTCGATGATGGCGACGCGTCCGTTCTTTTTCAGCGACGCCTTGACGCGCGTGAAGTAGTCGGCGCGCTTCTCCAGGTGATGATAGGTGTTGCAGAGGAAGACGAGGTCCACGCTGTTGGGCGGGAGGAGGGGATCATCCTCCTTCGACACGATGAACTTCGCGTTGTATGGCGTGTGCAGGTGATCGGCCATCTCCTCGTTGTACTTCAGCAGCACCGGCTCAGTGTCCACCGCGTACACCATGCCCTTGTCCTGTACGGCCCAGACGAACTTCCGCGTGAAGTAGCCCGACCCGGCGCCGATGTCGGCGATCGTCATGTAGTCGGTGATGTTGAGCGCCTTGACGACCTCGTCCGGCTTCTGGTCCTTATCCCGATCGGGCCGCTCCAGGATCTCGATATACTCTTTGAGATCCGATGGGCCGCGATGTTTTTGACCGTGCTGATGCGTGCAGGCGGGCAGCGCCCCCAGAAAACTGATCAGAATGAAGAGGGCGAAGGATCGGTTAATGCCAGTCGTCATTGGGATCGCGGGGGACGCTGGTGGCGAACATGATGGCCAGGGCCGGCTTGTCGGTCTTGTTCGACGCGGCGTGGTACATTTCGGTCGGGACCAGGAGCAGTTTGTTGCCTGGTTTTAGCACGATCACTTCGCGCGCATGCGTGCGAACGTCCTCGAGCGTCATCTCGATCTCGCCCTCGCGCATCCAGACCGCGACCTGATGCACCTTGTGGTAGTGCATGCCGGCCGTGGCGCCGGGCTGGATCTGGTTTGAGTAGACGTGGGTGATCGGCGCGCCCAGTGCCTTCTCAATCGTCTTGAGGTCGAAGACCTCCTGCCGGCGGCCGGGCTTCTTGGGGTCCTCGTCGATCTTGTACTCCAACCACTTCGCGCAGCTCATTGGACTAAGTTTTTTCCGGCGCGAACACCTTCCGGCTGTCTCCGATGATACCGGAGAGCAGCGACGTCAACTCCATCGGGAGCACGAACTTGGTGGCCGGTCCAGCGCCGAGGGCCTTGAGCGTTTCCAAATACTGAAGGCTCATCGTCTTGGCGTCGATTCCTTTGGCCGTCTCGAAAATCTTAGCGAGCGCCAGGGCAAAGCCTTCCGCTCTGAGGATCGCGGCCTGCCGCTCGCCCTCCGCATTCAGGATGCGGGCCTGACGTTCGCCTTCTGCCTTCAGAATGGCCGCCTGCTTCTCACCGTCGGCGACCGTGATGGCTGCGGCCTTGGTCCCTTCCGCCTCCGTGACCGTCGCCCGGCGGCTCCGTTCGGCCGACATCTGGCGGCCCATCGCGTCGAGGATATCCTTGGGCGGCGTGATCTCGCGGATCTCCACGGTGGTGATCTTCACGCCCCAGCGCGTCGTCACCTGATCCATCTTGGTTTGAAGGACACGGTTGATCTCCTCCCGCTTCGCCAGCACATCGTCCAACGCGATGTCCCCGACGACGGCCCGGAGGGTGGTGACCGCGATGCCTTCAGCCGCGGTATCGAAATCCTTAACCAGGACGAAACTGGCGATCGGGTCCACGACCTTCGAATAAATGAGAAAGTCCACGGAGATGGACGCGTTGTCCTTCGTGATGCAGGTCTGGTGGGAAATCTCGGTGTACTTCTCGCGGAGATCCACCCAGGTGGCCTTGTCGATGATCGGAATCAGGATGACGATGCCGGGGCCTTTGGGCCTGTCGAGGACGCTGCCCAACCGGAGGACCACGAGCCGCTGATATTCGGGGACGATCTTGAGGGTCATGAAGACCAGAATGACTACGACAACCGCTGCGATCATGAATCCCGTTGGCATAAGCATGGACGCCTCCTTATTTAATCTTCGACCCCGGCGGGACGTCGTCCATGGTCGTGAGCAGGGCCGAGACCTCTTCCTCGCCGGCTGCCAGCACCATGCCCTGCGATTCCACGCCCATGATCTTGGCTGGCTTCATGTTCGCCACGATCACGACGCGCTTGCCGATCATGTCCTCCGGCGCGTACTTCATGGCGATGCCGGCTACGATCTGGCGTTGCTCGGTCCCGATGTCTACTTGTAGCTTGAGGAGCTTGGTGGACTTCGGCACGCGTTCTGCCGCGAGGACCTTGCCGACGCGTAGCGAAACTTTCCTGAACTCGTCGATCGTGATCTGATCCGTTGGTGGAGAAGCAGGCTGTTGGTCTTGAGTCACGCGTGTGTCTCCCTGGGTTTTAGCCGTCGTCTCGATGCGGGGAAATAAAGGCTGGCCTTTTGCGATCTTGGTGCCGGGCTTCAGGTATCCCCAGTTCAGCTCGTCGGCATTCGGATTGGACAAGTCCACCGTGAGGCCGAGCTGCCGGACCATCTCCTGAGCGGTCTGCGGCATGAACGGGTACAGCGCCAGGCTGAGGATGCGCAGCGTCTCTGCGCCGTGGTACAGCACGGTGTCGAGGCGGGCCTTGTCCTCGGCCTTCTTCGCCAAGGTCCAGGGCGCGCTCTTGTCGATGTACTGGTTCCCGATCTGGACCAATTCCCAGACGGCTTCCAGCGCGCGGTTGAATTCCAGGTTCGTGATGTGCCGCTCGGCTACAGTGAACAGGCCGTTGATCGTCTTGCGGAGCCGGTGCTCCATCTCGGTGTCGGCGGCCGGCGCGTGGGCCGGCACCGTGCCCTGCGCGAACCGCTCGATCATGGTCAGGCTGCGGTTCAGGAGGTTGCCGAGGTCGTTGGCCAGTTCGCTGTTGATGCGGCCGATCATTGCGTCCTTGGAGAAGTCGCCGTCCTGGCCGAAAGGCACTTCGCGCAGCAGGAAGTAGCGGAAGGCGTCCACGCCGAACTCGTCCACGACGGCGTTCGGGTCCACCACGTTGCCGCGGCTCTTGGACATCTTCTCGCCCTCCACGGTCCACCAGCCATGGGCGAAGAGGGTCGTGGGGAGCGCGTGTCCCAAGGCCATCAAGATCGTGGACCAGTACACGGCGTGCGTCGTCAGGATGTCCTTGCCGACGAGATGCATGACGGTGCGGTCGCCCGCCGCTTCCGTGGAGTGGGTCGTCCAGTATTTCTTGAACGAGGGCTTCGGCGCCAGGTAGTCCAGCGCCGAGATGTAGTTCACCAGGGCGTCGAACCAGACGTAGGTGACGAAGTTGGAGTCAAAGGGCAACTCGATGCCCCACGACAGGCGCGACTTGGGCCGCGAGATGGACAGGTCTTCCAGGGATTTCCTGAGGAAGCCCAGCACCTCGTTGCTCCGCGACTGCGGCTGGATGAAGTCAGGGTGGTCCTGGATATACGTGATGAGCCGGTCCTGGTACTGGCTCATCCGGAAGAAGTAATTGCTCTCGCTCAGCCGCTCGACCGGTCTTTTGCAGTCCGGGCAGAGGCCGTCCACCACATCTTTTTCCGTCCAGAAGCGTTCGTCGAAGGTGCAGTACCAGCCGGTGTAGTCGGCGCGGTAGATCAAGTCCTTGTCGTAGAGGGCCGTGAGCGTCTTTTGGACGTAGGCCTTGTGTTTGGGGTCGGTGGTGCGGATGAAGGCGTTGTTCGAGATGTTCAGGCGCTTCCAAAGATTCTGAAACTTCGGTGCCAGTTGGTCGCAGTGCGCCTGCGGAGCGATCCCGGCCTTTTCGGCGGCCTGCTGGACTTTCTGCCCGTGTTCGTCGAGGCCGGTGAGAAAAAAGACATCGTGCCCCCACTGTCGATGATAGCGGGCCAGCACGTCGGCGGCGATGGTCGTATAGGCGTGGCCGATGTGGGGCACGTCGTTGACGTAGTAGATGGGAGTCGTGATGTAGAACGTCTTGAGCACGAAACCTCCGATGCGGTCAGGCGGCTTTGGTCTGAAGCGCGGCCTGCAGGCGGAGGAGCAGCCCCTCCAGCATCATCTGCTTGTTGAGGTTACGCTCCAGGCCGCGATGCATGGACTTCACGTAGGCGGCGAGGTCCAGGATCGTCTCGATCTTGAGCCGGGCGGCAAGCGCGTCCAATTGAGCCAGACAGTCCGAGTTCACCAAACGCGAGCGGTCGCCGCCGACCTTCACGATGATCAGATCGCGGAACCAGGCAGTCAGCCAGCCCAGCGCCGCCTCCGCCTGTTCGGATTTGCCGACCGCCTCGCAGACGGCCAGGAGCCCGCTGGTGCTCTCCACCGAGTCCGGGCTCACGAGCCTGAGGAACTCGGCACGCTCGGCGCGCAGGGCCTCCGGTTCGGCCTCGAGGGCCAGGCCGAGCCGGCCGCCCGAGATGACGGCGAGGAACCGCGCGTCCTTCTCCGGCAGCCCGCGGCGCCGGCGCACGGCTTCTTCCACCACGTCGAGGGCCAGGGGGGCGAACCGGATCTCCTGGCAGCGCGACCGGATGGTCGGCAGCAGGGCTTCAGGCCGCGCCGAGACCAGAATGATCAGGCTGTCGGGAGGGGGCTCCTCGATCGTCTTGAGGAGGGCGTTGGCCCCTTCGCGACGCAGCAGGTCGGCATTGTCCAGGATCACGATCTTCTGCCGGCCGATGAGCGGGCGGTAGATGAACCGCGATTCGATCTCGCGCGTGTGATCGGTTTCGCCTTTTTCGCCCGTCGCCGTCAGGATCGTTACGTCGGGGTGGCTGCCGGCTTCGATCTGATGGCAGGACCGGCACGCGCCGCAGGCGTCGGGAGGATCCGGAGCGGGCGCGGCCTCGCAGTTCACGGCCTGCGCCAGCACGCGGGCTGTCAGGAGCTTGCCGATTCCCTCTTCGCCGTGAAAGAGCAGCGCGTGGGCCAGCCGTTCGCTCCGAAGCGCCGCTTGCAAAAATCGCTTTGGCTGCTCGTGGCCGATGATCGTGTCAAACGGCATGGCGCTCGACTCGTGTCACACCGCTTTTCCGGGCGCGCAATCGGGTCTGCACGAGGCGGTCGATCGCGCCCGCCACGTCGCCCTCGGCAGAGGTGCCGTCCACCACGCGCATACGGCGGGGATTCTGTCTGGCGATGCGGAGGTAGCCGCGCCGCACGGCTTCGTGAAAGGACACGTGCTCCCGGTCGAGCCGGTCGAGGCCGCCCGCGCGGCGCTTCCGAGCAAGGCCGACCGCGACGGGGACGTCCAGGAGAATGGCAATGTCCGGCGACAGTCCCGAGGTGGCAAAGCGGTTCAGGCCGGAGACCGTGCCGGGGCCGAGCCCGCGCCCGTAGCCCTGGTAGGCCATGGTGGCGTCGGCGAAGCGGTCGCAGAGCACCACGGCGCCTTTCTCCAGCGCCGGCCGCACCCTGTCGGCCAGGTGCTGGGCGCGGCTGGCCAGGTAGAGCAGCAGCTCGCAGCGCGCGTCCATGCCGCGGTTTTTCGGATCCAGCAGGAGGGTCCGGATATGCTCGCTGATGGGGGCGCCGCCGGGCTCGCGCGTCTCGACGACGAGGTAGCCGAGCGCCCGGAGGCGGCGGGCGAGTCCTCTGATCTGCGTGGTCTTCCCGCAGCCTTCGATCCCCTCGAAGCTCAGAAAAAACCCTCGCTTGAGACCACCACGCGGCACCGCCTGATCACCTCGCTCCAGAGAGAAGATTCGATGGGGCGATCATAGTCCAACGTATTGAGAAATAGCAATCTTCCGCTTGCGCGGTCGAATGAAACTTTGTATGATGACATGCTTGGGGAAAGGCTGTCCGCATCCATGCTGAAAGTCTCGCTGAAACGCTACTTTATCACCGGACTCCTGGTCGTGGTTCCGATCTGGGGGACGATCCTGGTGCTCAAGGCCCTGTTCGTCACCCTGGACGGCATTCTCGGTGATATTCCGGAGAAGTATCTGACGCAGCGCTACGTGCCGGGCGTCGGCATCCTGGTGCTGTTCATCTTGATCATACTGGCGGGTCTGCTGGCGACGAACATCATGGGCCGGCGGGTCGTGAAGCTCTGGGAAGACCTCCTGCAGCATGTGCCGCTGGTGCGCGGGATCTACGCCACTATCAAGTCGATGATGGACGTGCTGTCCTTCCAGGAGACGAATAAAGGCACCGCGAAGTACAGCCGGGTCGTGATGATCGAGTTCCCCCGCAAGGGGCAGTACGCGCTGGCGCTGGTGACCGGCGTCACGCCGGGAGAAGTGCAGGACATCAGTCCGGACCACGTGATCAACGTGTACGTGCCGACCTCTCCGAATCCGACCTCCGGCTACCTGCTGTTCGTGCCGGAGAGCGAGCTGATCCCGGTCAACATGAGCGTGGATGAGGCGATGAAGATGATGTTTTCAGGCGGGATGTACACCCCGCCGGTCCCGGAGGCGGTCGGGGCGGGAGGCAGGGGCAAGGGATGAGCAAGCTGGCGGTCATCGTGCTGGCGGCGGGGCAGGGCACCCGCATGAAGTCCAAGCTCGTCAAGGTGCTGCATCCCGTGTGTGGGCGTCCGATGGTGCTCTACGCCGCTGATCTGGCCGAGACGCTCGCCAAGGGCCGCGTTGCGGTGGTGGTCGGGCATCAGGCGGAGAAGGTGAAAGACCTGCTGGCCGATCGGAAGGTCGATCTGGTGGTGCAGGCGCGCCGGCTCGGGACTGGCCATGCCGTCGCGCAGGCGCAATCCGTGTTCCAGGGCCGGGGCGGGAATGCATGGAACGGCCTGCGGTTCGTGATTCTCAGCGGAGACACCCCGCTGCTGACCGAGACGACGGTGCGGGCGCTGCTCGCGACGCACGAGCGCGAGCGCGCGACGGTGAGCATGCTGACGGCGCACCTCGACCGGCCCGCCGGCTACGGGCGGATCGTGCGGGGCCGTGACGGGTCGGTCTGGAAGATCATTGAGGACAAGGACGCCACGCCGGCCGAGCGGCGGCTGACCGAGGTCAACGCGGGCACCTACGTGGTCGAGGGCGAGTTTCTGTTCCCGGCGCTGGCCGCGCTCAAGCCCACGAACGCGCAGAAGGAGTATTACCTGACCGATATCGTAGAGGCGGCGATCCGGCAGGGGAAGAAAGTGGCGGCCTCCATCGCCGCCAATCCGATCGAGGCGCTGGGCATCAATACGCGGGCCGAACTGGCCGAGGCCGAGCGGGTGCTCCGTTGCCGCGTCCGGCAACGGCTGATGGATGCGGGCGCGACCTTTGTGGCGCCCGAGACGAGCTTTGTGGATGCGGGCGTGAAGATCGGGTGCGACTCCGTCATTCATCCGCATACCACGCTGGAGGGCCGGACGACGATCGGCGAGGATTGCGTGATCCGTTCCCATAGCCGGCTCGTCGAGAGCGTGCTCGGCGTCGGCGTGACGGTGCTGGACGGCTGCGTGATCGAAGACAGCCGGTTGGAGGACGGGTGTACCGTCGGCCCGTTCGCGCACTTGCGATCCGGGACGATCGTCCGGCGCAACGCCAAGGTGGGCAATTTTGTGGAACTGAAAAAAACGGACCTCGGCGAGAGTTCCAAGGCCAACCACCTCAGCTACCTGGGCGACGCGCGGATCGGCAAGCGGGTAAACGTCGGGGCCGGCACCATCACGTGCAACTATGACGGAATCAACAAGCACCAGACGGTGATCGACGATGATGTGTTCATCGGGAGCGACGTGTCGCTGGTCGCGCCGGTGAAAGTGGGCAAGGGCGCTGTGATCGGCGCGGGCTCGGTCGTTACGCAGGACGTGACCGCGGACGCCCTCGCGCTCGGGCGCGCCCGGCAGGTGGTGAAGCCGGGATGGGTCAAGGGGTGGCGGGAGAAGATGAAGAAGGGCAAGCGCTGAGGCGGCCATGTGCGGGATCGTCGGCTATATCGGCAAGCAGGATGCAGTGCCGTTGCTGCTGGACGGACTGAAGCGTCTCGAATACCGGGGCTACGATTCGGCCGGCGTCGCCGTGCTTCGCGACGGGAAGATCGACGTCCGCCGCAGCGTCGGCAAGCTGGCGAATCTGGAGAAAGCCTTGAACGGCACGGGACTGAACGGGACCGTCGGGATCGGCCATACCCGCTGGGCGACGCACGGCAAGCCGTCGGAGCAGAACGCCCATCCGCACCGGTCGGGCCCGCTGGTACTGGTGCACAACGGCATCATCGAGAATTACGCGATGCTGAAGGAGTCCTTGTTGAAGGACGGCTACAAGTTCGAGTCCGAGACCGACACGGAGGTGATGGCGCATCTGATCGCGCGGAGCCTGAAGGCCGGGCTCGGCTTGGAAGAAGCGGTCCGTGCGGCGACCGGCGAGGTCCGCGGCAGCTATGCGATCGCCGTGATGTGCGAGAGGCAACCGAATGAATTAGTCGCCACGCGCTCGGGCTGCCCGCTCGTGGTGGGCATGGGCGACCGCGGCGTATTTGTGGCGTCGGACGTGACCGCGATCCTCGCGCACACACGGGACGTGGTCTTTCTGGAAGACGGTGAATTAGCGGTCCTCTCAGAGAACGGCTTGGTCGTGAAGGATGCGGAGGGCAAGCTGGTGACACGCACTGTGACCAGGATCACGTGGGACGCGGCCGCGGCGGAGAAGGGCGGCTACCCGCATTTCATGCTGAAGGAAATCCATGAGCAGCCCCAGGCGATCCTGGACACGATGCGGGGCCGCTATACCTACGAGCAGGGCGAGGCGGACCTGCCCGACATCGGGCTGACGCCGGAGCAGTTCAAGGCGATCGAGCGCATCTGGATCGTCGCCTGCGGGACCTCGTGGCATGCCGCGCTGGTGGGCAAATACCTCATCGAGGAAATGGTGCGGGCTCCCGTGCAGGTGGACATCGGGTCTGAGTTCCGCTACCGCGACCCGCTGATCGGGAAGGGCGACCTGCTCATCGCGATTTCTCAATCCGGGGAGACCGCCGACACGCTGGCGGCTGTCCGGGAAGCAAAGAAGCATGGCGCCCATGTGGTGTCCATCTGCAATGTGGTGGGGAGCAGCCTGGCACGCGAGTCCGACGGCGTCCTCTACACGCATGCGGGGCCGGAGATTGGTGTGGCCTCTACGAAGGCCTTCACGGCGCAGCTCACGGCGCTCTACCTGCTGGCTCTGCACCTGGGGCGCGTGCGGGGCAAGGTGTCGGTCGAGGACGGCAAGGCGTGGCTCGATCGGTTCGTCACGTTGCCGACGCACGTCGAGCATCTCTTGGGGCGCGAGGCGGAGTTGATCTCGATCGCCAAGCGGTACCACGACAAGCGGAACTTCCTGTACCTGGGGCGGGGGATCAATTATCCGATCGCGCTGGAAGGGGCGCTGAAGCTCAAGGAGATCTCGTACATCCATGCCGAGGGCTACGCGGCCGGCGAGATGAAGCATGGCCCGATCGCGCTGATCGACAAGGACATGCCGGTCGTGGTGCTGGCGCCGCGCGACCGCCTGTACGAAAAGACCGTGAGCAACCTCATGGAGGTGAAGGCCCGAAACGCGCCGGTCATCGCGTTC
>CAZMPH010000054.1:0-4145 GCA_964568195.1 uncultured Nitrospirales bacterium | reverse complement strand
AACTGGGCAAGATCGCCGACGCGGTCTTCACGGTGCCGGACGTGCATCCTCTGTTGACGCCGGTCCTGTTCACGATTCCGCTGCAACTGCTGGCGTACCACATCGCGGTGCTGCGGGGGACCGATGTGGATCAGCCAAGGAACCTGGCCAAGAGCGTGACGGTGGAATGACATCAGGCACGAGGCAATGGGCAAGGGGCGATTAGGTAGGAGCATGAGAGAGCCCATAGCCTCTAGCCTCGCGCCTCTTGCCTGAGCGGAGCGAGCAACATGGAAATAAGCAAGGAACAGGTCGAGCACGTGGCCAGGCTGGCGCGGCTGGAAGTGAGCGAAGACGAGAGGGCCACCTTCGCCCGCCAGCTCAGCGGGATCCTGACGCACATTGATCAGCTTAAGGAGCTCGACACGACGGGAGTGGAGCCGACCGCGACGGTGCTGCCGACCGACAACGTGTTTCGCGAGGACGAGGTGAGGCCCTCGCTCACACAGGAAAGGGCGCTGGCCAATGCGCCGGACCAGGCGGACGGGTTCTTCCGAGTGCCGAAGATCATTGATGAACGTTAAACGTTATACGTTAATCGTTAAACGGCAAAGAAAGAGGTTAACGTTGGAATCGGCTCATGGTTAGACGTTTAACGTATAACGATTAACGAATAACGAGGTAGTCACAGTGTTCAGACAGATGCTGCGATCGAAGATTCACCGGGCGACGGTCACCGACGCCTGCTTGGAATACGAGGGAAGCCTGACCGTGGACGAGACCCTGCTGGAGGCGGCCGGCATCCTGCCGTACGAGGCCGTGGTCATCTCCAATCTCAACAACGGGGAGCGGTTCACGACCTACGTCATTCCCGGCGCGCGGGGGAGCGGCGCGATCTCGCTGAACGGCCCCACGGCGCGCAAGGGCGCCATCGGGGACAAGATCATCGTCTTCTGCTACGAGTTTTACAACGAGGACGAGATCAAACGGCATGAGCCCCGGATCATCAAGGTAGACGACAAGAACAGGATGGTCTCCTAGATGTCGCTGCGGAAGCTGACGCTCTTCGAGCTCAGGGACAAGTTCACCAAGGGTGAGATCTCCGCCGTCGAGATCGTCAAGGCCTATTTCCAGCGCATCGCCGTCGCCGAATCCAAGGTCAAGGCCTACATCACGCCGGCAAAGAAAGACGCGCTGATGAAGGAGGCCGACGACCTCGACTACAGGCTGCGCGGCTGGCGGAAGACCATGCCCCTGATGGCCATGCCGATCGCGGTCAAGGACAACATCTGCACGGAGGGCGTCAAGACAACCTGCGGCTCCCGCATGCTGGAGAGCTTTGTGCCGCCCTACGATGCGACGGTGGTCTCACGCCTGAAGGAGCAGGGCTACTTCCTGATCGGCAAGACGAACCTGGACGAGTTCGCGATGGGCTCCTCGACCGAGAACTCGGCCTTCGGCCCGACGCGGAATCCCTGGAACCTGGCCTGCATCCCCGGCGGTTCCAGCGGAGGCTCGGCTGCGGCCGTGGCCGCCGATCTCTGCGTGGCGGCGCTGGGCTCGGACACCGGCGGCTCGATCCGGCAGCCGGCGGCCTGCTGCGGCGTGGTGGGGCTCAAACCCACCTACGGACGGGTGTCGCGCTACGGGCTGGTCGCCTTCGCCTCGTCGCTCGACCAGATCGGCCCGATCACGAAGGACGTGCGGGACGCGGCCCTGATCCTGCAGGCCATCGCGGGGCACGATCCCCTGGACTCCACGTCAGCCGACGTGCCGGTTCCCGACTACCAGAAGGCGCTCAAATTCAATCTGCGCGGGATGAAGGTCGGCGTGCCGCTGGAGTTCTTCGCCGAGGGGCTTGACCCGGAAGTGGAGCTCGCGGTGCGGACGGCGATCATCAAGATGCAGGAGCTCAAAGCCGAGATCAGGGAGATCGCGCTGCCGATGACGAAGTACGCCATCGCGACGTACTACCTGATCGCCACGGCGGAGGCGTCCTCCAACCTCGCCCGGTATGACGGCGTGAAGTACGGGTACCGGGCCCCGAAGGAGAAGGGCCTGCTGGAGACGTACATGAAGACCCGGCAGGAGGGCTTCGGTGCCGAAGTGAAGCGCCGCATCATGCTCGGCACCTACGCGCTGTCGGCCGGGTACTACGACGCGTACTACGGCAAGGCGCAGGCCGTCCGCACGCTGATCAAGCGCGATTTCGACGAGGCGTTCAAAGAAGTCGATGTGATCGTCACGCCCACGATGCCCACGCCGGCCTTCAAGCTCGGCGAGAAGGTGCAGGATCCCCTGCAGATGTATCTGTCGGACATCTACACGATCTCGGTGAATCTGGCCGGAGTGCCGGCCATCGTGGTGCCATGCGGGCTCAGCAGCGGGAAGCTGCCCATCGGCCTGCAGATCATCGGGCGTCCGTTCGAGGAAGACAAGATCATCCGGGCGGCGTACGCCTATGAGCAGGCGACGGACTGGCACACGAAGCGGCCACCGCTATAAAAGAGGTTAAACGTTAATCGTTAAACGTTAAACGGGGTTGTCTCGCTGAACGATTAACGCATAACGTATAACGAATAACGAGGAGCGAGGTACATATGTTCATCGAAATTGCAGTGGGGATCATAGCGCTGGCGGCGGCGGTGTTGGTGGCCTTCCTCGTACCGGTGCTGATCCAGCTCCGCAAGACGGCGGATGAGTCGGAGCGGCTGCTCCGGCGCATGAACGAGGATCTGCCGGTCATGTTCCGCGAGGCGACGCAGGCGGCCCAGAACATGAACCAGGTGGCGAGCGAGATGCGGGAAGCGACGTCCCGCGCGCGGGTCCTGGGGAACGCGATCGGCGAGGTCGGGGAAACGATCAATCAGGTGCACGGGCTCGTCCGTGGAGGGGCCGGCACGCTGCTGACGAACGTCGGCAGTCTGCTGGCGGGATTTCGGGCGGCGTACGGAGTGTTCACACAAAAATCGGAGACACATCAACAAGGAGGTTCTTCCAATGGCGGCTGAAGATCATGGATATTCGACGGGAGCGGTTGCGTTCGCGTTTCTGGCCGGGGCTATTACGGGGGCTGTCACCGGGGCCATCGTCGGCGCCAGCACGGCCTTACTGTTGGCTCCGCAGACGGGAGCGGAGACCCGCGATATGCTGAAAGGATACGCGAAGAAGGCCGAGGAAACGGTGCTGGAGAAGGCCAAAGAGGCCAGGGAGTTCATCGGCGATAAGAAGGGGGTCTTGTCGGCGGCGTTCGAGGCCGGGCGCGAAGCCATGAAGAAGGAACGCGCCTAGCTGACGCATGGCCTATGAAGTCGTCATCGGGCTGGAGGTGCATGCGCAGCTCCTGACCGCGTCCAAGATGTTCTGCGGGTGCGGCACGGCGTTTGGCGCGGCGCCCAACACGCAGACCTGCCCGGTGTGCCTCGGCATGCCGGGCGTCCTGCCGGTCATCAACCGCAAGGCCGTCGAGTTTGCCGTCCGCACGGGGCTCGCGCTGCACTGCACCATTGCGCCGATGAACCGGTTCGCCCGCAAGAACTACTTCTACCCGGACCTGCCGAAGGGCTATCAGATCTCGCAATACGAGCTGCCGATCTGCGAGCACGGCTGGCTGGAGATCGGGCAGAACGGGACGAGCAGGCGCGTCCGCATCCGGCGGGCCCACCTGGAGGAGGACGCGGGCAAGAACCTTCATACCGGCATCGCCGGGGCGTCGCACGTGGACCTGAACCGGGCGGGCACGCCGCTGCTCGAGATCGTGACCGAGCCGGACATGCGGTCGCCGGACGAGGCGGTCGCCTATCTGAAGACGCTGCGCGATGTCCTGGTGTACCTGGAGGTCTGCGACGGCAATATGGAGGAGGGGAGTATCCGGTGCGAGCCGAACCTCTCGCTGCGCCCGGCCGGGTCCAAGGAGCTCGGCACCAAGGTCGAGCTGAAGAACATCAATTCCTTCAAGTTCGTGAAGGCGGCCATGGAGTACGAGATCAAGCGGCAGGCGAAGGTTCTGGACGAAGGCGGGAAGGTCGTCCAGGAAACGCGTCTCTGGGATACGGAGAAGGGCGAGACCGCGGTGATGCGGAGCAAGGAGGAGGCGCACGACTATCGCTACTTCCCGGACCCCGACTTGGTTCCGCTACGGATCGCAACGGAGATGGTCGAGGAGG
>CAZMPH010000053.1:11879-13678 GCA_964568195.1 uncultured Nitrospirales bacterium | reverse complement strand
CGACCTTCTCCAGGGCCTGGTAGATGGGCACGGTGCCGATGGGCACGGGAGAGTTACGCAGGATCCATTCGCGGGTCTCGTGGATATTCTTGCCCGTGGAGAGGTCCATGACCGTGTCCGCGCCCCAGCGGATGGCCCAGATCATCTTGTCCACTTCTTCCTCAATGGAGGAGACGATGGCGGAGTTGCCGATGTTGGCGTTGATCTTCACCAGGAAGTTACGCCCGATGACCATCGGCTCGCTTTCCGGGTGGTTGATGTTCGCCGGGATGATCGCGCGGCCGCGGGCGACCTCATCGCGGACGAACTCCGGCGTGATCTCGGCCGGGATGGAAGCGCCCCATGAGTTCCCGGGATGCTGCCCGGCCAGGCGGCTGCCGCCGCGGCCGTTCCCATTGCCGTTTCCGTTGCCCTGGCCCATCGCGGCCAGGCGCTTCAGATTCTCGCGGATGGCGATGAACTCCATCTCGGGTGTGATGATCCCCTTGCGGGCGTAGTGCATCTGCGTGACGTTGCGGCCAGGTTTCGCGCGGAGAGGCTTGCGGATGTGGGCGAAGCGTAAAGCGTCCAGCTTGGGATCGGCGAGGCGCAGGCGCCCATACTCGGAGGAAACGGCGGGCAGTTCCTCGACGTCACTACGCTCGACGATCCAGGGACGCCGCAGTGGCGGGAGGCCCAAGCGGAGATCAATCTCGGCCTCCGGGTCGGTGTAGGGGCCCGACGTGTCGTAGATCAGGAACGGCGCGTTTTCCTCGGCCTGGCCGGTTTTATAGGATTTGGTCGGGGTGAGGCTGATCTCCCGCATCGGCACGCGGATGCCGCCGGCGCCTTCGATATAGACCTTCCGGGAGGCCGGGAAGGATTGGGTCGTGATGGGTGATGTGCTCATGGATGGTTTGTCCTTTCGATAGAAAGGGGAGGCAGATGCTGGTCGGAGAGTGTGGCCATGTTCGCTTCCCTGCGCTGGTATTATCCAGATCAGGTTCAGAGGGTGCGCGGCGCATCGGGCCACGCTCTCAGCCGCCGTAGGCTCCCCTAGCTTGGGCAGGCTTATCGTACATGGCGCCCTTTCCGCCTGTCAACCTCGATTGACCCGTCTAGGCCTTTTGAGGGCGAGGCAAAGGTCTTTCGGCTCAATTGACAAAGCCTGAGAACCACCTCTAAAATGAAGACTTCTACTGATTTCCTCGCATTTTTCTGTTTCGCAGTCATTCAATGCTCGTGGGGAGGGGCAGTTCGTGGCGCAGCCTACTTGTCTCATCAGCCAGCCGGCGGAGATCCAGGCCTACCGCGATCTTCCGCTGGAAGAACTGGCCGAGCGCACGACCGCGGCCAAGCGCCGGCTGGGCGAGCGCGTCATCATGCTGGGCCACAACTACCAGCGCGACGAAGTCATCCGCCACGCGGACGTCGAAGGCGATTCCCTCAAGCTCTCCCAGATCGCCGCCGAGCGGTCAAGCCATGAATATATCGTGTTCTGCGGCGTCCATTTCATGGCCGAAACGGCCGACATCCTCAGTAAGACCGGACAGACGGTGATCCTGCCGGACCTGGCGGCCGGCTGCTCGATGGCCGACATGGCCCAGATCGAGCAGGTGGATGAGGCGTGGGAACAATTGGGCCGGATCCTGCCGGTCGAGGAGGCGGTCACGCCGGTGGTGTATGTCAACTCGGCGGCCGACCTCAAGGCGTTCTGCGGGGAGCACGGCGGGATCACCTGTACCTCGTCCAACGCGCGCCGGGTGATCGAGTGGGCGTGGCAGCGTCGTGAGAAAATCCTCTTCTTCCCCGATGAGCAC
>CAZMPH010000053.1:0-11869 GCA_964568195.1 uncultured Nitrospirales bacterium | reverse complement strand
CGCAACACGGCCAACAAGATGGGCATCCCCCGCGAGGACCTCCTGGTCTGGGATCCGTTTCAGCCCAACGGCGGGCATAGCCGCGAGGCCATCACGAAGGCGCGCCTCCTGCTGTGGAAGGGCTTCTGCAGCGTGCACCAAATGTTCCAGGCGGCGCACGTCCGTTACTTCCGGGAGAAGCATCCGGGGATCAAGATCGTCGTGCACCCGGAGTGCCACGAGGATGTCGTCAACCTGTCGGACCTGTCCGGCTCGACCGAATTCATCATCAAGACCGTGTCCGCCGCGGAGCCGGGATCCGTCTGGGGCGTCGGCACCGAGCTCAATCTTGTGAGCCGGCTCAAGCGCCGCCAGCCCGACAAGCAGGTCTATTTCCTGTCTCCCACCGTCTGCCAGTGCTCCACCATGTTTCGCATCGATGCGCCGCACCTCTGCTGGGCGATGGAAAACCTGGCCGAGGGGCACGTGGTCAACCGTATCTCCGTCCCCGCCGACGACAAGCACTGGGCGCGGATCGCCCTGCAACGCATGCTCGACGTTTCCGTTCCGGCTTGACCCACTCGACAAAACCCTCCGATATTGCGGCATACGGCGCGCTCGTCACTACCGCGATCGTGTGGGGCGGCTCGATCGTCTTCCAGAAATTCGCGCTTGGCTCGTTCTCGGCGGTGGAAGTCTCGGTACTGCGCGGGCTCGGCGCGTTGGCGATCCTGATTCCGCTCTGGTGGTGGCGGGAAGGCGGGACGGTCAAGTTCTCGGCGAAGGACATCGCGGTATTCTTCGTTCTGGGACTCGGCGTGCTCGGCAATCATCTGCTCACGCTCTTCGGCCTGCGGTACATCGGGGCGGCGGCGGCGGGGGTGATCATCGGCGCGAGCCCGGCGATCACGGCGTTTTTGTCGTCCATCCTGATCCGGGATGTGCCGTTTCGCGCCGTCTGGGCCGGCTGCGCGCTTTCGTTTGCAGGAGTCGCGCTTGTGTCCGCCGGCGGAGGAGACGCCGTTGCGGGAGAAAGCCCCTGGCTCGGCGGGGCGCTCGTGGTGCTGGGGCTCGTGAGCTGGGCGCTCTATTCGATCGGCGGGCGTCGGACAATGGAGCGGTTCTCGCCGCTCACGGTGAACTGGACCACGCTGGGGCTCTCGATCGTGCTACAGATTCCGCTGCTGTGGACGGACCAGAAGATGGCCGTCGAAGGTGTGGCGTCCGTGCCGCTGTCCGGCTGGCTTGCGCTGGCGTACCTGATCGTGTTCGCCACCGCGCTTGGCCAGCAGGCCTGGCTCTATGGCGTGCAGGGGGTCGGCCCTTCGCGCGCCGGCGTGTTCATCAATCTCATTCCGGTGTCGGCGCTGGTGTTCTCAGCGCTCATCCTCGGCGAACGGATCGGACTCAAGGAAGTCGCCGGCATCGTCCTGATCCTCGCCGGCGTCTGGCTGGTGAATTGGCAATCCGCGCGGGCGGCCCGCTCGTAGGGGGACTGGCTACTGTTCTCGTCTCACCAGAAAAGGTGCCTGTCCCCGTTTTCGACCCCGGTCAGCGCTTCTTGAGGAGCCGCTCGATCTCGTTGCGGAAGGTGTCGTAGCGGACGGCGCCGGGGATGGTGAAGGCGTCGGTGAAGCGCCGGCCATCCGTCTTCACGATCAGGAATCCAGGCGTTCCGCGGAAGCCGAGCCGGACCGCCGACTCCCGATCGGCCAGGATCGCCTCGATGTGCTTTTGCGAGTCCATGCATTTCGCGAAGGCCTTTTCGTTCAGGCGCAGGTCTTTGGCCAATTGCGTGATGACGCCTGTGCCCAGCCGGGCGTGCTGCTCGAAGAGCCGGTCGTGCATTTCCCAGAAGTGGCCCTGCTCGCCGGCGCAGCGCGCGGCATGGGCGGCGACCAGGCCCCAGCCCCCCTCATCCCGCGGGTAGTCCCGGTAGGCAAAGCGGACCCTGCCCGACTTGAGGTACTCAGCCTTGAGCGCGGGGAGGGTCTCCCGGAAGAACTTCCCGCAATACCCGCAGGTGAAATCGGAGAACTCCACCATGAGGACCGGTGCTTTCGGATTGCCGAGCGTAGGCGTGCTCGGCAGCAGAATGTCGGCAAGGGAACCGGAGGCCATCCCGTAAACTATCATGACCGACCGGGGCTTTGCCACGGTCGCGCTCCCGTTGATTTGGTACAGGGTGGATGCTACGATGCGCTGTCGTGATGGACTACAAGGCCACGCTCAATCTCCCGCAGACTGACTTTCCGATGAAGGCTAATCTCCCGCAGCGCGAGCCGGAGATCCTCGCGCGCTGGGAGCGCGAACGTCTCTACGAGCGTATCCAGGAGGCCGGCAAAGGCAAGCCGCTATACGTACTCCACGACGGGCCGCCTTACGCCAACGGCCGCATTCACATCGGCCACGCGCTCAACAAGGTTCTCAAGGACATCATCGTCAAGTCGAAGACGATGGAGGGCTGCCAAGTGCCGTACGTGCCCGGCTGGGACTGCCACGGGCTGCCGATCGAGCATCAGGTCTTGAAGGAACTGGGCGGCAAGAAGAAGACGCTCGGCAAGATCGAGATCCGCAAGCTCTGCCACGAGTACGCCGAGAAGTACTTCAAGATCCAGCGGGAGGAATTCCAGCGCCTGGGTGTACTGGGCGATTGGAACAATCCCTACCTGACGATGACGTACGACTACGAGGCCGCCATCCTCCGAGAGTTCGGCAAGTTCGTTAAGGCCGGTGGCGTGTACAAGGGGAAGAAGCCGGTCCTCTGGTGCCCGGTGGATGAGACGGCCCTGGCCGAAGCCGAGGTGGAGTACGAGGACCACACCTCGCCGTCGATCTACGTCAAGTTTCCGCTGGAGAACTCGCCCCAGGTGCTCGCCAGCCGCGCCGTCCTGGGCGTCGACTTTCCATCGGACGTCAAGACCGTCTCGATCGTGATCTGGACGACCACGCCGTGGACGTTGCCCGCCAACCAGGCCGTCTGCCTGCATCCGGACTTCGACTATGCGTTCGTGCGGACCGGAGACGAGGTGCTGGTGATCGCGGAGAAGCTGGTGGACGCGGTCGCCAAGGCCTGCGGCTTTTCCGGACACACGATCCTCGGCGTCCGCAAGGGGCGAATGCAGTTAGGCGGGTTCGAGGGCTTGCGCTGCCGCCGCCCGGCGTCGGAGGGCACCTCACCGACCTTGCTCGGCGCGTTCATCACCCTGGACCAAGGGACAGGGTGCGTGCACATCGCGCCGGGGCACGGGCAGGAAGACTACGAGCTGGCGCTCAAGTATAACGACCCGCACTACCAGTCTGTAATCCAAACACCGCTGGAAGTCCTGGCGCCCGTCGACGATCATGGCCGGTTCACGGACGCGGCCCCGGAATGGCAGGGGAAGACCGTCTTCGAGGCAAACCCGCTGATCGTGCAGAAGCTCAAGGTGTCGGGCGTGTTGCTCGGGGAGGGGACCCTCACGCACACCTACCCGCATTGCTGGCGGTGTAAAAATCCGGTGATCTTCCGCGCCACCGATCAGTGGTTCGTCTCGATGGAGAAGAACGATCTCCGCAAGAAAGCACTTGAGCAGATCGACATAGTAAGGTGGATTCCGCCTCGAGGCCGCGACCGCATCTACGGCATGATCCAGAACCGCCCGGATTGGTGCCTCTCACGCCAGCGCGTGTGGGGCGTGCCGATCCCGGGGTTTTCGTGCCGGGGATGCGGTCGGGTGCTGATCACGCCGCAGATCCTCGAGCATGTCGCCAAGCTGGTCGAGCAGCACGGCACCGACGTCTGGTTCGAGCGGGAAGCCGCTGAACTGCTACCGGCGGGCACGACCTGTCCGAAGTGCGGCGGACGCGACTTCGACA
The DNA here is from genome assembly GCA_964568195.1 of uncultured Nitrospirales bacterium. Lineage (GTDB taxonomy): Bacteria > Nitrospirota > Nitrospiria > Nitrospirales > NS-4 > SCTG01. The sequence goes on along the minus strand of CAZMPH010000053.1, from coordinate 8,032 downwards.
AGGAGCGGGACATCCTGGATGTCTGGTTCGAATCCGGCGTGAGCTATGCGGCGGTCCTCAAACCGCGGGGCAAGGCGGCCGGGCGGGGCTGGTGGCCGGCCGATCTCTACCTGGAAGGCTCAGACCAGCACCGCGGCTGGTTCCACAGCACGCTGTTGGTCGGCATCACCACCGACGGTCGCGCGCCCTACAGGGCCGTCCTGACGCACGGCTTCGTACTCGATGGCGAAGGCAATAAGATGTCGAAGTCGGCCGGCAACGTCGTGGCGCCGCAGGAAGTCATCAAGCAGCACGGCGCGGAGATCCTACGCCTATGGGTGGCAGGTCAAGATTATCAGGAAGATGTCCGGATATCCGAGACAATTCTGTCTCAGCTTGGAGAGGTTTATCGGAAAGTACGCAATACAACTAGATTTCTACTCAGCAACCTAGCTGATTACGATCCGAATCGCGATGCCTTACCGAATGAGTATTTATCCGAGTTGGACCATTGGGCTTTGTGGCGGCTTCATAGGCTGATCGACTGCGTACGTCATAACTATAAGGAGTTTGATTTTAGACAGATATTTCACGAATTAGATTACTTCTGCGCAGTAGATATGAGCGCAATATATTTTGATGTGCTCAAGGATAGGCTCTATACCTTCCGCAAAAATGATCCTGTCCGCCGGGCCTCACAGCGGGTGCTCCATGAAATTCTGCTGGCGATAACAAAGCTGATGGCGCCGATCTTGTCTTTCACGGCTGAAGAAATCTGGCAGAGCATTCCCGATCAGCATCGGGAAGCCTCCAGCGTCCATATGACGCAGTTTCCCCAGCTTGACTCACGCTACCGAGATACAGAACTGGAGAAACGTTGGCAGGTGCTCTTACGTGTACGTGGCGCAGTGCAGACCGCCTTGGAGGCCAAACGTCGTGAGAAACTCATTGGAGCATCGCTCGAAGCTAAGGTAGTGGTTTCCGCAAATCCTGAGAGATACGCATTTCTGCAGCAATATGAAAAGGACTTGCCAAGTCTCTTTATCGTGTCTCAAGTTGAACTAAAGAAAGTGACTCATCTGCCCCACGATCCAGACTTTGACGTGAAAGTCGTCAAGGCGGAGGGCAACAAGTGTGTGCGCTGCTGGCGCTACCAAACCAGCGCTGGCGCGAATGCGGCCCACCCTGAGCTCTGCGACCGCTGCGTCGAGGCGATAGCTTGATAGGCATCGGTCTGGGGCACAAGCGGCACCTGAGCCTGATGGCGCTGATCGTGTTCTCGGTGATCGTCCTCGATCAGCTCACCAAGTGGCTTGTGACCGGCGCGATGCGGCTGCACGAAACCATTCCCATCATCCCCGATCTCTTCAGCCTCACCTACATCCGGAATTCCGGGGCCGCGTTCGGCATCCTGGCCGGCAGCCACGCCGGCTTTCGCCTGGTGTTCTTCGGACTGACGTCGGTGCTGGCGCTCGCTCTGCTCGGCACGATCTACGTGCGGCTCTCGCCCGCTGATTGGATCGGGCAGGTGAGCGTGGCCTCCATCTTCGGCGGGGCCGCCGGCAATCTGATCGACCGCATCCGTTCCGGCGAAGTCATCGACTTCCTGGATTTCTCGCTCCTGGGCCATCACTGGCCTGCCTTCAATGTGGCGGACGCGGCGATCACGGTCGGCGTCTGCTTCCTCATCGGGCATTTCTTTACGCACAAGGAGACTCCCGTCTAGGTGCAACGTTTCACCACCGTTTCCGCGGGCGAAAATCCGAAGCGCCTCGACGTCTTCCTCAGCACCCACACCGCTGACCTCTCCCGCGCCGCCATCCAGCGGCTGATCGAGAAGGGCGCCGTCACGGTCAACGGGAAGCGCCCCAAACCGTCACAGAAGATCAAGCCGGGCGACGAGATCGCGTGGGACGTGCCCAAGCCGGAGCCACTCGAGATCGGCGGCGAGCCGATTCCCCTGGACGTGCTGTTTGAAGACGACGCGCTGCTGGTCCTCAACAAGCCGGCGGGCATCGTGGTCCATCCGGCGCCCGGCCACTGGCGCGGGACGCTGGTGAACGCGCTGCTGTATCACATGCAGGCGAAGGGAACGGCGTCAGAAGGGGAGAGTTTCGCGAGCATCGGCGGGCGCGAGCGGCCCGGTCTCGTCCATCGCCTGGACAAGGGGACGAGCGGCGTGATGGTGATCGCCAAGACCGACGCGGCGCACCAGGGCCTGTCGAAGCAGTTCAAGGCCCATACCATCCATCGGGTCTATCTGGCGCTGGTGATCGGGTCGGTGAAGGGCAAGACGGGCCGTGTGGAACTGGCCATCGGCCGCGACACCAAAAACCGGAAGAAGATCTCCGCCCGGACGACCTCGCCGCGGGAGGCCGTGACGGAGTTCCATGTTGCTGAGCGATTTGGAAAGGTCGCGACGTTAGTCGAGGTGCATCCACAGACGGGCCGCACGCATCAGATCAGGGTCCACCTCACTTCGCTCGGCCATCCGCTGCTCGGCGACGAGACCTACGGCGGCCGCAAGGTCTGTGTGCTGGACGACATGTGCATCGAGCGGCCGATGCTGCACGCGCGAACGTTGGGCTTTACGCATCCCGCAACCGGCAAATACCTGGAGTACACGGTTCCGCCGCCGGCGGACATGGAAGCTCTTCTGCGGCTGCTCCGCAGTAAGAGGATGATGATTACATCGCATCGACAGCCGTTCTGAAAACACGATGAATACGGTCCGACCACCCACCAGCATCTTCTCCGACCTGGAAGAGCCCATCCGTGCCGAGGTCTTCAGCGTCGAGCGCCTCGAACAACACGCTGAAAGTCTTGCGGCTGCGCAGATCATCTTCACCGAATCGAGGGATGGTCGGCTGCTCACTCCGCGCGTCCTGGAGAACGGGCGTGTGTTGCTGGAGTCCTACCGGGCCATTGCCCGGGCGATTCAGGAGGAGCATGCGATTACCTCCGCAGCCGAGTGGCTGGTCGATAACTTCCACATCGTCGATGAACAGCTTCGTGAGATCCGCGATGACTTGCCGCCGGGCTTCTATCGACAATTGCCCAAACTGGCCGCCGGTCACTTGCAGGACTATCCGCGCGTGTTCGGTGTGGCGTGGGCGTTCGTGGCGCACACGGACAGTCGATTCGACCCGGAACTGCTGCGCCGCTTTGTGACGGCCTACCAGCGCGTGCAACCGCTCACCATCGGTGAGCTGTGGGCCGTGGCCATCACGCTGCGCGTGGTGCTGGTGGAAAATCTGCGCAGGCTGGCGGATCGGATCGTCCATAGCCGCGCCGCGCGCCAGGAAGCCGACAGGCTGGCCGACAGCCTGCTCGGTACAGGCGGCCGGTCACCGGTGCCTCCGGCGACAGCCCTCCGCCGCTTTGAGAACCGGCCTCTGGCGACGGCCTTTGCCGTGCAGCTCGTCCAGCGTCTGCGCGATCTTGATCCGAAGGTGCGCCCCGTCCTGCTGTGGCTCGACGAGCGCCTGGCCGCGCAGGGCACCACCGCCGACGACATGGTCCACGCCGAGCACCAGCAGCAGGCGGCCATGAGCGTCACCGTGCGCAACATTATCACCAGCATGCGCTTGACGTCTGCCTTTGTCTGGCCGGACTTTTTTGAGAGCGTCAGCCTGGTGGACGAGATTCTCCGCCACGGCACCCACTTCGCCGAGATGGATTTTGCCACCCGAGACAAATACCGCCATGCCATCGAGGATCTCTCGCGGGGCTCGGGCTACTCGGAAATTGAAGTGGCTGAACGTGTCGTGCAGCGCGCCAAGCAGGCGCGCGTTGAGCCGCGCGACGGCGCACAGCCACCCCAGGACCGGCACACGGAGCCTGGCTATTACCTCATCTCGCAAGGACGTCTGGCCTTTGAGCGCGAACTCGGGTTTCGTGTCTCCTGGAAGCGCTGGCTGCTGCGTGTGTATGTCCGAGCCGCGGTGCCCGGCTACTTGGGAACCATTGCTGTCGTGACCGCTATGATTCTGGCGCTGCCGTTGCTGCATGCCAGTGAAGCGGGCGGCACCGCGAAGATCCTTGTGCTGCTTGGTCTTCTCGCCGCAGTACCGGCGTCGGACCTGGCCATTGCACTCATCAATCGCGTGGTGATGGCTCTGCTCGGACCGCGAGCGCTGCCCCGGATGGAGTTACGCAATGGCGTACCGGAAGACTTGCGAACGATCGTGGTCGTACCGACGCTGCTCACCACGCAGCATGCAATCGAAGAGCAGGTCGAGCGACTGGAGGTCCACTATCTGGCCAATGCCGATGGGGACCTGCGTTTCGCGCTGCTCTCTGACTGGGTGGACGCACCGAGTGAAAGTCTCGCAGGTGATGACGAGCTGCTGGCCGCCGCGGTGGACGGCGTCGTGCGTCTGAACAAGCGCTATGGCCCCGCGTCCGGCGGTGGCGCTCGCTTCTTGCTCTTCCATCGCAGGCGTGTCTGGAACGAGTGCGAGCGCACATGGATGGGATGGGAACGCAAGCGAGGGAAGCTGCATGAGCTGAACCAGCTTCTGCGCGGCTCGCGGAACACCACGTTCATGGCCGTCGGGGGGCGGCCCCCGGAAGCACCGCCGGGTGTTCGCTACGTCATCACGCTCGATGCCGACACGCGCCTGCCGCGTGGCGCTGCGTGCCGCTTGGTCGGCACCATGGCGCATCCTCTCAACCGGCCGAGATTCGACGCTCGCGCCGGGCGCGTCGTCGAAGGCTACGCGATGGTGCAACCCCGTATCGCACCTTCGCTCCCCGCAGATCGGGAGGGCTCGCTCTTCCAAAGATCCTTCTCCGGCCCGAGCGGTATCGATCCCTATGTCTCGGCCGTTTCGGATGTCTACCAGGATTTGTTCCTGGAAGGGTCCTACACCGGCAAAGGCATTTACGATATCGATGCGTTTGAGGCCGCCCTGGCGGGCAAGGTGCCGGACAATGCGCTGCTGAGCCACGATCTCTTTGAAGGCATCTTCGCTCGGGCGGCACTGGCCACGGACATTGAGCTGTTTGAAGCATTTCCCTCGCACTATGAAGCCGCGGCCGCCCGGCAGAACCGGTGGGCGCGCGGCGACTGGCAACTTCTGCCCTGGATTCTCGGGCACAACAGAGCATCGGCAGAGGAACGCCGCCCTGTCGTTATTCCCGCGATTGGCCGTTGGAAGATGCTCGACAACCTCCGTCGCACCCTGTCGGCGCCCGCCGCGTTCCTGACGTTGATTGTTGGGTGGTTGCAGCCGGCGGCGTCTCCCTGGGTGTGGACGGGCTTTATCCTGGCAACGATTGCGATTCCGGCGCTGCTGTCCTTCATGATCGGGCTACGCCCGCGCCGGCGCGGCATATCCATGCGCAGCCATTTTCTCGGTGTGCTCACCGACCTTGCGCTGGGCGCATCCCAGATCGGCTTGACGGTGACGTTTCTGGCGTACCAGACATGGCTGATGTCTGACGCGATTCTGCGCACCCTCGGACGTCTCGTGATCACGCGGAAACATCTGCTGGAGTGGGTGACCGCAGCACAGGCCAAGGATGCGTTCGCGTACAAAATGTTCGGTATGTATAAGCGCATGGCAGGCGGCATTGTCCTCGCCGCTGCGGCTGGTGTGGTTCTGGCTTATGGACAGCCTCGCGCCTGGCCCGTAGCGGCCCCGTTCCTCCTTCTCTGGGCCGCCGCTCCCGCCATCGCGCGGTGGGTCAGCCTGCCTCCGCGGCTTCCCGGGGTAGAGCCCCTGTCGTCGGCCGATGGGCGGGCGCTTCGATTGATTGCACGCCGGACGTGGCGCTTTTTCGAGGCGTTTGTTGGTCCCGCGGATCACGCGCTTCCTCCCGATAATTTTCAGGAAGAGCCCAAACCCATCGTGGCCCGCCGCACGTCGCCTACCAATATGGGGCTGTATCTTCTCTCCACGGTTGCCGCGCGTGACTTAGGGTGGCTGGGCACCGTGGAGGCCGTTGAGCGGCTGGAAACCACGCTGGCGACTATGAGCCGCCTGGAACTGTTTCACGGCCACTTCTACAACTGGTACGACACGCGCGAACTCCATCCGCTCGAGCCCAAGTATGTGTCCTCGGTGGACAGCGGCAATCTCGCCGGGCATCTGCTGGCCCTGGGCAACGCGTGCCGCGAGTTAATGCAGAAGTCGTCCGTCGGACCGAATCTGCTCGCCGGAGTGGACGATGCCATCCGGTTGTTGCGCGAAGCGCTCGCCGACATCCCGGACACGCGTCGCACGCACACCGTCACGCGGAAGCAGCTCAGCAATGCCGTCGACGCGCTGGCCTCCGCGCTTGACTCGCTGCCCGTCGATGCCGCCGACTGGGCGGCGCGTTTCGTCGACCTGAGGGCGCGTGCCCACACCGTGGCTGACATTGCCCAAGCCTGGGCGCAGGAGCGCGGGGACGCTCCCGATTCCGAGCTGCGTGCCTGGGCCGATGCCACCAGAGCGTGCGCCGAAAGCCATGCCCGAGACGCGGAGATCTTCATCCCGTGGATGCATCTGGATTCGGAAGAGCTTACTGCCATGGCCGAACGTTCTCCAGGCCAAGCGCCCGAGTGGGTGGCGATTGCGCCGTTCTTCCATTCCGTTCCCACGCTGGCGGACGCTTCGGAACGGTGTGAGGCCGCTCTCAGTGAGCTTGTTGCGCTGCGCGCACGCCTGCTCAACAATTCTCCGGCGAACAGGGACACACTGGCGCGGATCGATGCGTTGGCCCAAGCCATGAGGCATTCGGCCGCGGATGCCGCCGCGCTCATTCGCCGCCTTTCGGCGGTCACACAGACGGCGGAGCGCATGTTTCGCGCGATGGATTTCAACTTTCTGTTTGACCATACGCGCAAGCTGTTTTCCATCGGCTACCGCGTCACAGACGGCAGCCTGGATCCCAGCTGTTACGACCTTCTCGCTTCGGAGGCGCGCCTCACGAGCTTCATCGCCATCGCCAAGGGCGACGTTCCGTCGTCGCACTGGTTTCGCCTGAACCGCGCGCTCACGCCGGTGGGTCGCGGTTCCGCGCTCATCTCGTGGTCGGGCTCGATGTTCGAATACCTGATGCCGGAGCTGGTATTGCGTTCTCCGGTGGGCAGCCTGCTGAACCAGACGTGCGAACTGGTCGTGCGCCGGCACATCGCCTACGGAACGGAGCGCGGCTTGCCCTGGGGAGTGTCGGAGTCGGCATACAATGCGCGCGACCTCGATCTCACGTACCAATATTCCAGCTTTGGTGTGCCCGGGCTGGGGCTCAAGCGCGGCCTCAGCGAAGATGTCGTCGTCGCGCCGTATGCCACCGCGCTCGCGGCCATGATCGATCCTGCCGCGGCCGCGCACAACTTTGCGCGACTGGCCGAAGCCGGCGGCCGGGGAACGTACGGTTTCTACGAAGCGCTCGATTACACCAGCACCCGGTTGCCCGAAGGCAAAGACGTCGCCGTCGTGCGTGCCTACATGGCGCACCACCAGGGCATGTTATTGGTCGCGTTCGCCAACGTGCTGAACGATGGCGCGATGCGGACCCGCTTCCACGCCGAGCCCACCGTGCAGGCCACCGAGCTGTTGCTGCAGGAGCGCACGCCGCGCGACGTGCTGGTCGCACGGCCTCGCGCCGAAGAAGTCTCCGCTGCGGCGCAGGTCCGCGAACTCATTCCGCCGGTGCAGCGCCGGTTTACCACGCCGCACGATGTGATCCCGCGGACGCATCTTCTGTCCAACGGACGGTACACGGTGATGCTGACTGTGGCGGGCTCAGGGTACAGCCGCTGGCGGGATATTGCGGTCACGCGTTGGCGCGAGGATGCCACGCGGGACTGCTGGGGCGCGTACATCTTTCTTCGCGATGCGCAGACCGGCGAGGTCTGGTCGGCGGGCTATCAGCCCAGCGGCGTCGAACCCGATGCGTATGAGGCCTCCTTCTGCGAAGACCATGGCGAGATTATCCGGCGCGATGGGGCCTTGACCACGACGCTGGAGATCGTGGTCTCGTCCGAGGACGATGCTGAAGTGCGGCGCGTCTCCATCACCAATCTCGGGGCACGCCCGCGCGACATCCAGGTGACGTCGTA
>CAZMPH010000052.1:0-13806 GCA_964568195.1 uncultured Nitrospirales bacterium | reverse complement strand
AACCGTCGACCTCTACCGTGTCAAGGTAGCGCTCTCCCCCTGAGCTACGCGCCTAACCCGAAGCCGCATGCTAATACGCAGGCCGCAGGATTGTCAAGGCTCAAAGCCGCGTGGATACAGGAAAAAACCGGCCAAGGCTACCCCTTCTTGGCGACCGGGATCTTGAACTCTTGGATTTTCTTGCGGAGTGTGTTGCGATTGAGACCGAGGAGCGCGGCGGCCTGGTTCTGGTTGCCGTGGGTCTCTTCCAGGATCAGCGCGATCAGAGGCTTTTCGACCGCCTTGACGAGGAGCGGGTGGAGATCGGACCCCGCCCCCAACTTCATGCGGCGAATGAAGTCGCGCAGCTTGGCCGTTATGTAATCATCCAGGCCGAGCTCATGAAACAACTTTGTGCTGTCTCGATGGGTGATCTGGCCGTTGCATAAGGCCTTCACAGCCTCGGTTGACTTCCGCAGGAAAGACCTCTCTCCCACCAACACCATCTGCGGAGCGGGGGCGACCGCCTCGCACAGGCTCTTCATCTCGGTCGTCCAGTCCTTCCGTGACTCGACAATCACGGCATCGAAAGAACGTTTCGGGATCTTGCGAATCGCCGCCGCCGCGTCCTTTGCGATGGTGATGACGCATTCGGGACAATCGTGACGGTACAGTTCGACGAGGTCCGGATTGGCGGTTAGCATGAGCACCTGAAAAACGTGTCGGGCAGACATCGGAACTCCGGACATTTTTACTGGAGAGGGCCGTAGTAATAGCAGCCCGTCCGGAACCTGTCAAGCGGAAGAATGTGTCGGCAGGAGATTGTCAGTACTTTATCAGAGCGCGACGGAAAACACCAGCCCGCCGTCCACCGCGTCCACCCGCACCGTCTGCCCTTCTTTGAGGGTCCCGTCGAGCAGTTTCATCGCCAGCGGGTTGAGGATCTCGCGCTGGATCATCCGCTTGAGCGGGCGCGCGCCATAGCCGATGTCGTAGCCGGTCGACGCCAGATGCTGCTTCGCCTGGTCTGTCAGCACGAGCTGGATGTGATGCTCTTCCAGGCGGCGGCCCAATTGCTTCACCTGTAGTTCGACGATCGCCGAGAGCTGCTCCGGCGTGAGCGGGTGGAACATCACGATGTCGTCGATGCGGTTCAGGAACTCCGGCCGGAAATGGCCGCGCAGGACTTCCAGCGCGCGGGCGCGCATCTCGGCTTCATCCCCGTCCGCCGCCGCCTCTTGAATCTCCCGGCTCGCGATGTTGGACGTCATGATGATCACGGTGTTCTTGAAGTCCACCGTCCGGCCCTTGCCGTCGGTGAGGCGTCCGTCGTCCAGCAGTTGCAGGAGAACGTTGAGGACGTCCTGGTGCGCCTTCTCAATCTCATCGAACAGCACGACGGCGTAGGGCCGCCGACGCACCACCTCGGTGAGCTGCCCGCCCTCCTCGTAGCCCACGTAACCGGGCGGCGCCCCGATCAGACGCGCAACCGCGTGCTTCTCCATGTACTCCGACATGTCGAGCCGGACCATCGCCTGCTCGTCGTCGAACAGAAACTCCGCCAGGGCCCGTGCCACCTCGGTCTTCCCCACGCCGGTCGGTCCCAGGAAGATGAAGGAACCCATCGGGCGCTTCGGGTCCTGGATGCCCGCCCGGGAACGCCGCACGGCGTTGGACACCGCCGTGATCGCTTCGTCCTGGCCGATCACGCGCAGGCGAATTCGGTCTTCCATGTGGACGAGTTTCTTGGTTTCGGCTTCGACGAGGCGGGCCACCGGAACTCCGGTCCACTTGGCGACGATCTTCGCGATATCCTCGTCATCCACTTCTTCCTTCAACAGCCGCGTCTCGCCGGGCAGGCCCTGGAGGCGCGCGTTTTCCGCCGTCAACTGCTTGGCGAGTTCCGTCATCCGCCCGTAGCGCAGCTCAGCCGCCCGGCCCAGATCGCTTTCGCGCTCGGCGCGCTCGGCCTCCTGCTTGGCCGCTTCCAGCTTCTCCTTGACCTCACGGATCTTCTTGATGGACTCCTTCTCTGCCTGCCACTGCTTGGTCAGCACCTCAGTTTCCCCGCGCAGTTGCGCGAGTTCCTTCTCGACCTTCTCCAGACGCCCCTGCGCGGGGGCGTCCTTGTCGCGGCGGATGCCCTCGCGCTCGATCTCGAGCTGGCGGATGCGGCGCGTGCGCTCGTCCAGCGGCGTGGGCATGCTGTCGATTTCCATACGCAGGCGCGACGCCGCCTCGTCCACGAGGTCAATCGCCTTGTCCGGCAGGAACCGGTCGCTGATGTACCGCTTGGAGAGCGTGGCCGCGGCAATGAGCGCCGAGTCCTTGATCCGCACCCCATGGTGGACTTCGTACCGCTCCTTGAGCCCGCGCAGGATCGAGACCGTGTCCTCGACCGACGGCTCGGCCACCGTCACCGGCTGGAACCGGCGCTCCAGCGCGGGGTCCTTCTCGATGCGCTTGCGGTATTCGTCCAGCGTGGTCGCCCCGACGCAGCGGAGGTCGCCCCGCGCGAGCGCCGGCTTCAGCATGTTGGAGGCGTCCATCGCGCCTTCGGCCGCCCCAGCGCCGACCAGCGTGTGAATCTCGTCAATGAACAGGATGATGGTGCCGGCGGCCTCCTCGACCTCGCGCAGCACGGCCTTCAGCCGATCCTCGAACTCGCCCCGGAACTTGCTGCCGGCCACCAGCGCGCCCATGTCCAGCGCCACCACGCGGCGGTTCTTGAGGCCCTCCGGCACGTCGCCGTTGACGACGCGCTGGGCCAGCCCCTCGGCGATCGCCGTCTTGCCGACGCCCGGCTCGCCGATGAGGCAGGGGTTGTTCTTGGTGCGGCGCGAGAGGACTTGAATCACGCGCCGGATTTCCTCGTCGCGGCCGATGACCGGGTCCAATTTGCCCTTGCGGGCCAGATCGGTGAGGTCGCGGCTGTACTTGGCCAGCGCCTGATACTTTTCCTCCGGCTCCTGATCCGTCACGCGCTGCGTGCCCCGGACGGCGGTCAGCGCCGAATAGAGCCGGTCCTTCGTGATACCCTGGCGCTTGAACAGGCCGGCGGCCGCGCCTCCGGCATCCGCGATGGCCAGCAACAGATGTTCGGTGCTCAGGTACTCGTCCTTGAATCGCTCGGCCTCCTGCTCGGCCGCGGAAAAGACGTCGCCCAACCGGTGCGAAATGCCGACCTGCCCCACGCCTGAGCCGGAAACCTGGGGGACTTTCTTCAGCTCCTGCGCCAGCTCACGCTCGAGCACAGCGGAATCGCCGCCCAGCTTCTGCAGCAGGCCCGGGGTGAGCCCCTCCCGTTGCCGGATCAGGGCCAGCGCCATATGCTCGACATCGATTTGCTGATGCCCGGCCTTCTCGGCGAGCTTCTGGGCCTCGGCAAGGGCTTCCTGAGCCTTGATGGTCAGTCGGTCAAAGCGAATCATGGGTTTTGTCCTTCGTAGGGGCGGATTTTACATCCGCCCTCTTGCAATTCGTCACACGTAGGGGCGGGGTTCACCCCGCCCTCTTTCGAAGCATCGTAGAGGACTTAAGGCGAATGCGGCAGAAATCAAGCCGCTAGGGGCTGGAAGCACGCTTAATGAGAGGGCTTATTTTTCTTCGGCTTCCATTCACGGGCTAGGCGTTCTGCTTCCTCAATTTGCGACGAGGCCATCTCTTGGGCTAGCTTGTCACGGGCATCCGAGGCTTCCTTATTGCCTTGTGCGGCAGCGAGAATCAACCACGTAAGCGCCTGAACACAATCCTTCGGCACCCCTAAACCATTGCCGCACAGCGCACCCAGATTGTATTGAGCCACGGCCTTCCCCTGCTCGGCGGGCCATCGACGCTTCCGACCACGACCGTTCTGGACAGGTTTCACAGCGGTTTCCATCATCCCTCCTGACCAATTATACCTGTCCAAATCTTAACTGGGGCACAACAACCTTTATCACATAGCATGCTGAAGTGTTCAAGCGAAGGGGCGAGAGAAATGTGTTGAGACCCCTCGACAAGCTCAGCACGAACGGAGGCTGCAGAAGCGGGCGCAGCAAGCGGCGCCCCTACATTTTGCGTTGGCGTTCTTCTTGCGCGGCAAGCAGCCGCGCCATTCTATTCGGTCTCGACGCGTTTGGCGCGGTACGACGCGCCGGACTCGGACACGTGCATCCCGGTCGTTTTCTTTTCCGGTTCGAACACGACGCGGACCCTGGCGCGCAACTCACGTGCGACACGACGCAGCATGCTCAGGGAGTGCCCCTCATAGCCGGGAGATTCCAGACGACAAATCTGTTGTTGCGAAGTCTTGACGCGTCTCGCCAATTCCTTTTGCGACAGCCCGGCTCGCCGACGAAGCGCCGCGATCTGCAACGCCACGTCCCACGCCTCACCCGCCCGTTTGAACCGCTCCGCAAAATCCGGGTCTCGGAGTTGCTCTTCCAGAAAAACATCAAAGTTCGTCTTGCTCATAACTCATTCCTTTCTTTCCAGTCGCGCATCCGTGCCCGTGCGGTGTCGAGGTCGCAGGCCGGAATGACCTGTCCTTTGTTGCGGATGCCGTGCACCGCGACGATCCGGCGATTCTTCACGAAAAACCACAGGACGCGGGTATTGAGTTTGCCCACATGACGAAGTTCAAACAGCCCGCCGCCAAGCGCCTTGGTCAGCGGCTCGTGGTGACACTGGCGATCGCGCAGCTTCTCCAACCCCGCTACCACTGCTGCAAAGTCGCCGGGATCACTGGCCTTGAGTTCCAGCAGAAACTCCCGCAGGGGGCACGTCCCCGCCCTGGTCTCATAAAACTCTACCGTAAAGTCCATGGACATGCAACATCATTATTGATGTATTCAAGCGGCTCCAGTGAATCGTTTGCGAGGTCGTATTTCTTGGCCGACATAGTCTCCTGGCTCATGACAGGCCTTTTCCCTATAGACACCTCATGGCCAATCCACGATAAATTTCTTGTTGACAGGCCCCATGAAACCGCTGTATAAACTCAATACACTGTTTTCCTATCGGATCAGTAGGGATTAACAAATGTACTTCTCAGCCAAGGGAGAATACGGGATCATGGCCGTGCTCGACCTGGCCCTGGCAAACGGCGATGCTCCCGTCCAGGCCAAGGCCATTGCGGAGCGCCAAGGCATCCCGTTGCGATTTCTAGAGCAGATCCTCAGCGCGCTCCGGCACGCAGGCCTCGTCGAAAGTTCCCGCGGCGCGCACGGAGGCTATCGCCTGTCCAAGCCGGCTGAAGACATTCGCGTGGGGGACGTGATCCAGGCCGTGGATGGGCCCATCGCCATGACGAACCGCGCCCTTCCCCGTCACGGAAACGGGAACGGCCATCGCGCCAGGCACGGCTCCATCGTCCAGGGCGTCTGGAAAGAAGTGAAGGACAAGGTCCTGGAAACTATGAACCGCACCACGCTGGCCGACCTCTGCCGGAGGGCGCGCGACCTTGAAGAGAAGCGTGCGCTGATGTACCACATCTGAATTCTGGAGCTCTTACCATGAAGACGCCATCGACTCACACCATACAGACGATCCCGATCCCGCCCGAGATTCTCGGTGAGATCGAGTCGTTCGAGGAAGAAGTCGCCAAGCTGCTGAAGGGCGACGTGTCGCTGGACATGTTCCGGCCGTTCCGCCTCCAGCACGGGATCTATGGCCAGCGCCAGCCCGGCGTCCAGATGGTCCGGATCAAGATTCCGTTCGGCGGCCTGAGTTCCAACCAGCTGCGCGTGATCGCCGAGATGGCCGACCGCTACGCCACCGGCGTGGGCCACGTCACGACCCGCGAGGCCTGCGGGAACACCGTCCGCAACGTCACCGCCTGCCATCTGGCCGGCGTCTGCCAGGGTGAAGTCTTCGACGTGACCCCCTACGCCAAGGCGGTCTCCGCCCATCTCTTGCGCAACCCGCTCAACCAGAGCCTGCCGCGCAAGTTCAAGATCGCCTTCTCCGGCTGCCGGCACGACTGCGCCATGACGCCCATCCACGACCTCGGCTTCCTGGCGGCGAAGAAGGAAGACGGCACCATCGGCTTTCGCGTGACCGCGGGCGGCGGGCTGGGCTCCGCGCCGCGGATCGCGCACCTCCTGCACGAGTTCATGCCGATGGACGACCTGCTGCCCACCTGCGACGCGATCATCAAGGTCTTTGACAACCTGGGCAACCGGAAGAACCGGAACAAGGCGCGGATGAAATTCGTGATCGAGAAGCTGGGCTTCGAGGAATTCAAGCGCCGGTTCGAGGCCGAGTACGCCGTCATTCGCAAGAGCTATAACGGGAGTCTGAACCTGCCGACCATCGCCGACGCTGCGCCCCAGCTGATTCAGCCGATCCGGCCCAACGGCGGGAACGGCGCGACAAAAGGCAACGGCGGTTCCAGCCATGTGGAGACGCCGTTCGAAATGTGGCGACGCACGAACGTCGTCCTCCAACGACAGCAGGGGTTCGCCACCGCCTTCATCCGGCTCCCCATGGGCGACATCGCCTCCGCGCAGATGCTCGAAGTGGCCGATCTCATCGACGAGTACGCCAACGGCAACATCCGCACCACGATCCAGCAGAACCTCTGCATCCGCTGGGTGCCGAACGACAAGGTGCAGGACCTGTACGAGCGGCTGGTCGCCGCCAACCTCGGCGATCCCGGAGCCGAACTCGTCGAGGATATTATTGCCTGCCCCGGCACCGACACCTGCGGCCTTGGGATTACGTCATCCAAAGGGCTGGCGCGCGCCCTGGCCGAGGTCTTCCCCGCGGGCAAGGTGCCGGCCGACCTCAGTCGGGAGTCGGTGAAGATCAGCGGCTGCCACAATTCGTGCGCCCAGCATCACATCGCCACCATCGGGCTCCATGGAGTCGGCAAGCGGATGGGCGAGCACTTCGCGCCGCATTACGAGCTGCATCTGGGCGGGCGGATCGACGGCGCGCCCAAGATCGGCCAGATGACGGTCAAGCTGCCAGCCAAGAACGTCCCGGCCGCCGTCTCGCACCTCCTGGACTTCTGGCGGCAGAACCGCCGCGAGGGGGAGCGGCTCCTGGACTTCATCGACCGTACCGGCAAAGCCCGGCTCAAGGAAGAGCTCATTCCCTACACCATCGTCCCGCCCTTCGAGGAGGACCCCTCGTACTACTTCGATTGGGAAGGCGAGGACGAATTCGTCCTGGAGGACCTGGGCCCCGGCGAGTGCGCGGGGGGCGCGCTGGAGATGATCGAGAACCGCATCCTCGAAGCCGAGCAGGAGCTGTACATGGCCAGGCTGCTCGAGGGGAAGGAACAGCACGCCACCGCGCTGAACAAAGCGTACCGGGCCGTGCTGGCGGCCGCCAAGGCGGTGCTGGTTCCGGAAGGCATCGATCCCAACACGGACGCCGATACGTTCGTTGAGTTCGAGCGCCTGTTCGGCGCCACCGGACGCATCGCCAAGGCATACGCCGCGCCATCCGCAAACATCGGCGACCTCGGCCCCCACAACACCACGGCCGCCTTCGCCGCCGAGAAGCTGGCGTTCGCGAAGGGCTTCGTCGAAGCCTGTAAGATCCTCACGGAAGGCATCAGCCAGGACCTCAAGCTGAAGGACCTGAACGAGAAACAGGCAACAGGAGAGTGCGCCATGCCAAGCCCTGCGGCTCCCGATCGGGAGCCTTCCTCGAAATCCGTGACGACGCTGGACCTGCGCGGCGTCATGTGCCCGATCAACTACGTCAAGACGAAGCTCAAGCTCGAGATGATGGACGAGGGCGAGATCCTGGAAGTTTGGTTGGACGCGGGCGACCCGGTCAAGAACGTGCCCCAGTCGCTGCGGAACGACGGGCAGAAGGTCCTCTCGGAAGTGCCGGCGGACAATTTCTTCAAGGTCACCGTGGAGAAGATCGGATGACGCCGACTGTCTCCATGGCTGACTTGAAGGCCTTGAGCGACTCGTTCGAGTCCAAGACACCGCAAGATCTCCTCGCCTACGCGATCGGGACGTACTTCCCGGCCATCGTGCTGGCCAGCAGCTTCGGCGCCGAGGACGTCGCGCTGATCGACATGGTGTGCCGGATCAACCCCAAGACGCCGATCCTCTATCTGGACACGGATTTCCTGTTCAAGGAGACCTACGAGACGCGCGACCGGCTGATCGCGAAGTACGGGATCGCGCCGATCCAGGTGAAGTCCCTCCTCACGCCGGAGCAGCAAGCGGAAAAGTTCGGCGGCAAGCTGTGGGAGCGCCGGCCCGACGAGTGCTGCAACCAGCGCAAGGTGGAGCCGCTGACACGCGTCATGGAAGGTTACAAGGCCTGGATCACCGGCATCCGCCGCGATCAATCGCCGACGCGGGCCAACGCCACGCTGGTCGAGTGGGATCAGAAATTCCAGATGGTGAAGTTCAACCCGCTCGCCAAGTGGACGTTCGAAGACGTCTGGACTTACATCAAGCTCTACGAAGTGCCCTACAACCCGCTCCACGACCGGAACTATCCGAGCATCGGCTGCACGTACTGCACCCGCCCGGTCCAGCCCGGCGAAGACCCGCGGGCCGGCCGCTGGGCCGGCACAGCTAAAACTGAATGCGGGCTGCACATCAAATGAACGCTACTCGCCCAAGATCTCGCGATGTCGCACCCGCCGAGACGCGCCCTTTCCCCGGGGTCAGCCGCGGGCGCACACACTAAGGTTATGGACAGCCATCTCCGCCAGCTGGAAGACCAGAGCGTCTATATCTTTCGCGAGGCCTACAAGCACTTCGACAACCTCGCGATGCTGTGGTCCATGGGCAAGGACTCCACGGTGCTCCTGTGGCTCGCCCGCAAAGCGTTCTTCGGGCACGTCCCCTTCCCGCTGCTTCACATCGACACGAGCTACAAGATCCCGGCCATGATCGAGTACCGGGACCGGTTCGCCCGCGAATGGCGTCTGAACCTGGTCATCGGCCGGAACAAGGAGGCCCTGGCCAACGGGATGAACCACCAGCTGGGCCGCGTCGAGTGCTGCACCGCCCTCAAGACCAACGGGCTCAAGAACCTCATCGCCGAGAAAGGCTACCAGGGCATCATCCTCGGCGTGCGGGCCGACGAGGAAGGGACGCGCGCCAAGGAACGCTACTTCTCGCCGCGCGACAAGCACGGCGACTGGGACTTCCGCGAGCAGCCCCCGGAGCTGTGGGACCAGTTCAAGACGACGTTCCCGGAGGGTACGCACATCCGGATCCATCCCCTCCTGGACTGGACCGAGATCAACATCTGGGAATACATCCGGGCGGAGAACATCCCGATCATCGACCTCTACTTCGACAAGGGCGACGGGACCCGCTACCGGAGCCTTGGCTGCGCCCCCTGCACGTTTCCGATCAAGTCCACCGCCAAAACCGTGGACGAGATCATCGAGGAGCTGCGCAAAACGACCGTGGCCGAGCGGTCCGGCCGCGCTCAGGACGAAGGGCGAGGGATGGAACTCTTGCGTAAAGACGGCTACATGTAATGACAACCACCATTACCAAAGCCCAAGAACATCTCAATATCGTCATTGTCGGCCACGTGGACCACGGCAAGTCCACGCTGCTCGGCCGCCTCTATGCCGACACCGGCTCGCTCCCCGAAGGCAAGCTGGACAAGGTCCGGGACATCTGCCGCCGCCAGGGCAAGGAGTTCGAGTACGCCTTCCTCTTCGACGCGTTCCTGGAAGAGCAGGAGCAGGGCATCACGATCGACACCGCCCGCACGTTCTTCACATGGCAGGACCGCCATTACATCATCATCGACGCGCCGGGCCACAAGGAGTTCCTGAAGAACATGATCTCCGGCGCGGCGCGCGCCGAGGCGGCCCTGCTGGTCATCGACGCGCAGGAAGGCGTCAAGGAGCAGTCCAAGAAGCACGGATATCTCCTTAGCCTGCTCGGTGTCCGGCAAGTCGCCGTCGTCGTCAACAAGATGGACCTGGTCGGCTACCGGCAGGACGTGTTCGAGGCGATCGAGAAGGAGTACCGGGAGTTCCTGGCGCAGCTCAAGGTGACGCCGGAGCGGTTCGTGCCGGTCAGCGCGAAGCTCGGGGACAACATCGCCAAGCCGAGCACCCACATGCCGTGGTACAGCGGCCCGACCGTGTTGGACAGCCTCGGCCTGTTCCGCAAGGAGACCGCGCGGGAGCGGCAGCCTCTGCGCTTCCCCGTGCAGGACGTGTACAAGTTCGACGCGCGCCGGATCATCGCCGGCCGCATCGCCACGGGACGGGTCAAGGTCGGCGACAAGCTGGTCTTCTCCCCCTCGAACAAATCGGCCCTCGTCAAGTCGGTGGAGGCCTTCAACGTGGAGCCGGTCCCGGCGGAGGCGAGAGCCGGCCAGTCCACCGGCCTCACGCTCGACGAGCAGATCTTCATCATGCGTGGCGAGATCGCCTCGCACGAAGACTCGGTGCCGCTGGTCTCCACCACGTTCCGGTGCAACCTCTTCTGGATGGGACGCCGCCCGCTGGAGGCCGGCAAGAAATACCTCTTGAGACTGGCGACCCGCGAGGTGGAATGCGAGGTGGCCATCATCCACCGGATCATCGACGCCGCCGACCTCGCGGCCCGCGAGACCCGGTCGATCGTCGGCCGGAACGAAGTGGCCGAGCTGACGATCCGCACCAAATTGCCTATCGCGTTCGACCTGTACAGCGACTCCGAAGTCACCGGCCGCTTCGTCCTGGTGGATCAGTACGACGTGTCCGGCGGCGGGATCATGACCGAAGCGGTGAAGGACGAGCACACGGTGCTGCGCGAGGAGGCCCGTCGGCGCGACATCGCATGGGTCAAGGGCGACGTGGGCGCCGACGATCGCGCGAGGCACTTCGGCCATCGTGCCGCCCTGGTGCTGATCACGGGCGGGCGCCACACCGGCAAATCCTTCCTGGCCCGACGCCTGGAGGGCCAGCTCGTGGCCGACGGCCGCCATACCTATCTCCTCGACGGCGCGAATCTCCGGCGCGGCCTGGATGCCGACCTGCGGGAGGAAGACACCGGCGAGATCATCCGGCGTTTCGGCGAGGTGGCCCGTCTGCTGATCGACACGGGCCTGATCGTGGTGTCCACCACCAACGCGTTCGGCGGAGCCGACCACCAGGCGATCCGCACGCTGGTCCACCCGGCGCCGGTCATCGCCGTGCACATGTCGAAGGGCGAAGAAGCGCCGCCGCCCAACACCGATCTGGCCTTCCCCGGACCGAAGGACTTCGACGCCCTCGCCGATCAGATCATCCAGGAGCTAAAGACCCGCGGCGTCCTCGCCGAGGCCCTCGGCGCCAAGCCCCAGTTCCACTACTCGATCTAACCACATGGACATCACCATGCAGACCCTCATCGCCAAGGTCGGGAAGGGCGAGAAGGGCGCCAAGGACCTCACCTACCAGGAGGCCGCCAGCGCCATGCGCCTGCTGCTGGAGGGCCAGGCCACGCCCGCGCAGGTCGGCGCGTTTCTCATCGCCATGCGGATCAAGAGCGAATCGGTCACCGAGCTGGCGGCGTTTGCCGCCGTCGCGCGCGAGTATGTGCCGCCCCTGCCGATCCCGTCCGACCTCGGACACGTGGACATTCCCAGCTATGCAGGAAAACAAGATAGCTGGCACGTCCTCTTGCCGGCGGCGATTGTTGCCTCTGCCGCCGGGGTTCCTGTGTTGCTCCACGGCTATGACGGCGTGCCGAACCGGATTTCAACGGCGGTGATTGCCGCAAAGCTTGGTATCCCCATTGACCTGGAGCCCAAACAGGCCGTGGAGTGTCTCGCGCAGAAGGGGCTGGCGTATCTGGACGTCGGCCTCTACCATCCCCTCGTCTTCCGGTTTCTGGAATTGCGGAAGGAGCTCGGCGTGCGGAGTTTCTTCCAGCCCGTCGCCCGGGCGCTGAACCCGGGGCGAGCCCAGACCTCGATCATCGGGATGTCGCATCCGCCTTACTTCGAGAAGATCGCGGAGGCGCTGCGGATGATGGGCACCCCGCGGGCGCTCGTCGTGCGCGGGCTCGAAGGCGAGCCGGAACTGTCGGTCAGCTCCATCACCAAGGCCATTGAGCTGCGGGACGACCGCATCACCCCGTTTACCATCCAACCCAAAGACTTCGACATGGCGTTCGCGCGCATCGAGGATCTGAAGTCGCCCGGCCTGGACGGCGGAGTCGAGCTGATCACGAAGATCCTGGGGAATGAAGTGAGGGGCGGCAAACTGGACTGGGTGCTGATGAACGCCGCGATGATCCTCTACGCCGGCGGCAAGGCCTCCTCCATCCGCGACGCGCTTGCCATCGCCCGGGAAACCCTCGCCTCCGGCGCGGCAAAGAAGAAATTGGCGGAACTGTCTCAGTAACTACCTGGATAAATTGACATCATTTCAGACCACATGATAGTTTGATCCAGATTTTTGAGGGTTCCAAACGCCTATGGCACCGCAAAACCTTAAAGATATCCTCGGGAAGCTGAAGTACTCAGACGACGCCAAGGTCGTCCAGCAGATCACCGAGCAGATGAAGGCCGTCAAGGGCCGCATGGCCTCCGTCCGCCACAAGCTGGTCGTCATGAGCGGCAAGGGCGGCGTCGGCAAGAGCATGACCACCGTGAACCTCGCGCTGGCCTTCGCGCGACAGGGCCACAAGGTCGGCGTGCTGGACGTGGATCTCAACGGCCCCTGCGTGCCGCAAATGCTGGGCATGCGCGGCCGGCGCTTCACGATCACCCCCGACGGCGCGCTCCCGCCCGTCGGCCCGCTCGGCCTCAAGGTCGGCTCCATGGATTTCTTTCTGGACGAACTCGCCCCGGTTCGGTGGAAAGGTCCGATGGATCTCAGTCCCGTCTGGCTCGGCCTGATGGAAATGAACGTGATTCGTGAGTTCATCGCCGACATCGTCTGGGGCGACGTGGATTACCTCCTCACGGACCTGCCGCCCGGCGCGGCCGCCGACAAGCCGCCGGTCATCGCCGGCTTCATTCCGGACCTGGACGGCGCGATCGTCGTGACCACGCCGTCCGAAGTCGCGTCGGACGTGGTGCGGAAGTCCATCGCCTACGCCCGCGACCTCGGCATCAACGTGCTGGGGATGGTCGAGAACATGAGCATCTACCGCTGCCCGCACTGCGGGGTCGAGAGCGAGCTGTTCGAAGGCGACACGGAAGCGCTGTGTCGGGCGCTGGACCTGCCGCTCCTGGGCCGCATCCCCTTCGACCGGACGCTGGCGAGATCGTTCGACAAGGGCGCGCCGCTGATTGATGGTGACTATCCGACCCTCAAGCGGTATGATGAGATCGTGAGCCGCATCAAGACGCTGCTGGACTACAAGAAAATCCTGGCCAAGCAACTCTAAGGAGCCGCCCGATGAAGTTCGTCTGCATGAAGTGCGAAACCTACATGAACTTCGAGAAGGTCGAGAAGCCCGCCGAAGGATCGCTCGGCGTGTTCTTCGGGTGCCCGTCCTGCGGGGCGCGATTCACGATGGTCACCAATCCCGGCGAGACCCAGATGGTCAGCTCGCTGGGCGTGCAACTCGGCGGCCGGACCGCCGCCGCCCAGCCGTTCGAGATGACGCGCGGCGGGCTTCGCGGGGAAGGCGAGAACCAGGCCGAGATGGCCAACTATTTGAAGGAGCATTACAGCGAGCAGCCGGCGGCCGCGTCAGCCGCGCCCGCCGAAGGCGAAAAGAAGACCGGCGGGTGTCCCTTCTCGGCGGTGGTGGCCCAGATGGGCCTCACGTCTTCAGGTGAAGCCAAAGGCGGCGCGACGGTCGAGTTCGACTGGACGCCGGACGCGCTGGAGCGGCTGGAAAAGACGCCGTCGTTCATCCGCCCGATGATCAAGGGCGGCATCGAGGCCTATGCCCGCAAGCACGGCTTCAA
>CAZMPH010000051.1:11507-14182 GCA_964568195.1 uncultured Nitrospirales bacterium | reverse complement strand
CAGCGCGGGGCGTACAGCCGGGTTCCGGGACTTCGACGGCGAAACGCCCAGCTGCACTGGGCTATGCGGGGGCAGGACCCGCCATTAGGAACTTGAGAGAAAATCCATTATTAACCGGTTGGCCTCGTCGGGGCGTTCCCACATGGGGAGGTGGCCGGTGTTGGGAAGGATGGCCAGGCGCGAGCCGGGGATCGTTTGGTGGAGTTCCTCACCCGCCGTGACCGGGAGAAAGCGGTCGTCGCGTCCCCAGACGATCAAGGTGGGGGCGGTCACAGCATTCAGCCTGGGCGCATAGTCTGTCTCCCAGTCGGCGATGTGCGTGAGGGTGGACCAGAGCGGCCTGGCCTTGCCGTACTCCTTTCGGAGTCGATAGGCTTGCTCGATGACCGCCGGCGTGACGAGGCTGCGATCCGTGACCAATCCGCCGATGAATTTCCTGAAGGCCCGCCGGCCCAGGAGGCGATAGCCGAGTCCGAACAGCCAGCCCGACCCGAGCCGGGCGAAGCGTTTCAGGTAGGGGCCGCGGATACGGTTCAGCACGTCCTGCGGGAATCCCGAAATCAGGATGAGCCGGTCCACCCGGTCGGGATTGGTCATGGCCAGGCTCAAGGCGAGACCGCCACCCATCGAGTGTCCGACGATGGCGGCGCGCCCGACGCCGACGGCGTCGAGGAATCCGCAGAGCCAGTCGGTATAGAACGCCGGGGTATAGGCGACGCGGGGCTTGTCCGAGAGTCCCTGGCCGATCACGTCCGGAATGAAGAGGGTGAATCGCCGTCCGAGGGGCTCGATCTGATGCTCCCAGTTCCAGATCGCGCCCGCATAGCCGTGCAGCAGAACGACCGGCGGCCCCTGGCCGTGCCGGATGTACGCGGTGCGATGCTGATTGACGCTGACGAACTGAGGCGGGTAGCGGTCAAACGGGGGAAATGACGGAAGCCTCAAATCACTCCACGACGAGCAGTGTTTCGTCCGGTTTGACGTCGTCGCCTTCCTTGACGTAGAGCGTCTTCACGGTCCCGGCGACCGGCGCGAGCACCTGGCTCTCCATCTTCATCGCCTCAACAATGAGGACCAGGTCGTCTTTCTTCACGGACTGGCCCTGCTTGACCAGGACCTTGATGACCTTGCCCGGCATGGAGGTCGTCACGTCGCCCGGTCCTTTGGGCTTCGGCCGCTTGGGGGCTTGGGCGCCTCCGACCTCCGGCGCCTCCGGCGCGCCGGTCAGCACCTCGACCAGCGGTTCCAGGTGCACTTCCTCCAGCCTGTCGTTCACTTTGATGTAGTACGGCTTCTTCCCGTCGGTCTTGCGGCCCGAGCCCGAGACCTTGATGTGGTAGCTCTCCCCGTGGATGGTCACCTTGAATTCCAACGGGGCCAGCTTCAGCTCATGGGCGACCGCGGGGCCCTTGGTCGGCAGGGGAGCGAGCGGTTCAGGCTTGAGCTGGCCGCTCGCGCGCTCGTCGAAGAAGTCGTTCGCAACGCTCGGGAACAGCGCGTACGACAGCACGTCCTCGGGGTTGGTCGTTTTGTCCGCGGCTTCGCGGGCGGCCTTCGGCAATTCCGGTTCAAGGAGGTCGGCGGGACGTACTGTGATCACTATCTCATTACCGAGGGCACGTTTTTGAATAGTCGCATCAACAGCACCCGGCGGTTTCCCGTAGAGTCCCTTGAGATAGTTCCGCGTTTCGGTGGTGACGACCTTATACCTCTCGCCGGTGAGGACGTTGAGCGTGGCCTGGGTCCCGACGATCTGGCTTGTCGGCGTCACCAGCGGGGGATAGCCGAAGTCTTTGCGGACGAGGGGAACTTCCTCCAGTACGGCCCTGAATTTCTCCAGGGCATTCTGCTCGGCGAGCTGCGCCGCCAGATTGGACAGCATGCCGCCGGGAATCTGCGAAATCAGGATCTCGGAGTCCACCCCGGCGAAATCGCTCTCGAACTGGTGGTACTTTTTCCTGGCGTTGCGCAGAACCTCCGCGACGGGCGGGAGCGTCTTCATGTCCAGACCCGTGTCGTAGGGCGTCCCGCGAAGCAGGGCGACGAACGTCTCCGTCGGCGGGTGCGAGGTGCCTCCGGACAGCGGGGAGAGCGCCGTGTCCAGCATGTCGAGACCTCCAAGGATCGCCATCAGGGCGCTGGTCGAGGCCATTCCCGAGGTGTAGTGGCTGTGCAGATGGATCGGCACGCGCACGGCCGCTTTGAGGCCCTTGACGAGCCTGTAGGCGTCCATGGGCGCCAGGAGTCCCGCCATGTCCTTGATGCAAAGCGTGTCGGTGCCGAGATCTTCGAGGCGTTTCGCCAGCTCGATGAACCGCTCCAGGCTGTGCACCGGGCTGGTGGTGTAGCAGATCGCGGCTTCCACATGCTTTTGGGCCCGGCGGACGGCGGCGACGGAGGCCTCCATGTTGCGGATGTCGTTCAAGGCATCGAAGATGCGGAACACGTCCACGCCGTTGGCCGCGGCGCGTTCGACGAAGGCGTTCACGACATCGTCGGGGTAATGGCGGTAGCCGACCAGGTTCTGGCCGCGCAGCAGCATCTGGAGCCGTGTGCGGGGCATCACGCGCTTGATCGCACGGAGCCGTTCCCAGGGGTCTTCTCGCAGGAACCGCAGGCAGGTGTCGAAGGTGGCGCCGCCCCACATCTCCAGCGAGAACAGTCCGGCGGCGCGG
>CAZMPH010000051.1:0-11497 GCA_964568195.1 uncultured Nitrospirales bacterium | reverse complement strand
CAGAAGCCGACCTTGTCCAACTGATCGGCGACGTCGAGCATGTCCTCGGTCCGCATGCGCGTGGCCAGCAGGGACTGGTGGCCGTCGCGCAGGGCCACGTCGGTGAGCAGCACTTTCCGCGCGGGCGCAGCTTCGATATGAAACTCGGTCGGCCGGACAGTCTTGGACGTCTTCACGGCGGGACCGCGTGCCGAGGCTGCTGCTTTGGTTTTTTTCTGGAGCCTCTTCACGGCTACAGTCCTTCATAGGCCACGATGGCCGCGGAGATGGCGACGACGAGGTCTTCCGGGTCGGAGTAGTCCTCGTAATCGAATACCTCCGGGTGAGTCTCCAGGTAGCTGGTGTCAAACCGGCCGGCCTGGAAGTCGGGCTCCTCCATGATCCGCTTCATGAAGGGGATCGTGGTTTTCACGCCCCGCAGCACGAATTCCTCCAGCGAGCGGTGGGCGCGGCTGACCGTCTCTTCCCAGGTCCGGCCCCGCACGACCAGCTTGGCCAGGAGGGCGTCGTAATAGGGTGGGACGGTGTAGTCCTTGTAAACGGCGCCGTCTATACGGACGCCGATGCCGCCCGGCGAGTAATACGCCGTCACGGTGCCGGTGCAGGGACGGAAGTTGTTGCGGGGGTCCTCGGCGTTGATCCGGCATTGGATGGCGTGCCCCTGGAGCGTGACGTCCTCCTGGCAGAACTCCAACGGCAGTCCCGCGGCCACTTCGATCTGCGACCGCACGAGGTCGATCGCCGTGATTTGCTCCGTGATGGTGTGCTCCACCTGGATGCGGGTGTTCATCTCGATGAAGTAGAAGTTGCGGTTCTGGTCGAGCAGAAACTCCACGGTGCCGGCGTTGTCGTAGCTCACCGCCTTGGCCACCGCGATGGCGGCCTCTCCCATCCTGGCCCGCAGGGCCTTGTCCAGCACCAGCGAGGGGGCGATTTCGATTATTTTTTGGTGGCGGCGCTGGATCGAACAGTCCCGTTCGCCGAGGTGGATGATGTTGCCGTGCTTGTCGGCCAGGATCTGGAATTCGATGTGATGCGGCCGCTCGATGTATTTCTCCAGGAAGATCTCGCCGCTGCCGAACGACGAGAGCGCCTCCCGGCGGGCCACTTCCATCTGGGCGATCAGCTCCTGATCGGTCCGGACGACGTGCAGGCCCCGTCCCCCTCCGCCCATGGAGGCCTTGACCATCAGGGGATAGCCATTATGCGCGGCGAAGCTCAGGGCCTCCGTGGGATTCGATACTCCCTTCTCGGTCCCCGGCACGATCGGCACGCCGGCCTTCTTTGCGATCTCACGGGCCTGCACTTTGTTGCCCATCAGGTGGATGGCCTGGGGAGACGGCCCGATGAAGGTGACGCCGGAAGCCTCGCAGAGGCGCGCGAAGTCCGCGTTCTCCGAGAGGAAGCCGTAGCCCGGGTGAATGCCGTCGGCGCCGGTCCGTTTGGCGAGGTCCACGAGTCCCTGCATGTCGAGGTAGCCCTGGACCGGGCCCGGCCCGATGAGGTGCGACGCGTCGGCTTTCTTCACGTAAATGGCGGTCGCGTCGCACTCCGCATAGATCGCGACCGTCCGGATGCCGAGCTCCCGGCAGGCGCGGATGATGCGCATGGCGATTTCGCCGCGGTTGGCTATGAGAATTCTCTTAAACATACGTGTGTAGCCGCCAGCTATGGCGATGGTCGTCAGAAAGAGTGCGACAGGGTATCACAGGGCTATGAGCAAGTCGAGGGGCGGACGAAGGGAAAAACGCCGAGAGAGCGGAGAATTATTTGGCCTGGATCAGGATAATGGCTTGGTCGCCGCCGCCGCTGGTGACCACGTTGACCCGGCTGAGGCCGGGCTTCACCTCCGGGACGGTTGCCTCGACGGTCGTCTCGTTCACATGTTTGAATGAGATCTTGGTGCCGTCCGCCATACCACCGAAGGAGACGCCTTGAAAGCATTCCTTCTTGCCGAAGTTTTCCCCCGTGATCGTGACCTTGTCACCCGGTTTCATGGGATCGGGCGTGACCTTGGAGATTTTGGGCCGCGCGCGGTTGTCGCAGACCGGCGCCTTGTCGACGGAGTCCCCCGGCCCTCCCACGGAGGGAACGTCATAGGCGCCGGAACCCATTCCCGGGATGACGACGTCGGCGGAGGCGAGCGGGAGGAATCCGAGGACTGCTCCGAAAATCACGATCAGAGTCGCCGCGGTCGTCTTCATGAGGGCCCTCCAGGTGATGTAGGCTGAGTGGTTAATCGTACCAGAACCCCTCAACACTACTCAAGGTCGGGAGCTTCGCCGCGTTTGCCGTAAGCCGGCGGAAATTTGCTCAGCACCTCTTCCGCTTTTTTCATGCCGGCCTCGGCCTTGATATCGGAGCTTCGGGGCTTCCTGTTGGGTCCTTTGATGGACATGGACACCGCCGAAATTTTCCGGGCGGCCTTCTTCTGCATACAGTGGGGACACTCGGTGTCGGCCGAGTTAAAGTTCAACGACTGCTGTTCCTCGAAATCCCTTCCGCATCCCTCGCAGTGGTATTCATACAGCGGCATGGCAGGTTCCTTTCATCTCGCCCGACAATCTGCGCGTATTATAAGGCGGCGACGGCCGCAAATCCAGTTGGTCGGCTTGACACCGCGGGGAAGCGTTTTGTACTGTGCAACGTCTGAATTACCAAAGCAATAGGGAGGTTCGAGGGACATGCCGTTGTTGTTGAGGAAATTCAAGCTTCCCAATGGGGTGATGCAGGAGGACCGGATCGACGATCCGGCCCGCATCGCGCGGTACATGAAGCTGTTCGAGAAGGAAGATGTGAAGAAGCTCCAAACGGGCAGGTGGGTCTGGATCGAGAAGGACGAGTGGCAGCTCATTCCTGACTGATGAGCCGTGGCGCAGAAGTTCAGCAACGGCCGGTGGGTCAAGGAGGGCTTCCTGGACAACCGCACGCCGGGACGGGTCGCCGGGCGGATCACCTTTGCGGCGATCGGCTCGGTCGAATTTCTCCTGCGCGGAGACTTCAAGGGCGAGATCCAAGGTAAGCTGATCATCTTCGGCAATCCGTCGTTCGTGGACGATGATCTGGCCGGCCATGTCCTGGGGGACCTGGAGAGTCCTCAGACCGGCGAAGTCAGTCTGATGTCGTTCGACCCGCATCCGCACCTGCCGCCGCATCCCTACCTCGAATGGTTCTCGGATCGCGACAATCACTACCGCATCGAGCTGGCCGCCGGCGCGGCCCGTATCGCCTCCGCCGAGGAGGAAAATGCGCTGGCCTCCGATCTCACCGCCATCACCGAACGCCTGGCGGCTCTTCCCGCCGCGCCCGCCAAATCCCGCACCGACTCGGACTGGGTCTAAAGGGGACAGGCTACTTTTCGGTTCTGCCTTTCGAAAAGTTGCCTGTCCCCATTTTCACTCGGCGATAGGCGAGAACTCGTTCCAGAAAGTCCTTTACGGCTTGCGGATCGTGCAGTCGGCTTTCTTCCTCGACGGGGATGAGGGGGAAATGTTCCATGAAGGCCCGCGCGAAGAGGCCGACTCCGAGAGGAACCCCTCCGATGCCGCAGCTCGGCGAGTCGCTCTTGAAGACATAGCCTGAGAGATCCAGCCCCTCCAGTTCACGGACCCGCTGCCGTGCGAAGCGGTTCATCGCGTCGGTGTGATCTATCCCGGTAGTGATCGTGACGAGGCGCGGCGCCTGGGGATCGCCGACCAGCCGCATGGGCTCGCGAGGAGTTCCCAGTCCCACTTCCACCTCCGGACACACCGGGACCCATTCTGCGTACCGACCCAGGGTCTCGATCAGGACACTGTCGAGTTTGTGACCGCCGTCGTGCCGGACGTTATCGCCCAGCAGGCACTGGCTGATTCCGATGCGAAGACGCGGAGTGTCCTTCATAAAGGTTTTCCGAGAATCTCCCAAAGCGCCTGCTCCAACCTGGGATACTGGAAGGGGCATCCTTCACGCAGCGTTACGGCCGGCTCAACACGCTGGCCGGTCGTCAATAATGTGGCGAGTTCTCCGAGAGCCAGCCGGAGAGCAAATTCGGGGACCGGGAGCCAAGAGGGCCGGCCCAGGACATGCCCAAGTGTCCGGCAAAACTCACGCATCGTGACGGCGCCAGGGGCGACGGCATTGACAGGTCCGCTCACCTTCGGATTGGTGAGGGCCCAGTGGATGAGGCCAATGAGGTCCTGGCGATGAATCCAGGAGACCCATTGGGAGCCAGGAAAGATCGGTCCCCCCAGGAAGAACCGGAACGGGAGCGCCATCCGTGGCAGAGCGCCACCGTCCTCTCCCAGCACCAGACCGATCCGAAGCCGGACGACACGAAGACCGAGCGCCTCAGCCTGAATCGCTTCCTGCTCCCAGGCTACGCAAAGATCGGCTAGGAAATCCGAACCCGGCTGGGTCTCTTCAGTGATCGGTGTGGAGTTACGAGGCCCGTAATACCCGATCGCTGATGCATTGATCAGTGTCGATGGCCGTTTCGACAGCACGGCCATGGCCTGAACCAGCAGGCGCGTGGTGAGGATGCGGCTGTTGCACAGCTCCTTCTTGCGGTTTTTTGTCCAGCGTTTCTCGGCAATGTTCTCCCCGGCCAGGTTGATTACCGCATCAAACCCTGCCAACTCCTGCGTCCACCCCTCCCTGCTCCGGCCATCCCAAGCGAGAAGAGTGACGTCCGGAGGGAGGTCACCCCGGTGCGCATCGGGGGAACGGGACAACACCGTGACCCCGTGGTTTGTCTGAATGAGAGCCTTGCAGAGCGCTCGGCCGATGAAGCCGGAACCTCCGGCGATGAGGATGTTCATGGGCCCCCTCAAACTTGCTCCATTATAGTGGGAATTCGGGCGAAGCGCGCGTCATTTGACACCCTCTCGACCAGTCCCTAGAATGGCCCTCAACTTATGAATGATCGCTTTCTCAAAGCCTGCCGCCGCGAACAGACGGACTGCGTGCCGGTCTGGTTCATGCGGCAAGCCGGCCGCTACATGGAGGAATACCGGGCCGTCCGCGCGAAGCATTCCATCCTCGAGGTCTGCAAGACTCCCGAACTGGCGGCGCAGGTCACGCTCCAGCCGATTGATCGGTTTGCTCTCGATGCCGCGATCATCTTCGCCGACATCCTGCTCCCGCTCGAACCGATGGGCCTCCGCGTCACGTTCGAGGAAGGCGAGGGACCCGTGATCCATAACCCCGTCCGTACGCGCGCGGACGTGGACGCGCTCAAGCTGATCGACGGGAGTGAGCTTCGCTATGTCGCAGATGCCATTTCACTGGCCCGCCGCGCTCTCGACGGACGCGTGCCGTTGATTGGGTTCGCCGGCGCGCCGTTCACGCTGGCCAGCTATGCGATCGAAGGGGGCGCCTCGCGGAACTACATCGAAACCAAAGGGTTCATGTACCGGGAGCCCGCCGTCTGGCATCGGCTCATGGACAAGCTCGCGCGCGTGGTGACCGCCTATCTGAAGAGCCAGATCAAGGCGGGGGCGCAGGCCGTCCAGTTGTTCGACAGTTGGGTCGGGTGCCTGAGCCCCGACGATTATCGGGAGTACGTGCAGCCCCACGTGCGGCTGATCTTCGAGGGGCTCCAGAACGAGAATGTCCCGCTGATCCATTTCGGCACGGGCACGGCGACCTTGCTGGAGTTGATGCGTGAGGCCGGCGGCACGGTGATCGGGGTGGATTGGCGGGTCCCGCTCGATGAAGCCCGGCGCCGCCTGGGTTCCGAAGTGGCGATCCAAGGCAATTTGGACCCCGTCGTCCTTTTTGCTCCCGTGCATGAGATCGAACGGCGTGTGGAGATGATCCTCAAACAGGCGGGAGGCGCTCCCGGCTTCATCTTCAACCTCGGGCACGGCATCCTTCCGAACACGCCGGTCGAGCATGTCCAGGCGGCCGTGGATCTCGTCCATAAGCTCAGTCAACGTTAAACGTTATCCGTTAATCGTTAAACGTTGATAGGAAAGATGATCTTCGTCGGAACCCTCCGTTTAACGATTAACGAATAACGATTAACGATGTCAGAAGCGCCAATCGGCATCCTCCTCATGGCCCTGGGAGGCCCGGATTCGCTGGACGCGGTGGGTCCGTTCCTGAACGACGTCCGTGGCGGCCGGCCGACCCCTCCTGAGCTGGTGCAAGAAATCACGGAGCGGTATCGGGCGACGGGGGGGAAATCCCCGGTCTTGGCGATCACGCCTGATCTCGGCAAGCGCCTTGAAGAGCGTCTGAATGCGGCCGGCCCGTCCCGTTTCAGGGTGTATCTCGGGTTCCGGCACTGGCATCCCTTCATCCGTGAGACCTACCGGGAGATCGTCAAAGACGGGGTCCGGCGGCTGATCGGCCTGTGCATGGCGCCCCAGAATTCCCAGTTGAGCGTCGGCGCCTACGTCAAGAAAGTAGAGGAGGCCCAGGCTGAATCGGGCGCGTCCATTCGCTTCACGTACGTGCCGAGCTGGAACACCCACCCGGCGCTCATTCAGGGAATCGTTGCCAATATTCGCGCGGCGCTCGGAAAATTTCCGGCCGACGCGCGCGACCGCGTGGCGATCATCTTCACGGCCCACAGCCTTCCTGAGCGGATCCTCAAAGACGGGGACCCCTATCCGGACCAGGTGCGGGCGACGGTCGAGGCCGTGCGGTCCGCCCTGGGCCCCTTGCCGCCCGCGGCGACCTGGCGGTTCGCCTATCAAAGCCAGGGGCGGACGGGCGACAAATGGCTGGGGCCGACGGTCGAAGACACGCTCGACGAACTGCACGGAGCGGGCTGCCGGTACGTGCTCATGGCGCCGATCGGGTTCGTGTCGGACCATCTCGAGGTCCTGTACGACATCGACATCGAGTTCAAGAAGCGGGCTCGTGACAACGGCATGCAGTTGGAACGGATCGCGATGCTGAATGCCACTACGCCGCTCGTCGAGACGGTGATGGATGTCGTGACCGCGCACTTCAAGGAGACCGGCTTCTGACCGTCGCGCGCACAGTGGTCGTCGTCGGCGGCGGGATTGCCGGCCTGAGCGCGGCCTACGCCTTGTCCCAATCCGACGGTCCGCCCGTCGCCTGCACGCTGGTCGAGGGGGATTCCCGGCTCGGCGGCAAGATTCTCACGGAACAGGCCGACGGGTTCGTCATCGAAGGCGGGCCCGACTCGTTCCTGTCCCAGAAGCCGTGGGGGATCGAGCTGTGCAGGAAGCTCGGACTCGAGGACCGGCTGATCGGCACGAACCCGGACCGGCGCCGGACATTCGTGTATTCGAGAGGCCGTCTCGAGGAATTGCCGGAAGGACTCGCGCTGGGCGTCCCCACCAGGCTGGGCCCGTTTTTGCGGAGCGGTCTTCTGTCCTGGCCCGGCAAGCTTCGGCTGGGCGCGGAGGTCTTCGTGCCGCGCCGGCGCGAGGAGGGGGATGAATCGCTGGGCGGTTTCTTCCGCCGCCGTCTGGGTGATGAAGCCTTGGAGCGGATCATCGAGCCGCTGATGACGGGCATCTATGCGGGCGACGCGGATCGGCTGAGCATTCAGGCGACCTTCCCCCGGTTTCCCGAAATGGAGCGGGAGCACGGAAGCCTTGTCCGTTCCATGCTGGGCGCGCGGCGGAGGCACAAGGCGTCCGATAAGGGAGAGGCTTCGCGCTGGACGCCGTTCGTGACGCTTCGCGGCGGGCTCTCGGAGCTTGTCCGCGCCTTGACCGGCCGGCTGTCGGCGGTGAAGGTCTGCCTGGGGCGACGGGTGCGCGCGATCCGGGCTCGCGGAGAAGGCGCCGGCTATGAGGTGCTTCTGGACGGCGCACCACCGATCGCTGCGGATGCGCTGGTTTTGGCGACGCCGTCCTATGACGCGGCGTCGCTGCTTGAGACGCTCGACGGAGCGCTGGCCGATCTGATGCGCGGCATTCCCTATGCGTCCACCGCGACGGTCACGCTGGGCTATCGCCGCGAGGGATTCAGCCACAGCCTTGACGGCTACGGGTTCGTGATCCCGCGGATAGAGCGTCGCGTCCTGCTGGCGTCGACGTGGTCGTCGTCGAAATGGGACCATCGGGCGCCGGACGGCTCGGTGCTGATCCGCTCCTACGTCGGCGGGGCCGGCCGGGAAGCCGCGCTGGAGCGGTCCGACCAGGAATTGGTGGCGTTGGTGCGCGCCGATCTGCAGCATGTCATGGGAGTGACGGAGGAACCGGTCCTTACCCGCGTGTTCCGGTGGCCCCGCGCGATGCCCCAGTATCTCGTGGGACATCTGGAGCGGCTGGCTGTCATTGAGGAGCGGCTCACGCGGCTGCCGGGCGTTTTTTTAGCGGGAGCGGCCTACCGAGGCGTGGGGATTCCGGACTGCATCCGGGACGGCCTGAGCGCGGCGGAACGGGTGCGCGCCTATTTTGACAAAGGCGCGCCGCGATCTTTATAGTAAGTCCGTCGCGTGCAATGATGAGGAAAATCGTACCGGCTCATGGCTGAAAAGACCCCACAGGCTTCTCCCCAATACGTGTACGACGTGACGCTCTCGACCGGTCCCTTCCGGGAGCCGAATGCCGAGGCGATCTCCTACGACTTTTATGTCAATCGCAAAGGCTGGCTGATCCCGCGGGTGATGCGGGTCTGGATCGACATCAAGGGCGAACTCGAACTTTTTCAGCATACGATCCTGGGCGTGTCGGGCGGCTCGCCCGGACAGCAGCTCAAGCTCACCCACGTGCTGACACGAAAGATCGCCGATCAGAAGGTCAAGATTGTGCTGGAGGAGGATCGCATTGAAAAGTCCTCCGAAGTCCTGGTCAAAGGATTCACGGAGAACGACAGTTATCTGTTCCCGAAGCTGGAGGAGTGGATGCGGGCCGTGAAGGACCAGGTCAGGGAGGAGATCAAAACGCAGATCGGGTTGTAGCTCCTCTCGCCGAGTTTAATACCCCCCCATGCGCTCCCGATTGCCGAACGCGCCGGGCGCCTGCTCTGAAGCCGAATCTTTTTTCTTCTTCTCCTTTTGGGGCTCTCCGTACGGCCGGAGGGCGGGGGAGTCCCAGATCACCTGGTTGCCGGGCGCAAGATTGGCGGCTTCGATGAAATGTTTGCGCGCCTCCTCCTTCTCGCCCAGGTACGTCAGGGCGAGGCCAAGGTTGTAATGGGCCTCGGCGCATTTGGGCCCTTCCGCCACCGCGATCAGAAACTCCCCCTTGGCCGGTTCGAGCCGCTGCTCTTTATAGTGGGCGATCCCGGCCAGGTTATGCTGGCTGACGGACAGGGGCTGGCAGTTGTTGGCCGGCAGCGTCGGACGCAACGGGGAGGGCGGATTGAGAATCGAGCATCCCGATACGGCGAGGACGGCAAGAAGGTAGCGTGTGCTGAAATTCATGAAGCACCATGATATCCGCAAGCGGCAAGGCTTTCAAGGGTGGAATGGTTTGCCGAATCGTTCTTCCGGCGATACAATGAGCCAACCATGTCTGCCGCGGAGCCCATTCGCCATCAGCAGTTCGTCAAAGCCCTCCAGCATGACGCGATCATGTGCGGACAGGAAGGATGCCCGGGACCGGTCCATGCTACGGACCTCTCGCAGATGCGCGATCGGGTGAAGGTCTTCGAGCTGACATGCAAGCGGTGCGGGTGGCGGGATCGCGTGACCGGTCGGGAAGAGGCCGGGCCTCCCTGGGATGAGACCGCCTTGCTGGATCTCGTCTACGAGCATCTGATGCATCAGCAGCCGGTCTGCCCGAACGACGGCACCCCCGTGGTCTTCACGTCGCTGCCGAACCCGCGGCGCAAGGGGCGATACCGCTTGTCCTGTTATTATTGCGGGCGCCAGGCCGAGATGGATTGGCCGCCTCCGGAAGCCAGGTCCTGAGGCCCCCCCTCCCGCTCTAACGGGGTCGTTTTTTGGTGAAGACCAGTCCGACCTGGATGGCCAGCATGAGCCGCTCCGGGTCCACGGGCTTCCCCAGGATATCGACCGATCCCATGTGCCAGGCTTCTTTGATGAGGGTGTCTTGCTGGCCGGCGGTCATCATGATGATCCCGCGGTTGTAGTGCTTCTCCCGCATTTTCCGCAGCACGTCCACGCCCTTCATGCCCGAGATGTCCATGTCCAACACGATAAGCTGCGGCCTCTCCTTGTCCAGCATGCTCAGAACGGCAGGGCCGTCATTGGCTGCTTGGACGGCAATGCCGTGCTGGCCCAAAAACTTCACGAAGGAGTCACACACATCCACCTTGCCCTCCACCAGAAAAATGGAAGCCGTCTCCGGAACACCGGACGGGACGGTCTTCTCCGCCGCAGGGGCCTGGCTTGGCGGCTTGAACACACGCTCCAAGGACCCCAGGATGGTTTCGAGCGAGATGGCTTTGCTCAGAAAATCCGTCGCGCCCAGTCGCCGGGCTTGTAGCTCCATCTCGTCAGTGCCCCACGCCGTCAGGATCATCACGGCGGCTTTCGGCTCGATCGCGCGGATCTTCTTCAGCACTTCGAGCCCGTCCATTTCGGGCATGCGGAGATCCAACAGTGTGAAGTGGGGGCGACATTGCATGAACAACTCCAGGGCATCGTGCCCGTTGTAGGCCGTGAGGGCCTCATGCCCGTGGCTCGTCAGCAGCGTCTTCAGCAGCTCACAGAAGCTCGGTTCGTCGTCGACTATCAGAATCTTGGCCATACTCCGGCTCCGTTTCTCCTTCTCAAAAGAATACCACGTTGGAAGATCCAGGGAGGGGACTCATCGGGCCAGGGCGGCTATGGTGGCGGTGGAGGGTATCGAACCCCCGACCCGCGGCTTATGAGTCCGCTGCTCTACCAACTGAGCTACACCGCCACTCCGAGCTTGCTGAGCCGGCATTTCGATCAAACATGCCGGATATTCAATACCTCAAGTGATCTTCAAATATCAATGAAGCCTTATCCCACGAACGGCTCTTTTGTGTCGTGCAATTGGCGGACCACTGTGGCCTCGATGCGGTTGGTGATGGTCGTTCGTCCGGCCTTGCGGGATTTGATGAAGACCCCATGCACCATGACGGCATCCCCGTTGGAAAGTTCCGGCTTCCCCTGCATGATGACGGTCACACGTCCTTGCCGGTCTTTCAAGGCGAAGGTGTAAAAAGGCCGGTTGCGGGGGCCGGTCTGCGTTGCCACGTCGGCGGCTTCGCCGACGACCGACACCGGCTGTTGGTGGTACTGTTCGCCATGTTCCAGGAGTTCCGTGACGGACAAGGACGTTCCGGCGGCGGGCGCGGACAGGAAACAGAGAAGTCCACTCGCGAGAATCAGGCGGCCGAGCCTGCCACCACACGCGGAGCGCATCAAGCGGGGCCTACCACCAAGTTTGGGACCCTCTCCCACCCGTCTCACCCGCATCATCGCCGATCCAGGGGCGCAGCCGTTCATCCAAGCCGATCCCAACCTCTTCCGGGACGACCTTGGCTTTTTCCTGGGCAGCCTCGGGAGTCTCTTTGCGGGGCATCGTCGTACGGGTTTTGATTTGCGACAAGACGTCTTCGGCCTGACGGCCCAGCAACCCGGACTCCTGCT
>CAZMPH010000050.1:0-14191 GCA_964568195.1 uncultured Nitrospirales bacterium | reverse complement strand
GCGTCCCGATCGAGGCCGGCATGGTCACCCGCGCCATCGAGAACGCCCAGAAGAAAGTGGAAGCCCATCATTTCGAAATCCGCAAGCAACTCCTCGACTACGACGACGTCATGAACAAGCAGCGCACGGTCGTCTATGAGCGCCGGCGCATGATCCTCAGCGGGGAGAACCTGTGCGAGGACATCAAGGCCGACGCCGAGGATATTCTCGACGGGCTACTGGACGTGTACTGCCCGAAGGACACGTACCAGGAAGAGTGGGACCTGAAAGGCCTGGCCGACGCCTGCTACGCGCAGTTCTCGATCGATCTCAAGGATGGGACGATCGATACCAAGGACATCGGCTTCGAGGCCCTGCGCGCGGAACTGGTCCGCAAGATCCACGCGGCCTACGAGGCGAAGGAAAAGGAACTGGGCCCGGACCTGCTGCGGTACCTGGAAAAGATGGTGCTGCTGCGGACGATCGACACCCTCTGGAAGGACCACTTGCTCGCCATGGACAGCCTGCGGGAGGGTATCGGGCTCCGCGGCTACGGCCAGAAGGACCCACTGATCGAGTACAAGCGCGAAGGCTTCGACATGTTCGCCGCGATGATGGATCGGTTCAAACAGGACGTCCTGGAGCACCTGTTCCGCGTCCAGGTCGTCCAGGGAGAACAGCCGCCCCCCGCCATGGAGCGGCCGCGCCGGCCTCCGACCCTCGCGCTGAACCGCGGCGAGCAAGCCGCTGAGGGAAATGCGGACAAGACCATCCGCCGGAGCGGAGACAAGGTCGGGCGCAACGATCCCTGCCCCTGCGGGAGCGGGAAGAAATACAAGAAGTGCCACGGAGCCTGAGCGCTCACCGGAAACGCGATGCCGACGCTCACGAAGTCCCACACCCGCCGCCGACCAGCCCGCAAGTCTTCAGCCAGCGCGCAATCCAGGATGATGGCGCTCGTGCGCGAGCTGCGCTTTCTCGTCGACACGACCCATGCCCTGGCGTCGGCGCGCGAGCCCCGGTCCGTCCTCCGCATCATTTTCGACAAGGCCAAGACGATGGTCCGATGCGAGGCCTGGTCGCTCTTCCTGATCGATGCCTCCACCCAGGAGCTGATCTTCGACATGGTCGGCGGGCCCAAGGCCCGGCGGCTCAAAGGGCAGCGCATCAAACCCGGCCAGGGGATCGCCGGGTGGGTCGCCCAGAACGGCAAGCCCGCGATAGTCACCGACACCGGCAAGGACCGGCGGTTTCTTGCGGATATCGACCGGGCGACCAAGTTCATCACCAAGTCGGTTCTCTGCGTCCCGATTTTCAGCAAGAAGCGTCCCCTGGCGGTCCTGGAGATGGTGAACAAGATCGGCAAGCCGTTCGACCGGCAGGATCTGCGGCTGCTCACGCATCTCTCCGAGCAGGCCTCCATCGCGCTGGAGCGGGCGACCCTGCATGAACAGGCGGCCAGCCTCGGCGTCATCGACGAGCTGACCAAGCTGTACAACTCCCGCTATCTAGAACAGGCCCTGGACCGGGAAGTCCGCCGCTGCCGGCGCTATGGGTCCATCATGGCGCTGATCTTTTTGGACCTCGATCACTTCAAGACGATCAACGACTGCTACGGGCACCTGCTGGGCAGCCAGTGCCTGGCCGAGGTGGCAAAGATCATGGCGGCCAGCGTCCGCGACGTCGACATCCTGGCCCGCTACGGCGGGGACGAGTTCGTGGTCATCCTGCCGGAGACCACCGTCGCCACCGCCTGCATGGTGGCCGAGCGGCTGCATGAGTCGGTGGGCGCCCACGTGTTCCTGCGGGACGCGGGGATCAACGTGCACCTGAGCCCCAGCATCGGCCTCGCCGGATTCCCCGACCATGCACAAACGAAAGAAGACCTCGTCCGCAAGGCCGACGAAGCCATGTACCGGGCCAAGTCGGAGGGCCGGAACCGTCTTTGCATCGCAGGCCAA
This sequence comes from uncultured Nitrospirales bacterium, assembly GCA_964568195.1. Classification (GTDB taxonomy): domain Bacteria; phylum Nitrospirota; class Nitrospiria; order Nitrospirales; family NS-4; genus SCTG01. The sequence goes on along the minus strand of CAZMPH010000050.1, from coordinate 12,251 downwards.
CTGTGATTCGAGGCTTATTTTAAAAGTAGGTATTTCAGCCTATTTCAACCCCGCTGAGAACCGATTTTATCCCGCCCCTGAAAGGCTCCAACCCCTTGTTCGTACAATGTCTTTCGGCTTGACTAACCTGAAGGACCTAGGCTATCGTTACCCCTCTTTCGGAGACGGTTTTTGCTCTTGGCAGGGGAGGAGCACCTCGGTGGAAATCGGTCATCCCGAGCTTGTCGACAAGCTGGTTACCCGCATCAAACGGGACGGCCCTCTCTCCTTTGCCGACTTCATGGAGGCCGCGCTCTACGATCCCGAGTTCGGCTATTACATGACCCCCAGCCCCCGCATCGGACGCGAGGGCGACTACTACACCAGCCTCGATGTGCATCCCATCTTCGCCGAGTTGATCGGCCGGCAGGTCGCGCAAGCGGCCGAGATCATCGTTTCGAGTGGCGACTTCACGATCGTCGAGATGGGCGCCGGCAAAGGGCTGCTGGCCAGGCACCTGCTTGACTCCTACCGGCGAAATAACCCGGCGTTCCTCTCCCGCATCCGCTACATACTGGTTGAGCGCAGTCCCGCCATGGTCGCCGCGCAGCAGGAGCATCTGCGCCCGCTCATGGACGAGGGCCTCAGCATTACGTGGGCCCCGGACCTGAGCACGTTCCCCGCCGCATCGGTGACCGGCGCGATCCTGTCCAACGAGTTGGTAGACGCCTTCCCCGTGCACCGCGTGGTCATGCGCCCACTGGGCCTGCGCGAAATCTACGTCGGCTGGGCAGACGATTCAGGGACGGTGGGTGTGGGAGGGGCGCCCTTGGCGGGGCCCCCTCCCACTCAAAATGGTCGCTTCATTGAAATCGAAGCACCGCCTTTTTCTGCCGCGCTGGAAACGTATTTCGAGCGCATCGGGGTCGTTCTTGAAGCCGGCCAGCGGGCCGAGGTAAGTCTGCCGGCGCTCGACTGGATTCGGCAGGTGGGCACCACCTTGCGGCGGGGCCTCGTCCTCACGATCGACTACGGCCATACCGCCGCCGACCTGTACGCCCCGTCCAGAAAGACCGGCACGCTGCTCTGCTATCACCGGCACCGCGTTTCCGAGACGCCGTATCTTCGCATCGGCCTTCAGGACATGACAGCGCACGTGGATTTCACGAGCCTGGCGCTGGCCGGCCGGGAAGCCGGGCTTGAGGTGACCGGCTTTACGAATCAGCTGCATTTCCTGATGGGCCTCGGCATCGAGTCCACCTTTGAAGGCATCGATCCCGAATCGCCCGAATCGGTCGCGATGCGAAACCTGTTGAAACCCGACGGCATGGGCACCACCTTCAAAGTCCTGGTACAGCACAAAGGGATGCCGGCACCCCAACTGGACGGCCTGCGGTCGCGGCCGTTCTTCCTGGACGCCTTGCAGGCTGACCTGAACTCAGGCCGCACGATGGAGGCCGCCGCGCGATGACGCCGGATCTGGTCCCCGCGAACTACCTGCCGGTTCTGATCTTCATGCTGGTCGCGGCCGGCTTCGGCATCGTGTCCATCGCGGCCGGCTATCTCGTCCGCCCCTCGCGTCCCTACAAGGCCAAGCTGGCTCCCTACGAGAGCGGCGCGCCGGTGTTCCACGACGCGCGCACGAACATCCCGATGCGCTACTACATCATCGCAATGCTGTTCGTGATCTTCGACATCGAGACCGTGTTCATCTTTCCCTGGGCCGTGGTCTTCAATCAGCTCGGGCTCTTCGGCCTCGTCGAGATGCTGCTGTTCATCGTCATCCTGCTCGTGGGCTACTTCTACGCCTGGAAGAAAGGGGCGCTCGAATGGGACTGATCGACCGCTCGCTCGACGCCAACATCGTGACGACGACCCTGGACGCCGCCATCAACTGGTGCCGGAAAGGCTCGCTGTGGCCGATGACCTTCGGGCTCGCCTGCTGCGCCATCGAGATGATCGCCACGGTCTCGTCGCGCTACGACATCGACCGCTTCGGCGCGGGCGTGTTCCGGGCCTCGCCCCGCCAGTCCGATCTGATGATCGTCGCCGGGACCGTGTGCCGGAAGATGGCGCCGGTGATCCGGCGCATCTACGACCAGATGCCCGAGCCGCGCTACGTCATCTCCATGGGCTCCTGCGCGACGTCCGGCAATCACTACAACTCGTACAGCGTCGTGCAGGGCGTGGATCAGATCGTGCCGGTCGACGTCTACGTGCCCGGCTGCCCGCCGCGCCCCGAGGCGCTCCTGGACGGCCTGATCCTGCTCCAGAAGAAGATGATGAAGGAAAAGATCCTGGTGAGATGAATCGTTAAACGTTATTCGTGAATCATTGAAGCTTCAACGAGACCGTTTAACGTTTAACGAATACCGTATAACGACGAATTACGATGCACCCATTGCTCACCAGACTCAAGGAACGGTTCCCGGACGCCGTGCTGGCGGTCCGCGAGGAAGGCCCGTACAAGGACCTCGTCGCGCAGGTCAAGCCGGCGGCCGTCCCCGAGATCGCCCGCTTTCTCCACGACGATCCCGAATCCTCATTCGACATGCTCTCAGACATGCTGGCCGTGGATTATCCCGAGGATGAAGACCGGTTCGAGGTCATCTACCTGCTCAAATCGCTCCCGCGCAACCACCGGCTCCGCCTCAAGGCGCGGCTCCCGGAAGACGACCCGACCATCCCGACCGTCACGACGGTCTGGAAAGGCGCGAACTTCCTGGAGCGCGAAGTTTACGACCTGATGGGCATCAAGTTCGCCGGCCATCCGGACCTGCGTCGCATCCTCATGCCGGAGGACTACGACGAAGGCTACCCGTTGCGCAAGGACTTCCCGACGGAGGGCCGGGGCTGGCGCAGCACCTTCCCGTTTCTCCCCCGGCTCGATGAGCCGGCCGCGCCAATGGTCTCCGGCGAGATTCCGGAGGAGGAACATCGTCCCTTCCTGAAAGAGGCCGAGGGTCTGCCGAAGGACACCAAGGCGGTCCGCCGGCAGGAAGAACTCCTGCTCAATATGGGACCGCAACATCCGGCCACGCACGGGGTGCTCCGCATAGTGCTGGAGCTCGAGGGCGAGCGGATTGTGAAGGCCACGCCGGATCTCGGTTACCTGCATCGCGGCGTGGAGAAGCTGTGCGAGGGGTTGGCCTACCAGCAGATCATCCCGCACACCGACCGGTTGGACTACGTCTGTTCGATGACCAACAACTACGCGTACGTGCGGGCCGTGGAAAAGCTTTTGAACCTCGCGGTGCCGCCGCGCGCCGAGTACATCCGGACGATCGTCGCCGAGACACAGCGGATAATCGGCCATCTGTTCTGGCTCGGCACCCAGGCGCTCGACATCGGCGCCATGACGGTGTTCTTCTGGACATTCCGCGAGCGCGAAGTGCTGCTGGATATCTTCGAGAAGCTCTGCGGCGCGCGCCTGACGCTGAACTATTACCGGATCGGGGGCGTGGACTCCGACTTCACGCCGGACCTCGTCCAGCGGCTCGGCGCCTTCCTGGATACGTTCCCCGACCATCTCCGTGAGTACGACGAGTTGTTGCTCACCAACCGCATCTGGCTGGCGCGGACCAAGCACGTCGCCGTGATTTCCGCCGAGGACGCCGTCAACTTCGGCTGCACCGGCCCGGTGCTGCGCGGATCGGGCGTGGCCTACGACGTCCGTAAGGCGGAGCCCTACGGCGCTTATGACAAGGTCGAGTGGGAAGTCCCCGTCGGCAAGAACGGCGACACGTACGACCGCTATTGGGTGCGCCTGGAGGAGATGCGGCAGAGCGCCAAGATCATCCGCCAGTGCCTGGCGCAGATGCCGGAGGGGCCGATCATCGCCGACGCGCCCCAGGTCGTCCCCCCGCCTAAGCAGAAAGTGATGCGGGACATGGAGAGCCTGATCCACCACTTCATCATCTTCACGCAAGGCTTCAAGACGCCCAAGGGCGAGACCTACTGCGCTTCCGAAGCGCCGAAGGGCGAGCTCGGCTTTTTCATCGTGAGCGACGGCGGGCCGAAGCCCTACCGCATGAAGATCCGCTCGCCCTCATTCGTCCACCTGGGCGCGTTCGACCACATGGCGCGCGGCTACCTTATCGCCGACATCGTGACGATCTTCGGCACCTACGACGTCGTCATGGGGGAGTGCGACCGGTGATGCAACCGTTAAACGTTAATCGTTATACGTTAATCGGACAACCGACCAGAGGCTGCCTCCGAGGACGTTTAACGTTTAACGAATAACGATTAACGAAGGGGCCAGATGTTGGTCGAGAAACACAAGGAGAAGATAGCCGGCATCGTCGCCCGGTACGCGGAGAAGCGGGGGGCCCTGCTGCCGCTGCTCTGGCTGGCGCAGGAGGAGCATGGGTACGTGTCGGAAGAGGCGATGAAGGAGATTGCGGGGCTCCTGGACCTCACGCCGCCGCAGGTGTACGAGACCGTGACGTTCTACACGATGTACAACCGCCGGCCGATCGGCAAGCACCACATCCAGGTCTGCCGCTCGCTGATGTGCGCGCTCGTGGGAACGGACAATCTGCTCGGATGGATTCACGCCAAGCTCGGCATCAAGACCGGGCAGACGACGCCGGACGGCCTGTTCACGCTGAGCCAGGTGGAGTGCCTGGCGTCCTGCGGGACCGGCCCGATGATGCAGATCAACGACGACTATTACGAGCGGCTGACACAGGACAGGGTCAACCGCATCCTGGACGACGTGAAACGCGAGGGGAAGTGCCCGCTGGCGACGGGGCCCTTCATGTTCCCTGCGCTAGAAGAGGTACAACGTTAAACGTTATCCGTTAAACGGTGGATTAGAAGAGCCTTGGCCTTAATGTACGATTCACGATTAACGTATAACGAATAACGATTAACGAGCGTGAGCCTAATGAGGTACGAACCCATCCTCCTGAAGAACATGTCCCAGCCGGGTTACACCGGCTCGCTCGCCGACTACGAGCGCGCGGGCGGCTACCAGGCCCTCAAGAAGGTCCTCGGCAAGATCGCGCCGGCCGACATCACCGAGATGGTCAAGAAATCCGGCTTGCGGGGACGCGGGGGCGCCGGCTTTCCGACCGGCGTGAAGTGGTCGTTTATTCCCAAAGACCATCCCGGCCCGCGCTACCTCATCTGCAACGCCGACGAGAGCGAGCCCGGCACCTTCAAAGACCGCCAGTTGATGGAGCGCGATCCGCACCAGATGATCGAAGGGATGATCATCGCCGCCTATGCGATCAGCGCGCATACGGCGTACATCTACATCCGCGGGGAATTCGTCCTGGGCGCCAGGATCCTCGAACGCGCCTTGACGGAGGCTTACCAAGCCGGCTACCTCGGCCCGAACATCCTCGGGTCGGGGTTCGGGCTGGACCTGTACGTGCACCGGGGCGCCGGCGCGTACATCTGTGGGGAAGAGACCGCCCTGCTCGAATCGCTTGAAGGCAAGCGGGGCCTGCCCCGGATCAAGCCGCCGTTCCCCGCCACGCACGGCCTGTTCCAGAAGCCGACCGTGGTGAACAACGTGGAGACGCTGGCCAACGTCCCGCACATCGTGAACCGCGGCCCTGAGTGGTTCGCGTCCACCGGGAACCCGCTCAAGAGCACTGGGACGCGGGTCTTCTGCCTGAGCGGGCACGTGAAGCGGCCGGGCAATTACGAAGTGCCGATGGGGATCACGTTCCGCGAGATGATCTACGACATCGCCGGCGGCATGCGGGGAGACAAGCCTCTCAAGGCGTTCATTCCGGGCGGTGCCTCAGCGGCGTTCCTCACGCCCGCACACCTGGACGTGACGCTGGACTTCGAATCGGTCGCGCAAGCAGGCTCCATGCTCGGCTCCGGCGGCATCACAGTGATGGAGGAAGGCACCTGCATGGTCTGGGCCGCCGAGAATCTCCTGCACTTCTTCAACCATGAGTCTTGCGGCAAGTGCACGCCCTGCCGGGAGGGGAGTCCCTGGCTGTTACAGATATTGAGAAGGATCGAACACGGGAAAGGCAAGATGGACGATCTCGCGACCCTGCTGCGCCTGTGCGGCAACATCGCGGGCCGGACGGTCTGCGCCTTCGGCGACGCCGAGATCGCGCCGATCACGAGCACGCTCCAGTATTTCCGCGAGGAGTACGAGGCGCACATCCGGGAGCAGCGCTGCCCGTTCCGGCCACAGCCGGCGCCCGAGTTGATTTCGGTGGGGCACTGAGGAAACCGTCATGGCAGAGATGGTCAACATCCTGATAGACGGCAAGCCGATCGCGGTGGAGAAGGGCACCCTCGTCATCGAGGCCGCGCGGCGGCTCGGGGTCATGATCCCGCATTTCTGCTACCACCCCAAGCTCAAGTATGACGCCAATTGCCGCATGTGCCTTGTCGAGGTGGAGAAGCTGCCGAAGCTGCAGACGTCTTGCAGCACCGTGGTCGCCGAAGGGATGGTGGTCCGCACCAATACGCCCGTCGTGGAGGAGGCCCACAAGTCCGTCCTGGAGTTCATCCTGGCCAATCACCCGCTCGACTGCCCGATCTGCGATCAGGGGGGCCGCTGCGACCTCCAGGACTTCTCGCACGAGTACACGCCCACCACCAGCGAGTTTGTCGAGGTGAAGCGGGTCTTCCAGAAAGAGTACTTTAGCCCGCTCATCGAGAAAGAAATGAACCGGTGCGTGTCCTGCCTCCGGTGCGTGCGCTATTGCGACGAGGTCCTGGACGTCAAGGCGCTGGCTCCCATTAACCGGGGCACCATGACCGAGATCTCCCACTTCGGCTCTCACCAACTGGACTGCGAGTTCTGCGGCGGCTGCGTGCAGATCTGCCCGGTGGGCGCGATCACGAGCCGCCTCTCGCTGTATGAGTTCCGGCCCTGGATGATGAAGCGGGCGGAAACCACGTGCGGCTATTGCGGCGACGGCTGCGCACTCACCCTCGAAACGTACGGGGAGAAAGTCATCGAGGTCATGTCGGCCTATGGGGAAGGCCGCAACAGCGGCGACCTCTGCGCGAAGGGCTTTTTCGGCTACCAGTACGTCAACCACGCCGACAGGCTCACGACCCCGTTGGTCCGCCAGGCGGACGGCACACTGCATCCGGCGACCTGGGACGAGGTGCTGCCCCTGCTTGCCGAACGGCTCACGCAGATCAAGCTGGCGCATGGCGCCGACGCCATCGGCGGGCTCATCTCGGCCCGCTGCACCAACGAGGACCTATACCTCTTCCAGAAGTTCATGCGCCTGGCGATCGGCTCGAACCACCTGGACAGCACGGCGCGCTACGGGCACGTCAACGCCGCCCGGGCGCTGCGCCGCGTGCAGGGCACCAACCGCTGGACCGTCTCCTATGAGGACATTGTACAGGCCGACACATTACTGCTGATCGGCACTCAGGTTACGGCCGCCAACCCGATCGTCGGGTTGAAAGTCAAAGAGGCCGTCAAGAAGCACGGCGCCACACTGCTCACCATCGAGACGCTCGTCCCGTCGATCGAGACGACCAGCAACATCACCAACCTGGCAACGCTGCACCTCACGGTCCCGCCCGGCCGCCACGCCGCCGCTGTGCGGGGCCTTGTCAAGGCCGTCTTCGACGAGAACCTCGCGGACGCCGGTCTGAGCGCGCGCGCCGGCGACTACGTCTCGCGCGTCCGCTCCGCGGCCACGGCTGTGCCGTACGCGGAAGGCGTGAGCGAGACTACGCTGCGCGCCATCGCGAAGGCGTTCGCGAGCGCGCGGCGCGGGGTGATCCTGATCGGACAGGACCTGCTGCAGGCGCCGGGCGGCCACGAAGCCGCTGTGAACCTCCTGGACTTCCTGCTGCTGACCGGCAAGCTCACGCAAGCCGGCTGGGGTCTCGCCCCGCTCACCGAAGAGAACAACGAGCAGGGCGCCCTCGAGATGGGCGCCACGGCGGAATACCTCCCCGGCCCGGCCGATCTCGCCGATCCTGCGGCGCGGAGCCGGATGGCGGGCGCGTGGAAGGACGAGCCGCCGACCGCGAAAGGGATGCGTCTGCTGGAGATGCTCGACGCGGCCCGCGCAGGAAAACTGAAGGCCATGCTCATCATCGGCGAGAATCCGGCGCGGAGCCTGCCGGCGTCCGCGAAGGTCGCCGCCGCGCTGGAGAAGCTGGACCTGCTCATCGTGCAGGAGCTCTTCCTGACGGAAACCGCCCGACTGGCCGACGTCGTCCTGCCGGCCTGCTCCTATGCCGAGAAGACCGGCACCTTTACCAACTCCGAAGGCTCCGTCCAGAAAGTCCGCCCCGGGCTCGAGCCGGTCGGCGACAGCCGCCCGGACTGGGAAATCCTCTCCGCCCTCTCCGTGATGATGGGCTATCCGCTGGAGTACGGCGACGCGAAGGAAATCCTGAAGGAGATCCGCGCGGTCATCCCCGGCTATCGAGTCCTAGGCGCGACGGCCGAGCCGGCCCAGGTGGACGCCAAGGCGGTCGAGCGCTACGTCATCACCGGATTCACCGAAGACCTCTCGACCCGTTACAGCGCAGGGGCAGAGCCAAAGACCAACGGTCATCGTTGGTCGCTGGCAGTCGGCCAGACCCTGTTCCACTCGGGCGCGATGTCCACCAAGGCCCAGGGCCTGCTGGAACTGCAACATGAAGGGAAGCTCATCATGAACCAGGCCGACGCGCAACGTCTGGGAATCACGGAAGGCGATCGCGTGCGGCTGACGTCAACGTCCGGCGAGGCGACGGTCCCGGTGACGATGCTGGGCCGCATCCCGGAAGGTACCCTGTTCTTTCCCGAGTCGTTCAAGGAGGCGCTCGCCTCCCTGCCGAGCATGATTCCCGACCCGGTGACCGGCGTGCCCTACAGCAAACAACTGCTGGTGTCCGTGGAAAAGGTGGGTACGGGAGGGGCGCGGGTACCCGCTCCGGCGGGTGGTGGGCCCCCTCCCGCTGGAATCGCGGGAGGGAAGTAGCGGATGGAAATGCTCGTGTTCGCAGGCGCGTCGGTGGTCAAGATCGCGATCGTCATGGTCACCGTCCTGATCACCGTGGCGATTCTCACTCTGGCTGAGCGGAAAGTGCTGAGCTGGATGCAGGACCGCATGGGCCCGATGGAAGTGGGGCCGTACGGCATCCTGCAGCCGCTCGCCGACGGCATCAAGCTGTTCTTCAAGGAGGACATCATTCCGTCGGGGGCGAACTGGGTGCTCTTCTCGCTGGCGCCCATCCTCTCGCTCGTGCCGGCTTTCATCGGCTTCGCAGTCGTGCCGTACGGTCCCAACATCGAGTACGAGCTGTATGGGGTCACGATCAAGCCGTTCATTATCACGGACATCAACATCGGGATCCTGTACGTCCTGGCCTTCACCTCCATCGGCGCCTACGGCGTCATTCTGGGCGGCTGGGCTTCCAACAATAAGTACTCCCTGCTCGGCGGCCTGCGCGCGGCCGCGCAGGTGATCAGCTACGAACTGAACATCGGCCTGGCGATCATCGGCGTCCTGATCCTGGCGGGGTCGCTCAGCCTGGTCACGATCGCGGAGAAGCAGGCGGGCGGGTTCTGGCATTGGAACGTCATCGGCATGGGTCACGGCGACTGGTGGTGGGTCCCCGTGACCCAGATCGTCGGGTTCGTCGTGTACGTCATCTCAGCCGTCGCGGAGACAAACCGCATGCCCTTCGACCTGCCGGAAGCGGACAGCGAATTGGTGGCCGGCTGGATGACCGAATACAGCGGGATGCGGTTCGCCTTCTTCTTCATGGCGGAATACGCCAATATGATCCTGGTGTCCTGCATCGCGTCGGTGCTCTTCCTCGGCGGGTATAACGCGCCGTACCCCGGGACGTTATTCCCGGGCATCCTGGGCTACTTCGAGGGCGTCGCCTGGTTCACGGTGAAGGTGTACTTCTTCCTGTTCCTGTTCTTCTGGATCCGCGCCACGCTGCCGCGCCTGCGCTATGACCAGCTCATGCGGTTCGGGTGGAAAGTGATGCTGCCGCTGGCGCTGGCGAACATCGTGATCACGGCAATCGTCGTGTACGTCCTGAGATAAGAAGGAGCGCGAACCGCCATGGCCGTCGCAGATCTGGTCAAGACGTTCACCTTCTATGAAATCCTGATCGGGATGAAGGCCACGATCACGGTGTTCATCCAGCGGATCATTCTCCGCAACCGCAAGGCCGTGACCCTGCAATACCCGCACGAAAAGCGGGACCTGCCCGGCACCTACCGCGGGATGATCGCCCTGCTCAAGTATGACGACGGGACCGAGAAGTGCGTCGGCTGCGACCTCTGCGAGGCCGCCTGCCCGTCCCGCGTCATCACGGTCATCAGCGCCGAAGTCGAGGGCGAGCCGATGAAGCGGTACGCCAAGGAATACTACATGGACATGACCCGTTGTCTCTTCTGCGGCCTGTGCGTCGACGCCTGTCCGGTGGACGCCCTGGCCATGACGAAGGAATACGAGTGGGCCCGGTACAACAAGCGCGACCTCCGGCTCGACAAGCCGCAGTTGCTGGCGCTCGGCGACCGCAACTTCCCCGAACGCGAGAAGAAGCTGGAGTTCCAGCATCCCAACGTGGCCTATTTCAACATCGGCCACAAAAGCCTGCCTCCCAAAGCCTCATAGGGACCCGACGCGATCGTGGCCACCCTGTCCTTCTTCTATTTCGGGAGCGTCATCGTCCTGACCGCCCTCCTCGTGGTCGCCCTGCGCAATCCGGTGTACAGCGTCGTCGCGCTGCTCATCATGTTCTTCCACATCGCGGGCCTGTTCGTCACCCTGCACGCCGAGTTCCTGGCGGCGGTCCAGATCATCGTCTACGCCGGCGCCATCCTGGTGCTGTACCTGTTCGTCGTGATGATCCTGAACCTCCAGCAGGACGATTCCTACCAGCGGCAGGTGAAGCTGGGGCTGGGGCTCGGCCTGCTCGCCCTCGCGGAAGTGATCTACATCATAAGCAAGGTGGCGCTGCCGGAGGAGCCGGCGCGCATCTCCACCGCCGCAGGCGAGTCGGCCGCGGCCGCCGTCGCCGGCAACACCGAAACGGTCGGGAAGGCGCTCTACACCACCTATCTGTTTCCCTTTGAAGTGGCCTCGCTGATCCTCCTGGTCGCCATGATCGGCGCCATCATCATGGCCAAGAAGGGGATGATGGGACCGGGAGTAGGGCCCACCGGTGAGCCCAGGTAATTCGATGGTCCCGTTGTCCTATTACATGATCCTCAGCGCGATCGTGTTCGTCACGGGTGTCGTCGGGGTGCTGATCCGGCGGAACATCATCATGCTGCTGCTCTCCATCGAGCTGATGCTGAACGCCACGAACATCAACTTCGTGGCCTTCTCGTACTACCTGGACAACATCGCGGGGCAGGTCTTCGTCTTCTTCGCGCTCACGGTCGCGGCGGCGGAGGTCGCCGTCGGCCTCGCCATCATCATCGCGTTGTATCGCTGCAAGGCCACGGTGAACGTCGCCGAGCTGAACTTGATGAAATGGTAATCCAAAAGAAACAGACAAAAAGCTACGGCCGGCGGGTGACACCGGTTGGGGGCCCCCCGCCGCCTGCATCTTTTCGTGAAGCCGGTGGGGGAAACCGGGGGCAGGACCCGCCGGGCACAGGTGTAGCATGAAGTACGCTTTAATCCCATTGCTGCCGTTTGCCGCGTTCCTGATCATCGGCCTGTTCGGCCACTGGATCCGGGAGCGCGCGCACTGGATCGCCGTGCCGGCGGTGGGCCTGTCGTTCCTGCTGTCCCTCTCCACCTTTAACGACATCGCCAACGGCGAGCCCATCCGCCTGACCCTCTACTCCTGGATCACCTCCGGCGCCTTTGACGTCAACATCGGCTTCTACATCGACCGGCTGACGGCCGCCATGCTCTTGCTGGTCACCATCGTCAGCGGGCTCGTGCACGTCTACACCATCGGCTACATGCACGGCGAGCCCGGCTACGCGCGCTTCTTCGCTTATATCGCCCTATTCACCTTTTCGATGCTGATGCTGGTGATGGCCGACAACTTCCTCCAGCTCTACGTGTTCTGGGAAGCGGTGGGCCTCTGTTCCTACCTGTTGATCGGGCACTGGTACGACCGCAAGAGCGCCTGCGACGCGGCGACCAAGGCTTTCGTGGTGAACCGGGTCGGAGACTTCGGGTTCGGCCTGGGGATCATGCTCATCTTCGTCGTCTTCGGCTCGCTGCAGTACGACCAGGTCTTCGCCCAGGCGGTCCTGGTCGAGGGCCAGACGATCAATCTCCTGAAGCCGCTGGGCGGCGAATGGCCGGTGGGGGTGATGACGGTGATCTGTCTCCTGCTGT
>CAZMPH010000049.1:2803-14371 GCA_964568195.1 uncultured Nitrospirales bacterium | reverse complement strand
GGACTTCGACGGCGAAACGCCCAGCTGCACTGGGCTATGCGGGGGCAGGACCCGCTCACGAATCCTTTTTCGATTTTTTCGGCTTGTAGTATTTCTTCTTCCCCAGTTTCTCCGGCAGGTGCGTCTGTTCGGTCTTCGCGGCCGGATCGTCGTGGACATAGCGGTAGTCCTTCCCATAGCCCAGGTCCCGCATCAGATCGGTCGGCGCGTTCCGCAAATGCAACGGCACCGGCAGGTTCCCGTGCTCCTCGGCGTCTTTCTCGGCTTCGAGCAGCCCTTTGTAAGACGCATTGTCTTTGGGGCAGGTCGCCAGGTATGTTGCGCCCTGGGCCAGATTCAGCTTGCATTCGGGTAGACCGATGAATTCCACCGCGTGCGCGACGGCCATCGCCACCACCAGAGCCATGGGATCGGCGTTGCCGACATCCTCGGACGCCAGAATCACCATCCGGCGCGCGACGAAGCGCGGCGACTCCCCCGCTTCCAGCATCCGGGCCATCCAATAGAGCGCGCCGTCGGGATCCGAATCGCGCAGGCTCTTGATGAAGGCCGAAATGAGATTGTAATGCTCCTCCCCACTTTTGTCATAGCGCAGGCTTTTCTTCTGAAGGGCTTCGGCGAGCGCGCGGGCGTCCAGATGGACAATCCCCGCTTGCCCGGGCGCCGTATGCAGGACGGCGAATTCCAGCGCGTTGAGCGCCACGCGACCATCCCCGTTGGCAAAGGCGACGAGGTTGAGCATCGCCTCAGCCTCCAGCTCCACGCGGTATTCCCCCAAGCCTCGGTCCGGGTCACGCAGGGCGCGCTCGATGATCCGCGCCAGCGCCTGCTCCGAGAGCGGCTGGAGGAGGACGACCAAAGACCGCGAAAGCAACGGGCTGATGACTTCGAAGGAGGGATTCTCCGTGGTGGCGCCGATGAGCGTCACCGTGCCGGATTCGACGTGAGGAAGAAAGGCGTCCTGCTGGGCCTTGTTGAACCGATGGATCTCATCCACGAACAGAATGGTCCGCTGCCCCTTGACCGCGCGCCGCTGCTCGGCGAGCTTGATGATCCGCCGCAATTCGGGAAGCCCGCTCGTAGCAGCCGAGAAGGGCTCGAACTGGGCCTTGGTATGCGCGGCGATCAGGCGCGCGAGGGAGGTCTTGCCGCTGCCGGGAGGCCCCCAGAGGATGACGGACGTGAGGGTGTCTTGCTCGATGGCGAGCCGAAGCGGCCGCCCGGGACCGAGGACCTCGTCCTGCCCGACCAATTCATCGAGCGAGCGAGGCCGCATGCGGTCTGCCAGCGGGCCGGACGCACGCGGTTCCTCCGTTTCGGCGTCAGAAAACAGGTCCATTTCAGCAGGATACCAGAGGCTTGGCGGGTTGACAAACTCGGAAAGGCCATGCTAGATGAGGAGGCCCGACGTGGTGTCTTAACGTCGCAAACGCACACATCATCCATATATTACGAGGGAGGTTACTGTGGCTGTACAAGAGGTAGCGAAAGAGATCGCAGTGGGCGACGCCGCCCCTGATTTCACGTTGAAAGACCAGGACCAGAAGGATGTGACGCTGAGCAGCTTCCGGGGCAAGAAGAACGTCGTCCTGGCCTTCTATCCCCTGGACTGGAGCCCGGTCTGCACCGGCGAGAACAAGTGTTTGACCGATGACTTCCCCAAGTTCGATCAGTTGAACGCCGTCGTGTTCGGGATCAGCACCGACAGCTTTTTCTCCCACAAGGCCTGGGTCGACTCGCTCGGGCTCAAGCAGCAGCTCCTCGCGGACTTCAATCGCGAGGTGGTGAAGAAGTACGGGCTGTATTTCGAGCCGCTGAATTGCGGCAAGCGAGCGACCGTGATCGTGGACAAGAACGGCAAGGTCGCCTACGTCAAGGTCCAGGAGATCAAAGTCGCGCGCGACGACAAGGATATTCTCGAAGCCCTCAAGAAGCTGAATTGACGCATTGGATGATCTGATCGGCAACGTCACGGACGCCACGATCGACGAGTACGCGAGCAGCCCTGCGGCGGTGGTAGTCTTCGGCATCGCCAACTGCGACGGCTGCGCTCTCATGGACGGCGTCCTCGCCGACCTCGCACCACGCCTGAAAGATCGCGTGCGCTTCGGCAAGGCCAAGATGCACGTCCCGGGAGCCTGCCGGGAGATCAAGAAACGCTATACGTTTGAAACCTACCCCACGACGCACCTGTACGCGCAGGGCAAGCTGGTCGAAAGGAAAGAGGGAGCGGTCGAAGCAGCCGATCTGGATCGCGCGATCCAGGCGTTGCTCCTGAAGAATTAGACTCCGCTTCCGGGCCCGCCCCGTCGGAGCAGTTCCAGAAGCTCCTCGCGGGTCTTCTGCTGACTCAAGAACACGCCGTGCATGGAACTGGTCACCGCCACCGCGTTGGGCGTTTCCACGCCCCGCATCATCATGCAGAGATGGCGGGCTTCGATGACGACCGCCACGCCCTGGGGATTCAGCTTCTGCTGCAGGGCCTCGGCGATCTGTACCGTCAACCGCTCCTGAACTTGCAAGCGGCGGCTGAAGATCTCCACGAGACGCGGGATCTTGCTGAGACCCACAATGCGCTCGTTGGGGATATAGGCGACGTGGCACTTGCCGTAAAACGGCAGGAGGTGGTGCTCGCAGAGACTGAAAAAGTCAATGTCGCGGACCAGCACCATCTCGTCGTACTTGACCGAATAGAGGGCGCCGTTCAATACCTCGTCAACGTCCTGCTGATAGCCTTGCGTCAAGAAACGGAACGCTTTGGCGACCCGCTCAGGGGTCTTCACCAAGCCTTCGCGGGTCGGATCCTCGCCCAGGAGGCCAAGCAGTTGTTCCACCAGAGCCTGGATTTCGTCCGTTTCCGTGCCGACAAGGTCCTTTTTCACGTTCACGATACCCGCTCCCTGGATGGTCCTGTATATTCGAAGTGGTTGTCACGAGTCTCGACCAGGCCGATTTTGTGGAGCGTCCCGGCGGGGATCGCCTTCTCCAGCAGATCCCACAGCAGCACCACCAGATTTTCCCCCGTCGTGGTCTTGCCGGCGAACGCCTCATCGAAATTGAGGTGCTGGTGGTCGAACCGCCGGAGGACCCGCTCTTCCACCATCCTGTCCAGGCGATCCAGGTCGGTGACCATTCCCGTCTCCGGGATGATCTCTCCCCGGACGGTGACTTCCAGCGTGTAATTGTGGCCATGCCCGTTCGGGTTGTTGCACTTGCCGAACACTCGCCGGTTCTCCGGCTCCGACAGCGCCTCTGTGTGCAGGCGATGGGCAGCCGCAAACCGATAGCGGCGGGTCAGGCACATCTCCGAAGCGTTCCCCATACGTCGTCCTTCGTAGTCCACGGAAAGATCCTCCTCTTCAAACAGCCGAAGGGTCGTCAGCCGAGCCCCCTGCAGTCGTTCCGCGATTCTGTCCCACAGCACCACCGCCAGGTTCTCGGTGGTCGGAATGCGCCCGGCAAAATACGGCGTGTCTTCCTGTAGATTTTTGTGATCGAACTCGACGAGCACTTTCTCCAGCACCTGCTTGAGATCGTAGAGGTTGACCACCATGCCGGTCACCGGGTCCACCTCACCGGCGACAGTGACCTCCAGCAGGTAATTATGCCCATGACCATGGGGATTATTGCATTTGCCGAAGACGGCTTTATTGCGCTCATCGGACCAGGCAGGGTTGTGGTAGCGATGCGAGGCGCTGAATTCGAGCCGCTTGGTGAGCCGGACGGTAGTCATGGAGGGAACACGTAGGGGCGCACGACCGCGCGCCCCTACGTTGAGAACATCGCGCTTACGCGCTGAACGAGCTGCCGCAGCCGCACGTGGTCTTAGCTTGCGGGTTCTTGATCGCAAAGCCCGATCCCTGCACGCTGTCTACGTAATCCACTTCAGTACCAGCCAGCAATGGGGCGCTCTGGGCATCCATGATCACCTTCACGCCGCCAGACTCGATGATGGTGTCATCATCCGACGTCTTCGTCTCGAAGGACATGCCGTATTGGTAACCGTGGCACCCACCGCCCTTCACGTAGACGCGCAGGCCGATGGCGTCCTTTTCCTCCTGCAACAGTTCGCCGATCTTCTTCTGAGCCATCTCGGTGACTGTAACCATTCTCCCTTCTCCTTCCTTATTGGCTGTGACCGCCCCTGCGGCCGGTCCTTATTAAACATTGAATCAAACGCTGATTGAATTCCCTGTCACGGTTCCTTCCGCCGCCGGCCCGACGAACTTCTGCAACGGGACCCGGACGACGACATCTCCTTGTATTTTAGCCTGACAGCCCAGCCGATTGAAAGCCTCGGTCAAGTTTTCCCGGTCCAGCAGGTCCTGCTCGTCGAAATCGATCTCGGAGAGGTTCTCCCCCCCGCTCTCCACCTCCACCCGGCAAGTGGTGCAGGAGGCGTTCCCCCCACATTCGTGAGTGAGCGGAAAACCGAGGATCTTCGACGCCTCTAGGATGGAGGTATTCGGCTCCACCTCGCCGCTCAGGCCCTGGGGATGGACGAACGTGATCCGCGGCATTCAGGCCACCCCGCTCGCGACGGCCACCGGCTTAAACGGGCACCGTTTCTGCGCGATGTGCTCTTCAAACTCGCGGCGGAACAGCCGAAGCGTGCTCTCGCCGATCACGGAGGCTCCCGTTACGACAGTACAATAACCACGCCCTTTGACAAATCCACAGAGCTGCAGCAGGGAAGCGAGATCTTTTTCCGTGCCCTCGCCGTCCTCTATTTTTTGCAGCACTGCCGCCAGGTTGATCGTTCCCATCCGGCAAGGGGGGCACTGGCCGCAGCTCTCCACCTTGAAGAAATTCGTGTAATTGAGCGCCGTCGCCACCATGCAGGTCTGGTCGTCCACGACGATCACCCCGGCCGACCCAAGACCGGTCCCTGCGTGCTTGAGGCTCTCAAAGTCCATCGGCGTATCCAGTTGATCTGCCGTCAGCATGGCGAAAGACGGCCCGCCGGGAAACACGGCTTTCACCTTCCGGCCTTCGGGAATGCCGCCGCCGCACTCGTAGACCAGCGTCCGGATCGGGGTCCCCATCGGCAACTCATAGACGCCGGGCCGGTTGACCGCGCCGCTGAGCGAGAAGAGCATGGTCCCTGGGCTTTTTTCCGTGCCGACCTGCGTGAACCACGCTGCTCCGTTCAGCAGGAGCGGAGGAATATTGCACAGGGTTTCGACGTTATTCACCAGCGTCGGCTTTCCGTAGAGCCCGAAATCGGTCGGGTAGAAGGGCGGCTTCTGCCGCGGCATGGCGGGACGGCCCTGCATGGACTCCAGCATGGCGGTCTCCTCCCCGGCCACGTAACTGCCCTGCCCTTCCACGAACTCGATATCGAGATCGGCGCCCGTGCCGAGGACGTTCTTGCCCATGAACCCATGCGCGCGCGCCTGTTCCGCGGCCCGCCGGAGATTCGCGAGCTCCTCGACATACTCGTGGTTCACGTAGATGAACGCGGCCTTGGCCTTGACGGTATAGGCGGCGATCAACGCCCCTTCCAGCAACTGGTGCGGATTGGTCTTAAGCAGGTGCCGGTCTTTGAACGTCCCCGGCTCGTGCTCGCCGGCGTTACAGACAAAGTAGTGCTCGGGTATGCGGTGGTGCAACACCTTTTCCCACTTGATTCCGGTCGGGAACCCAGCGCCGCCGCGACCCCTCATGCCGGCTTTTTTGATCTCGGCGATGATCTCGTCCCGGGTCCACTTCGTGGCACAGGCTTTCAAGGCTTCATAGCCCCCTGCTTTCAGGTAGGGGCCGATTTCCCATGGATGTGGACCAAAGTCCTTAATTATTCGAGCTTCTTTCAACACTGAAAAACCTACCTCCGACCAGAATGGTCGGCTTACTATAAGGGAGAACCTTCAGGGAGTCAAGCCTCGTCTGGAGGCTAGGCCTCAATAGCGAAACCTGCCTAGGCCCTTTGAGCCATGCGGGGTTACGTGCTCTCGGCAAGATCACTAAGAGGCCACGTGGCCTCTACGTCGCCGGCCCTTGTAGGCTACGTTAACTCTATGGCTTGATGAGGAATCTCCCGTAAACCAGTCCGGCCAGGGCCCCGCCTAACAGGGGCCCGATCCAATAGACAATATGATTGTCCCAGTAGCCGGCAGCTAACGCCGGGCCGAAGGTTCGAGCCGGGTTCATGGAGGCCCCAGTCAATGGGCCGCCCATCAGGATATCGCACAGGACGGTGAACCCGATTCCGAATCCCGCGATGGCCTTCCAGGTTCCGCGGTCATCAATAGCGGTACCGTAGACGACCATCACGAGGAAGAACGTCAAGATCATTTCCACCAGGATGCCGGTTCCATACGTGACTCCGGCCCCTAGCCCGGGCGTCCCCAGGTTCACCGGCTTCCACACCGACGCCGGGAAAACCTGCAAGAGTAAAAATCCAGCCACCGCACCTCCGACCAACTGGGTAACGATATACGCGCCGGCCATTGGTACCTTGATCTTTCCTCCCACCAAGGCACCCACCGTCACTGCGGGGTTGAAATGGCCCCCTGAGATGTGGCCCAGAGCCGAAATCATCACCGCCAGGACGCATCCATGTGCGAGCGCGATGCCCACCAGTCCCGCATTGGTGACCTTCCCTTCCATGAGCTGCGCGATGCAGATGGACCCCGCCCCGATGAAACACAAGGCAAAGGTGCCGATGAACTCCGCTACGCATGGCTTCAACGCTTTATCCATCAGTCATACCTCCAGGTAGAAGAGTTCACTGCTATGGAAGCTTCGGAGCGGTGACATTCAAATCCCCGCTCAGGCTTTTCATGAACTCCGCAAGGTCCTTCTTCTCTTGATCGGTCAGCTTCAGGGCGCTCATGAGCGTATCCTTCCCGGCTACCGATTCGCCGCCCTTGTTGTAAAACTCCATAACCTCCTCGAGCGTCTTGAATCCCCCCTGGTGCATGTAGGGAGCGGTCAGCGCCACGCTGCGCAGGGACGGCGTCTTGAAGGCGCCTCGATCCGACTCACGCTTGGTGACGGCATAACGGCCGGCATCTTCTTTCTGCGGACCGGTCTGAGGAACGCCGATGTTGTGGAACTTGTTATCAGTAAAATTGGGGCCGTTGTGGCAGAGCACACAGCGGGCCTTCCCGGCAAACAGCGCAAGCCCGCGTTGCGCCGAGTCCGATAGGGCCTTTTTATCGCCGGCAACATATCGATCGAACGGGGAATTCGTGGAGATCAAAGTCCGCTCGAACGCGGCGATGGCCATCGCGATTCCGTCCGGGGAAACGTCCTCACCGAACACCGCGCGAAAGCGCACCTGGTATGGCTTGACTTTGCTGAGCTTCTTGACGACCCCCTCGAGAGTCTCCGCCATTTCGATCGGGTTCTGGATCGGCCCGAGCGCCTGCTCTTCCAGCGATCCCGCGCGGCCATCCCAGAACTGCAACTGGTTATACGCCGCGTTGATGGCCGGAGGGGCATTACGTCCACCCTGCTTGCCGCCTACCCCCAGGGAAAATTGACGCGGATCGGCGAAGCCGGCCGCCGGCACGTGGCAGCTCGCGCAACTGACGGTGCCATCCTTCGAGAGGCGCGGGTCGAAAAACAGGAGCTTGCCGAGTTCCACTTTGGCGGCAAACTGGAGGTTATGCGGCGGGATCGGCACGTTCGGAAGCTGACCAAGGGCAATGTTCGGCTCTTCACTCAAGCTGCTCTGCGGATTCAGCACCAACAGCATCCCCAATGCGACGACAACAATCGCACCAAAACGCGCACAGGTTTTCAGAGTCATGCGCACCGCTCCTTCCTTTTCGCGGCAGGGTTGACGGACAGCACGGGAATCGCCGGGAGTCACCTCAGAACAGCGGGTAATGGCTTGCAGTCGCCATGAAAAAGAGCATTGGAAACGAGAGCACGAAATTCGTTCGTGACGCCAGAAAGGCCACCCGCGCATGTTTGGCCATCTCCGGAGGCGGCGCGGTTTTGTTCGCAGCAGCCTCGGTGGTCATCCGGATCACAACCTTATGGTTCGGCCAGATGAGGAGCCAGACGTTCAGGAACATGATGATTCCGAGCCCGCCCCCGATGGCGATCGAGATCCCCCACGACGTTTCAAAAATCCCGTGGCCATGGCCGTGCGTGAAATGCGACCACACGATGATGAGCCCGGACAGGACTGTCACCAACGCCGAGTACCTGAACCACCAGAGCGCCCGCGGCACTAATTTCTGTACCACGCCGCTCTTGGTGCTTGCGTCGGTCTCTTTCATAAATGGAACCTGGACGATGTTGAAGTAATAGAGGAGCCCGATCCAGGTCACGCCCGAGAAGAAGTGAATCCACCGCATCAACAGGATGATCAACTCGTCAGCTTTGAACTCCATTATCTGCTCCTGGGGTTAATGATTCGGTGCGTGTGTAACCGTACGATTCATTAGCTGTTTGCTACGGGCCAATTATTAAGGACAGAGCGCTGATTGTCAAGGACCGCGGGGGCGCTACAGATAGCGGTCCACGAGATCGCAGTGTTCTTTCACCACCGCCGCGGACTGCGCGAGAGCCGTCTGCTCGTAGGCGGTCAGCGAGAGTTTGACGATCTCCTCGACCCCGCGCCGGCCCAGTTTCACCGGCACGCCGACGAACAGGCCGTCCACGCCGTATTCGCCCTTGCACAGCGCGGCGCAGGGCAGGATTTTCTTGCTGTCCAGCATGATGGCATCGACCATCTCGACGATGGAGGCCGACGGGGCGTAATAGGCGCTGCCCGTCTTGAGGAGCGCCACGATCTCGGCGCCGCCGTCCTGCGTGCGCTTCACCAGAGCGTCGATGCGGTCTTTGGGCAGGCATTCGTTCAGGGGCTTCCCCGCGACCGTCGTGTAGCGGATCAGCGGCACCATCGAGTCACCGTGCCCGCCGAGCACCATGGCCTGCACGTTCTCCACCAACACATTGAGCTCCGCCGCGATGAAGGCACGGAACCGGGCCGAATCCAGCACGCCTGCCATCCCCACCACCCGCTCGCGCGGGAACTTGCTGACCTTGTGGGCGACGTACGTCATGACGTCGAGCGGATTGGTGACTACCACGAGGATCGCGTCCGGCGAGTTCGCGGCCGCCTGCGTCACGACGTCCCGGACGATCTTGGCGTTGATCTCCAGCAGCTGCTCGCGGCTCATCCCCGGCTTGCGGGGGACGCCCGAGGTGATCACGACGAGAGCGGAGCCGGCCGTCGCCTTGTAATCCGTCGTGCCGACGATATGCCCGCCGGATCCGACCAGCGCGCCGGCTTGCATGAGATCCAACGCCTTGCCCTGCGGAATCCCCTCGACGACGTCCAGCAGCACGACGTTGTACCGCCCGCTTTCCACCAGGCGCTGCGCCGTCGTCCCGCCCACGTTGCCGGCTCCGATTACCGTGATTTTTTCACGTCCCACTGGTTGCTCCCGTGTAATCGTTAAACGTTATTCGTTAATCGTAAGAATTTCCTGACTTCTTTCTTCACGTTTAACGATTAACGATTAACGTCTTCCCCTCCACCGTCGTCGTCTTCGTGCGAGGTCCACCCGGCCACTTTGAAATTTTGGGTGCACACGAAATTCTCGCCGAGATAAAAATTCAGCTTGATCTTCTTTTTGCCGTATGTCTTCGCCAGAAACTCCTCCGGATGATCGAGCAGTTCCTGGAACGTCCCCGCCTCATACTTACCTAACTCGATGAAACTGACGATCATCCCGGTCTTGATCTCCTGCAGGACCTTCAACCAGCATTGAGGGTAGACTTCCCAGAACTTGGCCTTGATCTCGTCGGGCGTGGGCTCCGGCCGGTCTTCTCCGGGCTGGGCGGTCTTTGCGAATTTCGCCTGCCGCCGCACATAGGGATAGGCGTGGCCCGTGAACAGCTTGTAGACCCACTTCGGAACCTCTTGAGCGGGGGCCCGTGCGCCCATCGGAATAGGCTCCGATGCCCCCGAGCCCCGCGCTTGCGCCGGCGGAGCCGGACGCTCGCTTTCTGGCTCGCCGGTGTCTGGTGCCATGCGATCCATCATCAGGTCGTCAGCGTCTTGTAGATCCGAGGCAGCCGTTCCGGCAGGCTCTCGACCCGATCGATGATCAGGTAGCACACGTCCCCGTACATCCGTTCGAGATAGCCCCGCGCCTCGCGATCCACCGTGATGCAGAAGGGATGCACGCCGCCGGCCCTCGCTTCGCGCAACGCCGCTTTCGTGTCTTCCAGCGCGTACTCGTCCTGATACGCATCGTCCAGCGGGCGGCCGTCGCTCAGCATCACCATGAGCTTGATCCGCGCGGCGCGCTCCGACAGGCGATGCAGGGCGTGCCGGATCGCCGCGCCGTCGCGGTTCTGCACCAGCGGGCGGACGGCGTCGATGCGCCGCCAGACCTGCGGCCCGTACCGTTCGTCGAAGTCCTTCAGCACGAGAATCTGGACATCGTTGCGAGACTGCCCGGAATAGCCGTACACCGCGTATTGATCGCCGATCGCCTCCAGCGCTTCGCACAACAGCACCAGCCCCTCTTTTTCGACGTCAATGATGCGCGCGCCGCCCGGCCCGATCTGCTGCCCCGTCGAGCCGCTCAGGTCCACGAGAAACACCGCGGCCACGTCCCGCTCCTTGCGGTCCCGTCGGATGTACACAAACTCCGACGGACCGGCGCGCGCCTTCCGCTCGACCAGTGATTCCACGACAGCCTCGATATCCACTTCCTCGCCGTCGGCCTGGCGGTGCACCCGCCTCAGCGCCGGCGGGCGGATGCCCTCGAAGTAGCGGCGGATCAGGCTCACCACCCCGCCGTACCTGCTCCGCGTCTGTTCGAGAAACCCGTCCGAGCCCTCCGGCGCGATCTGTTCGACGACCCGGCACCAGCGCGTGCGATAGTCCTGGATCCGACCGTCCCATTCGTCATAGAGGAACGTCCGCGTTCCGGGAATCGCCGGCAGCACGCGACCCGCGCTCTCGTCCGGCACCACAGTCACGTCCTCCGCCAGCGGGGACGATCCGCTCCGCCCTTCCATCGACGCGGGAACCGCCGCCGCGTCGCGCAACACGCGCGGCCCCTTTTCGGATCGTGATCCGCCCGTAACCGACGGCTCGCCCGGCAGGCCGTCCTGCTCCTGAACGCCCGATTCGGCCTGGCCCGCGACCGCACCACTCTCCTGCTCCCGCACGCGCTCCGCATCCATCGCGCCGCGATGGGCCGGCGTCGTCAGCGGCCGATAGGCTCCGCCCTGCTCTTCACCGGCCGGAGGCTCCAATGCTTGATCGGCGTCCCCGGACGTCCCACCGGGAGAGGCCGGCATCTCCTCCGCCGTGAGCTCCTCGATCAGCACGTAGGCACGATGCACCGCGCGGATGACGTCCTCGGCGGTCGCCTGCGGCCGGGCGACCGCGCGCAGGAGCGCCCAGGCGCGGCCGACCACATCCTCTAACGCCACCGGTACCCGGACTTCTTCCGGGTCTCCGGCCGACATTTCCAGCAGCAGCTCGACGACCATTTCGCGGACTGACATGCCGTGAGTCAGCGATCGCCCGGTGACCTCCTCCCGCGCCACGGCTTCCATGTCGCGCCGCAAGCCCGGATATTCCGC
>CAZMPH010000049.1:0-2793 GCA_964568195.1 uncultured Nitrospirales bacterium | reverse complement strand
TCAGGCAGGCTTCGACGCGCGCGTCCTCGGCCATCACCCAGAGGTCGCGGATCAACAGCGGATTCGGGTAGAGCCGGAAAAACTCGTCGAGGGACGCGGGAGGCGAAGCCGCGGCGCGCCCGTAGCGGAGCGAGGCCTGCGAGGCCAGGTCGGCCAGGCGCTCCATCGGGAGCGCGTACGTTCCGTACTCCAGGTGGCCGGCCTCGTGGGCGGTCAGCACCTTGTAGAAACGGAGATTGTCGTCCTTCGACGGGTAGCGGCGTATCCGCGCCGGCAGGAAGATCGTCGCGCCGTCGGAAGACGCTCTGGTCTGAGGGACCGTCCCCCCACCGCCGCTTTCATCAAGCGGGCGGATCGTCACCGGCTGTCCGCTCAGCCCCTCCGCGAACAGTTTGAGCATGCGGGCGACGCTCCGCAAGGCCACGCCGCTTGCGGCTTCCTCAAGCGCCTCCAGCGCCTTCCTGGTCTCGATCGCGAAGTAGGCGCGCGCCGCCTCGGGATTGTAGGCCAGCACCTCCATGCCGCCGCGATACCACTTGTCGAACCGATCGGCGAGAGTGGGCGCATCGGGATCCGCCAGCTCGATCACTTCGGGAGCGCGCCGCAGGTACGCCAGAGCCGTCGCCGCATCCTGCTCTGCCACCAGGACGCCGTACTGGAGCACCCGCTCCTGCCAGGCCGCATCCCGGATCCGCCGCAGCAGACCAGGGGCCTCTCCGAGAAACTCGATGGCCAGCTCGGGGGAACTATTCGCCAGCTGATTGCTCAGCGCGAGCACCCGCCTGCGCACCGCCAGCGAGGCCAGGTCTTCCAACAGCGCCGGGCTCGTCCGGAAGAAGGCCAGCGCCGCCATGTAGTCGGGCTTGCCCAGACTGTTGAGCGTCACGAGCTTGGCGCTGACGCCGGCCCAGGCCTTGAGGTCTTCGCCGGAAAGCACGCGCAGGATGTCCGGTCCCCGCCGGAAATATTCGATCCCCAGCACGCCGTCCCACTTGGTGAGGTCGGCCCCGGTCTGCGCCCAGGCCGGCAATGCATCGGCCCCCGCCGCCGCGATGACCCCTCCAGCCCGCAACAATCCTTCGTAGGCCATGGGCGCGTCCTGCTCCGCCAGCTCCAGCGCCACCGTCAACGCCGCCCGGCGGGAAGACGCAGGCAGTTCGCGCAGCACGGCGGGACTCTCCCGGCACGCCTTCAACGCGATGGCCCCGGATCGTTCGCTGAGCGAGACGACCAGATCGATCCAGGAGACAAGCTCATCGGGAGACAGAACGTCCAGGACTTCCGAGAGGGCGTCAACGGCGGCGGACGCCGCTTTTCTGGAGTTCTCCCGCAATTCGGTGAGCAGTTCGAGGACGGCCGGGCCCTGGCCCGAACCCGCCAGACGCCCGGCAAGGCTCGCCGCGGCCCCTCGATCCAGGTCCTCGGCCAGCCAGGCGGTCAATTTATTGACAAGGTTTTCGGATGTCATAAGTGGGTGCGGGAGGGGCGCGGGTACCCGTTGCTCCGTCGAATGCAACGGGTGGTGGGCCCCCTCCCCTAAATTAATAGGGCACGATTATAGCACAGGGGTTCCGCGAACAGAATTGACTCGACCGGGTTTCACGCTTAGAATGCGGCCATGCCTGAGCCCAGCGAGAAGAGCCTCGAGAAGATGCGGAAGTTCGTGAAGGGCTTCGCGGAGAAGTCCGGCACGGCCATGCACCCCAATCCGGCCGTGACGGAGGCGGTGGTCAACGGGCTGGCCGCCCACGTGGACGAGTTCGGCCGGCCGCTCTGCCCCTGCAATTTCTATCCTGACAAGAAGGCCGAAGCGAAGCTACGCCGCTGGATCTGCGCCTGCGACGAGATGCAGATCTACAAGTACTGCCACTGCCTGCTGTTCGTCCGCGAGGATGGTCTTCCGATCACCGAGTATCTGCCGGAAGACCATGAAGGAAGGACAACGTACGGGCTGGTCACCGATCCTACGCCCGACAAGGGGCGAGCCCTGCGACACCAGGCCCCGAAAGAGCCGCCCACCCCTTAGAACTCATCTTGATCGTCGACTGCCGCGCCCTTGGGCAGCGCATCACGCAGGTGATCGCGCTCTTTTATTTCCGGATCGTTCAAAAAATCCTGTATCTCTTCCGGAGTCAGCGGCTTCATAACCGGCCCGACCGGCTTCAGCTTCCGGAAAGCCTGCCGTTTCGCTTCCTCCGGATCGAGTGCCTTTGAGGCTTCCCCTGAGGGAGCGTCGTTCGGTTTCTTTTTCTGTTTGTCGGCACCCATTCGCACCACCTTCAAAAGACAGCCGTCACGATTTCCCGCAGGCTGCGCTGCATGTCGGCATCGTCCGTGATCGGCCGGATGATCGCCGCTTCGCAGGCCGCCTGAGGACTGACGCCCTTCCCCACCAACTCGCCCGCGTAGATCAGTAGGCGCGTGCTGACACCTTCTTCCAGGCCATGATTCTTGAGGTTGCGGACCTTCTCCCCCACCGTGACGAGCCCCACCGCCATTTCCTTGTCCACTCCGGCCTCGCGCTCGATGATGCGGACCTCCAGGTCGCGCGGGGGATAGGTGAACTCGATCGCCATAAAGCGCTGCTTGGTGCTCTGCTTCAGGTCCTTCAGCACGCTCTGATAGCCGGGGTTGTAGGAGATGACGAGGAGGAAGTCGTCCACCGCCTCGATCATCTGGCCCTTCTTCTCGATGGGCAGGAGGCGGCGGTCGTCGCTGAGCGGGTGGATGATGACGGTCGTGTCCTTGCGGGCCTCGACGATCTCGTCCACGTACACGATCGCGCCGTGCTTC
>CAZMPH010000048.1:0-14393 GCA_964568195.1 uncultured Nitrospirales bacterium | reverse complement strand
CTGCTTGCGACGCGCCGCCGGCAATCGGAAAAGGAAACGGCCGTGTACCTCGCCCACGTGGTCGTTGTGGAAGGCGAGACCGAGGGGGACGTGCAATTCGAAACGGACCGCGCGCGGTTCCTCGGACGCGGGCAGCACGTCCGCAATCCCGTCTCGATGATGGACGGACGGCCACTCTCGAACACCGTCGGGTCCGTCCTCGACCCCGTCATGAGCCTGCGGCGCACGGTGCGCATCCCGCCAGGCACCACCGCGCGCGTTGTGTTTGTCACGATCGTCGCTCCCACCCGCGAGCAGGTCCTGAATCTGGCGGACAAATACCGTGACCCGAGAGTGTTTGAGCGCACCATGGCGCTGGCTTGGACGCAGGCGCAAGTCCAACTTCACCATCTGGGTATCGGTCATGACGAAGCGCAGGTGTTCCAGAGACTGGCCAATGCCGTGCTGTACTCAGACGCGTCGCTACGGCCGTCCTCGGATGTGCTCAGCCGGAGCACGCTGGACCGTTCCGCCCCTGGACCGTTCCGCCAGGTGTTCCAGAGACTGGCCAATGCCGTGCTGTACTCAGACGCATCGCTACGGCCGTCCTCGGATGTGCTCAGCCGGCGCACGCTGGACCGTTCCGCACTGTGGGCCCACGGCATCTCCGGCGATCTGCCCATTGTGCTGGCGCGCATCGACGACGCGCAGGATGTCGAGATCGTCCGGCAATTGCTCCGCGCGCATGAATACTGGCGTATGAAGCAGTTGTCCGCCGACGTGGTCATTATGAATGAAAAGCCGCCGTCGTATGGACAGGAGCTGCAGGGCTCCCTGGAAGCGCTCGTGCGCGGCAGCCAGCTGCGGCTTTCCCCGGACACCAGCGGCGTACGCGGCAAGATTGTCCTCCTGCGGGCAGACCTGGTCTCTGTGCAGGACCGTACGCTGCTGCAAACTGTCGCGCGGGTGGTGCTGCTCAGCCGGCGGGGCACATTGTCCGAGCAGGTCACTCGGTCGCAGCGCACCGAAGCAGCGGAACCTCCGGCCCCTCGACCGTTGCGCCAGGGCAAACGTCTGGATGTTACGCCGCCTGTGCCGGACCTCGAATTCTTTAACGGCCTTGGCGGCTTCGCGGAGAATGGCCGGGAATATGTCACCGTCCTTGGCGAAGGCCTGCGCACGCCCCGGCCGTGGATCAACGTCATCGCGAATCCATCGTTTGGCTTCCTCGTGTCGGAATCGGGCTCAGGCTTCACCTGGTCGCTCAACAGCCACGACAACCAGCTGACGCCATGGTCAAACGATCCCGTGTCCGACCCGCCCGGAGAAGCCATCTACATCCGCGATGACAGCACAGGTGAGGTGTGGAGTCCCACGGCGCTGCCGATTCGCGATGACACGGCGCCGTATATGGCGTGCCACGGGCAGGGCTACAGCCGCTTTCAGCATGGCTCGCACGGCATCCTGATTGAGCTGATGCAATTCGTCCCGTCTGAAGACCCGATCAAGATCTCCCGGCTCATCCTGCAGAATGATTCGGGCCGCTCCCGTCGCCTCTCGGTGACCGCGTACGCCGAGTGGGTGCTGGGCAGCTCCCGCAGCGCCTCGGCGCCGTACATCATCACGGAGGTCGATGCGCAGACGGGCGCGCTCCTTGCGCGGAGCGCGTGGGGCGGTGAGTTTGGCGGGCGCATTGCCTTTTCGGATCTTGCCGGGCGGCAGACGTCCTGGACGGGCGACCGCTCAGAGTTTTTGGGTCGCAACGGCACGCCCGAACGTCCCGCGGCGCTTGAACGAGGCGTTCACCTGTCTGGAAAGGTGGGCGCAGGTCTCGATCCATGCGCCGCGCTGCAAACTTCGCTTGAGTTGCCTCCCGGCGCGCGTGCGGAAATTGTGTGGTTCCTAGGTCAGACGGACAGTTGGGAACACGTGCGCGAGTTGCTCGGCCGCTATCGCGCTGCAGACCTGAACGGAGTCTTGCGTGACGTCACCGACCGGTGGGACGACGTGCTGGGCGCCGTACAGATCACCACACCCGAGCGAGCCATGGATGTGCTGCTGAATCGCTGGCTGCTCTACCAGACGCTGGCCTGCCGTGTCTGGGCGCGCGCGGCGTTCTATCAGGTGAGTGGCGCGTATGGCTTCCGCGACCAGCTCCAGGATGTGATGGCCCTCAGCGTCGCGACACGCGACGTCGCGCGCGCGCATCTGCTGCGCGCCGCCGCGCGCCAGTTCACCGAGGGGGATGTCCAGCACTGGTGGCATCCACCCTCGGGACGCGGCGTGCGCACGCGCATCTCCGACGACCTTCTCTGGCTGCCATACGCCGTCATCCACTTCATTGAAGCCACCGGCGACAGGACGGTGCTGGACGAAGTCGTCCCATTTTTGGAAGGCGATGCGCTGGCCGAGGGACAACATGAATCGTACTTTCAGCCGCGTGTGTCGGAGACTCGCGCGACACTCTTTGAACATTGCGCGCGAGCGCTGGATCGCAGCCTCGCCGTCGGCAACCACGGCCTCCCGCTGATGGGCACAGGCGACTGGAACGACGGCATGAACCGGGTCGGCCAGCAGGGGAAGGGAGAAAGCGTCTGGCTGGGTTGGTTCCTGCACACGATTCTCTGGGAATTTGCCAAAATTGCGGCCGCGCGCGGCGAGCACAAGCGCGCGGAGACTTGGCGGCTCCACGTCAGTGCGCTCAAAGCGGCGCTCGAGCGGGAAGCGTGGGACGGCGACTGGTACCGGCGCGCGTACTTTGATGACGGCACCGCGCTCGGTTCCGCCACAAACCCGGAGTGCCGCATTGACTCCATCGCTCAGTCCTGGGGAGTCATCAGCGGCGCTGCAGAACCGGGTCGCGGAGCGCGTGCCATGGCCGCCGTCGAGCAGCACCTGGTGCGCCGGCCGGAGGGGCTGGTTGTGCTCTTCACGCCGCCCTTTGACCGCACGCCGCTTGATCCCGGCTACATCAAAGGGTACGTGCCCGGCATCCGTGAAAACGGCGGCCACTACACGCATGCTGCCGTGTGGACGGTGATGGCCTTCGCGGCGCTCGGCGACGGTGATAAGGCGGGCGAGCTGTTTCGGATGCTGAATCCAGTCACCCACACCACCTCGCGAGCGAAGGTGCAGCGTTACAAAGTCGAGCCCTACGTAGTTGCGGGCGACGTCTATGCCGAGCCTCCACACGTCGGGCGCGGCGGATGGACCTGGTACACGGGTGCGGCGGGCTGGCTCTATCGCGCGGGCATGGAATGGATTCTCGGGTTCCGCGTGCGCGGCGCGGCGCTCTGCATCGATCCGTGCATCCCACGAACCTGGCCCGGGTACTCCATCCGCTTTCGGTATCACTCGGCGCTCTATGACATCTCGGTGGACAATCCGCGCGGCGTCAGCCGCGGCGTAGCTCTGACTGAACTGGATGGCAAGCCGCTGGCCGGCAGCGTCAATATTCCACTCGTCGACGACGGCGCTGTGCATCAGATCCACATCGTGCTGGGCTGAGCGTGGCGCGTGAGCGGCACATACCTCGAGTACACGGTCCCGCCGCCGGCCGACATGGACCATCTTTTGCGGATGCTCAGAGAAGGGAGCGGCGGACAACGTTGAGGAGAAGAATCATGCGGTATGGAGTGTGGAGCCTGGTGGTCATGGCGGCGTTCTTTACGGGTCAGGGGATGGCGTCCGGGGAGCCCGCTACGCCCCTTTCGACGCCTGAAGCGGTGGTGCGTGAGTCGGTGCTCGCCAATGAACGGTGCGACCTGGAAGGGATGGCGCGTCTCTTTCTCAAGGACCCCGACATCGTCTCCTACGGGATCATGGGTCTGAAGTTCGTCGGGTGGGCCCAACTGGAGCCGGTACTCCGCACCGAGTTCCAGTCGGTGACCAGGCTGGAGATTGCGGTCAAGGAACTGAAGGTCTGGACGCGCGGCGATGTCGCCTGGTTCTCGATGGAACTCGATTACACGCGTATCCTGCCGAGCCCGCAGGGCGAAACCCGCATGTTGTTGGAGCTACGGGAGACCGGCGTCCTGGAAAAACGGGACGGGCGGTGGCTCTTCCATAGCTGGCACGAATCCTCCCGCCGTTCCAGGCTATAGGCCGGCGAGTCGGCTGAACTGCGTCTTCAACTCGTTGTAGGTCTGCGTGACCGGGAACTGCGGAAACTCCTTGGTGATGGAGGCAGGTGGGCGGAAGAAGATGCCGGCGTCGGCGGCCATGAGCATGGACGTGTCGTTGTAGGAGTCGCCCACGGCGACGACGCGGAAATTGAGGTCCTTCAGGGCCAGCACCGAGGCCCGTTTCTGGTCCGGCAGGCGCAGGCGGTAGTCCACGATCCGGCCGTCCGGCTCCACCTCCAGGGTGTTGCAGAAGATGGTCGGGTAGTCGAGTTGCCGCATCAGCGGGGCCGCAAACTGGGCGAAGGTGTCCGAGAGGATGAGCACCTGGCACCGCGCCCGCAGCCACGCCAGGAAGTCCTTTGCGCCGTCCACCGGCGCCATCATGGCGATCACCTCCTGGAGGTCCTGCAACTTCAGCTTGTGCTCGGCCAGGATCTTGATGCGGCGCTTCATGAGCAGGTCATAGTTCGGCTCCTCCCGCGTCGTCAGGCGCAATTCGGGGATGCGGGTCTTCTCCGCGACGTTGATCCAGACTTCGGGGACCAGCACCCCTTCCAGATCAAGACAGGCCAGCGCAGGTTTGATCGGCACGGTGTTCGCGTTACCCGATGCGGTGCGGGCCAGACAGGCGCGGACGCGCGCGGTGAGCTGGGGGATCGAAAAGGGCTTCGCCACGTAGTCGGTCACCCCGGCGGCGAAGCCGGCGCGCGTGCTGGCCTCATCGGTCATGGCGGTGAGCATCAGGATCGGCAGGCGCAGGGTCTCGGGCTTCGCGCGCAGGGTCTTCACCACTTCGATGCCGTCCATGCCGGGCATCCTGAAGTCCATCACCACGAGGTCCGGCATCTGCTCGTCGATCATCCGGAGCGCCTCCGGGCCGCTGCTCGCCTCGATCACCGTGTGCTGATCCTGCTTGAGCGCCAGGACGGCCATGGTGCGGATGTCAGGCTCGTCGTCCACGACGAGGATGCGGAAGCTGCGCTGCGCGACGGATGCCTGGAAGGGGTCCGGCGTCATGAACGGCTTCAAGGCGGGCCGCGGCTCCAGGACGAGCTCGCAGCCTTCGTAGGCGCAGAAGACGTCCAGCGCGGCGCTCCGCTGCGAGGCCAGCGCGCGGGCCCGGCGTTCCATCTCCGCGACGAACTTGTCGTTATGGTCCGGGTCGTGGTGGGTCAGCGCGACCCGCTTGACGCCCGCCGCGGCCGCGACTTCCACGACGTATTCGAATGTGCTGTGCCCCCATGTTTTCTTCGAGACGTACTCCTCGGGCGTGTACTGGGCGTCGTGAATCACGAGATCGGCGTCGGCCATGAACTTGGCGTGGCGGCGGTCTCCTTCGTGCAGGATGGACTCGATGCGGCCCGGCTCGGCGTCGGCTCGCCAGAGCTGGTCGGAGAACGGCTCGTGATCGACCAGGTAGACGACCGCCACGCCGTCGGCTTCGACTCGGTATCCCAGCGTCATGGCGGGGTGGTGGAGAAATTGCGTCGCGACCCGCGCGCCGCCGATCTTATGGATGCCCTCGGTCAGATCGTGGTAGGTGATCTCGGCTGGCAGTTGGCTGAGCTCGATGGGGAAGTAGGTGAACTCCATCTGGCCGGCGAGCACGTCGTGCAGCGAGCGCCGGCTGCCCTCCGGGCCGTAGATCGCGACGGAATTGCCTTGCTCGAACGCGGTGGTGAAAAACGGGAAGCCCTGGATGTGGTCCCAGTGCGTGTGCCCCAGGAGAATGTTCGAGTGGATCGGCTTCTTGCCCTTCGCCGCCAGCTCGACGGCGAGCGGGTGCGCGCCGGTGCCGCAGTCGAAGATCAGCCGGTCGCCCTTGGCGGTCGTCAGCTCCACGCAGGAGGTATTGCCGCCGAAGTGATTGGTGCTCAGCCCCGGCGTGGCGATCGATCCCCTTGTTCCCCAGAAGCGCACTTTCATGGCTCTGCGGCCTCCTCCCGCGACGGGCATGATCCACGGCGCGGCCAGATTATAGGAGCTTCGCGGGCCCCGATCAACTGGGACGCAGACGGTGCTGGTATTGGGACGCGAGGCTGGGTAGAATCGCCCACCTATGCAACAGTGGGTCGGCATCTGGTTCCAGTGGGTCCATGACTGGGGGTATCCCGGGATCATTATCCTGATGGCGATGGAGAGCTCCGTCATCCCCATTCCCAGCGAGATCGTCATTCCCCCCGCTGCCTACTGGGCGGCTCAGGGCCGATATAGTTTCTGGGGTGTTGTGCTCGCGGGAACGGTCGGGAGCTACCTCGGCGCGGCATTCACTTACTGGATGGCCCGGTGGCTGGGGCGGCCGCTGCTGGTGCGGTACGGCCGATACGTCTTCTGCCCGGAGGACAAGCTGCTCCGGGCCGAGCGCTGGCTTGCTCGATATGAAGCCGGGGGAGTCTTCTTCGCCAGGCTGGTCCCGGTTGTCCGCCACTTGATCGGCATCCCGGCTGGCCTCGTGCGCATGCCGTTCGGTCTGTACAGCGCGATGACGATCGCCGGGGCGGGGCTGTGGTGCTGGGTGCTGGCCTGGTTCGGCGGAAAGCTGTTGGGCGATCGGCCGGACCTTATCAACGATCCGGCGCTGCTTGTGCAGGTGCTGCGCGAGCGCTCGTGGCTGGTCGGCGGCTTCGCCGTCCTGCTGTGCGTGCTGTACGTGTTCGTGATGCGGGTGACGGCGCCATCGAAATCCGTCCTCCCGTGACCGCCGCCCGCACCCTGGCGTTTTACAAACCCTACGGCGTGCTGTCGTGCTTTACCGACCCTGAGGGCCATTCCACGCTCGCGGATTTCATCTCCGTCCCCGATGTCTATCCAGCGGGGAGACTGGACTACGACACGGAGGGCCTGTTGGTACTGACCTCGGATGGAACACTCGCGCATCGCATCACGGACCCCCGGCACAAGCTGCCCAAGGTCTATTTGGTTCAGGTCGAGCGAGTACCGGACGACGCGGCCCTGGCGTCGTTGCGCCGGGGCGTGCTTCTCAAAGGCCGGCGGACGAGGCCCGCTGAGGTGGAGTTGCTTGCGGAGGCCCCTGACCTTCCGCCGCGTCCGGTGCCCATCCGGTTCCGCAAGTCCGTGCCGACGGCCTGGCTCAGGGTCACCCTGTGCGAGGGGCAGAACCGCCAGATCCGCCGCATGACCGCCGCGGTGGGCCATCCCACGCTGCGTCTCGTCCGCGTCGCCGTCGGGCCCGTCACGCTGGATGACCTGCAACCGGGCCAGTGGCGCGAACTCAAGGGAGCCGAGATGACGGGCCTTTGCAAGGGGTGAAGACTGGAGGCGGATTGCATTGACCCGACGCTGTTGGTAGAATTTTCCCGTGATCGCCGATTGGAACGTCATCGTGCGGAAGACGGCCGCGGGGCTGTGCGGGGCGGCCTTGCTGGCCGGCGGGCCGGCGCTGCCTACAGCATTAGCCCAATCCTCCGCTGGCGCTGATGTGAAGGCGCTGGATCTCCCGCCCTCCGGTTTCTTCACGAACCTCGCGTTGGCTCACGGGTACAAGGAATCCAAGGACGCGTTCCAGACGGACCGCTACAAGCCGGTCAACCCCAGCACCACATTCAAGCCCGACGTGGAAGCCGTCTTTATGGTGTTCGATGTCCTCCCGAGGGAGAACCCGGCGCACATCCTCGGCCAGCTGTTTCTGGCGAAAGGCTCCGGCCGGGCCGAGGACCAGTTGCTGCATGAGGTAGGCGTTTACCTGCAGACGTCGCAGGACAGCGGGTTCATCGAATTCCAGAAGCCCAAGGAGGGCTGGGTCCCTGGCGAATACAAGTTGAAAATCCACATCGGGGAGAAGATCACCGACGCCAGCCAACTGGGAACGCTGCGGTTCCGCATCGTCCCGTCGAAATGACCCGCTACATTTTGCTTTGAATCTCGTCCGCGATCTCTTCAATGGTGCGGTCGTCGGTGGGGATGATCTGGTCGCAGGCGGCCTTGTAGAGCGGAAGGCGCTCCTTCAGGACATCCTCCACCTCGTCGACGTAGCTTTTCTTCTGCGTGAGCGAGGGCCGCTCCTTGCTGTGCTTGATCCGTTCCATGATGGTGGAGACCTCCGCGGTGAGCCAGAACACGCGCCCGCGCTGCCGTAGCGCGTCCACGTTCTCCTTGCGGAGCACGGCGCCCCCGCCGGTGTCGATGAGGGTCCGGTCCTTGGCCCCCACCCGCTGGCAGATCTTGGATTCCACGTCCCGG
Organism: uncultured Nitrospirales bacterium; assembly: GCA_964568195.1. Taxonomy (GTDB): domain Bacteria; phylum Nitrospirota; class Nitrospiria; order Nitrospirales; family NS-4; genus SCTG01. Next base: position 6,090 of record CAZMPH010000048.1, on the reverse strand, counting down.
AAATAGTCCCATCCTCGTTTTTGAATGATCTCGGGGACGGCGAGCCCGGCCTTTTTCACGATCTCGGCGTCCGTGGAGATGAGCGGCCATTTCAGGCGTTCCGCCAGGACCTTGGCGATACTGCTCTTGCCCGTTCCGCGATAGCCGATCAAGACGATGTTCATGTGCTCAAATGTCCTTCCAAGACGGACCGCATGACTCCGACCGGAGCCGGTTGCTGGGTCCAGAGTTCGAACTGTCCGACGGCCTGATGCAGAAACATCTCAAGGCCGCGCACGGTGCGGCATCCGGCCCGGCGCGCGTCCGTGAGCAGGCGCGTCTCGAGAGGATTGTAGACGATGTCCATGACGGTCAAATGCGAAGCCAGCAAGGCAGCGGGGACGCACGTCTCTCCCACGTTCGGGCTCATGCCGACCGGCGTGCAATGAATCATCGTCTGGACATCGGGGATGTGGCGGCCCAAGGTCTCCGGCGTGAGCTGAAACCCGGAGACGGACGCGCCGGTCTTGTCGCGGAGATCTCGCACGAGCCGGTCTCGCTCCTGATCGATGACGGCCAGGATCGTCAAATCCGAAACCTTGGCGTCCATGCAGAGCGCAAAGGCAATGGCGCGCGCCGCGCCGCCGGATCCCAGTACCAGCACGCGAGCGCCGTCCACCGGCGCGTTCCCTGCGCGAAGCGCCGCGAGGGCGCCCGAAGCGTCGGTGTTGTGGCCGGTCAGCCTGTCCTGGTCCAACACGATCGTGTTGACGGCGCCGATGTTCCGGGCGGTGGGCGCGATTTCGTCCAAATAGGGAAGCACGGCGACCTTGTGCGGGATGGTGACACTCACGCCACGGATGCCGGTCAGCGCACGGATGCCGCGCAGGGCGCCGGCCACCTCTTCCACTTTGAACGCCACGTAGACGTAGTTGAGTCCCAGGTGCTGGAAAGCGGCGTTGTGGATGGCGGGCGAGAGGGAGTGCTCGACGGGGTTTCCGATGAGCGCGCAGAGACGTGTCTTGGCGTCGATCGTTGGCATAGGCGCTACAGGATAACGGCACGGGCGTTTGTGGGTCAAGAATGAGACGTGCATTTCCTATATAATTAAAAATGGGCGGGGCGGCGAAGCTTCGTCGGCACACGATCACATAAAGGAGGCCATTATGCAGAAGCTGCTGATGTTCGGAGTAATCGCCTTGATTGCTGTAGCGGGCGAGACCGGCTTGGTCCTGGCCGCCGATGACGACGGCTCCAAGATCGCCATCACGGCGCCGAAGGACGGGGCGACCGTCGGTGACACCTTCGACCTCAAGTACGACCTGGTCAAGGGATCGAAGGCGGCGCATGCCCACGTGTACCTGGACGGCAAATATCAGAAGGGCTTTGACGGCACCTTCAAAGGGGTGGACAAGGGCAAGCACGAGATCAAGGTCCAGGCGGCTACGTCGAAACACGACCTGCTGGCGGCGACGCAGACCATCACCATCGAAGTGAAGTAAGCCGAGGGGGTAGGACCGGGTGAGGGGCGCTTAGGCGGGGACGAAGGGATTAAAGCGCATCTCATACCCGATCTTGGTCTCCGGGCCGTGCCCGGTGATCACGCGGGTGGCTTCGTCCAGGGCGTAGAGCCGTTGCTTGATCGAGCGCTCGATGGCCTGCTCATCGCCACCCCAGAGATCGGTCCGGCCGATGCCTCCGCGGAACAGGGTATCCCCCGCGAGGACCATCTTGGCCGACTCAAAGTAAAAGCACAGCGAGCCGGGAGTATGGCCGGGGGTGTGCAGCACGGTCCCCTGAATGTTGCCCACCGAGAGCTGTTCCCCGTACTCCAGCCACCGGTCGGGCGGCGGGACGGGCGCGTAGGGGACCCCGAAGAGCCGGCACTGCACCTCGAGGATCTCCCAAAGCTCCTTGTCGGCTTTGTGCAGGCACAGCGGCGCGCCGGTGGCCTTCTGCATCTCCCCTGAGGCCAGGAAATGGTCGAAGTGGGCGTGCGTGTGAAGGAGGCCGGAGACCGTCAGGCCGAGCTCCCGCACGGTCTGTAAGATTAATTCGTGCGCGCCGCCCGGGTCCACGACGAGGGCCTTTTTGGTGACCGGGTCGCCGATGATCGAGCAGTTGCAGCTCAGCGGGGGAACCGGGAACGACCGGAAGATCATGAGGTTTCCCGCTTCGGTTCCGTCCACGGCTGACCGGCCGCCTCCCAGGTGGGCTTGACCACGACGATCGGAGCCTTGAACAGCACCGCCAGCGCGATCGCGTCGGAGGAGCGGCCATCGAAGATATAGGTGCGGCCGCCCAGAGTCACCGTGAGGTCGGCATAATAGGTTTTCTCTTTCAAAGTGATGACCGCTCGGGTCACCTTGGCGCCGAACTCTAGCAGCATGAGACGCATGAGGTCGTGTGAGAGAGGGCGTGGGGAGGCGCCGCCCGAGAGCGCGTGGACGATGGAAACGGCGACGGTCAAATCGACATGGATGGGCACAAAACGGTCCCCGACGATCAGCAGGACGACAGGTCCGTGGTCCAGCAGCCGGACCTGCACCTCCTGGATTTCAACTCCGTCCTCGGCCGCCCAGGCTGCAGGCCCGCATGAAGGACTCAGAATCAGCCACGCGGCTGCCGTCAATACCAGATGCCATCGTTTCATAGGCTCACCTCGTCCCCGATCACACGTGCAGAATACGCAACACCGTTTCATTCACGAGGATAGCCTTCCACTGTTGGCGGCGTCAACGAAGCTGAAATAGGCACCGGTCTACGGTATAGTTGGATGTATGGAGCGGGACAAGCCTCAGAAGGTAACCCGGGGAGTGTTTCTGGTCGCGACTCCTCACCTGAAGGACCCCAATTTCCGGCAGACCGTCGTGCTGATCTGCGAGCATGGGTCCGGAGGGTCGCTCGGGCTCGTGATCAACCGTCGGACGGATCAGCACATCACCGAGGTGCTGCCGCAGGCGACCGGGCTTCACGAGAAGGCGGGTTTTGTGTACGTCGGCGGGCCGGTGCAGAAGGACAGCCTCTTGATTCTCCACCGCATGGACAGGGAAGTCCCGGAGTCGCGGCCGATTTTTGACGGTGTCTGTCTTGGAGGCGATCTGGGTTTTCTGGAAGAAGCGTTCACCCAAGGCGAAGAGGATGGCCTGGTCCGCGTCTACATGGGATACGCCGGGTGGGCGCCGGGGCAGCTGCAGTTCGAATTATCGACCGGATCGTGGCTCGTCCTGCCGGCCCAGATGAAGATGGTGTTCGCGTGGGACCCTCTCCAGGTCTGGCCCTCGATCCTTCGCTCGCAGGGCGACGCCTATACGCTATATGCCACGATGCCGCCGGATCCGTCCATGAACTGACGCGCTGCCCGTGTGGGAATTACTTGGGTGTGGTTTCCGGAAGCCCGGATTGGGGCGGCCGCACGCTCGGCAGGTTGCAGCGCAAGAGCCGGTCGAGTCCGAGCAGGCCTTTGGCGTGGGCGACCGTGACCGGCGAGCCGTTGACCCCGCAGAAGGCATTCAGCAGGTGGATGGTCCGCCCGTCTTCAAGCCGGATCGCGGCGTGGCCGGCCATGGCGCCTGATTCCACGCTGGTTCCCAGGCTGGTGCCGGGCAGCTCTTGGATGTCATGTACGGAGAGGCTGTTGACGATCGCAAGCGTAGTGGTCAGAAGGAGGCCGGTGGCCGCGCCGAGCAGCAGGCGAGCCCAGACGGGGGTCGGCTGCCGTTCGCCGGTCGGCGGCCTGCGTTCGATGAGCCACACCAGCACGAACCCGACGGGCAAGGTGATCAGAAGAAGACCGTGGCCGGCCATCGTCTGGTAGCGAGCCCCCAACGAAGTTTCGGAAAAGGTGAAGTAGACGACCGGCGCCAGCAGGACGAGAACGGCTGCGACGATCTCGCGGGCGGTCATGAGGGGCTTTCTTGCCATTAGGCGTCTAACTCTACGGAGATAACGGAACAGAGTCAATACCAATCGTGCGGGAAACTTCGCTTGCTCCAGCCGCATTCGTTGCGGATAATGAGACCGCCATGCGACTGGCGGCACAGGCCAACCTCATTGACGGACGATTACCGACGGCGGTTGTGCCTGAGCGGTACGATGTGACGCTTTCGGTCGAGCCGGAACAGGGGCGGTTTTCCGGTTCCGTTGCGATTCAGCTTCACGTGCGGGAGGCGGTCCGGCGTGTCACCCTGCACGTGCTGGAACTGGAGATTCTCGAGGCAACGGTGGAGTCCGGCGGTGTTCATCATACCGTGTCGGTGTCTGCGGATCCGGGCTCCGAGACCGTCACCCTGACCCTGAACCGGGAGATTCCGGCCGGTCCCGCCATGGTCGGCCTGACGTTCTCCGGACGGCTGAACCAGCAGATGAAGGGCCTGTACGAGGCGAAGGCCGGGACGGAGCGGTATGCCTTTACGCAGTTCGAGGCCACCGACGCCCGCCGCGCCTTTCCCTGTTTCGACGAGCCCGCAATGAAGGCCTCGTTCAAGATCACGGCCGTCATCCCGGACCATCTTGTCGCGCTCTCCAACATGGACGTGGCGGCGGAGTCGGTGGACGCGGCGGCGCGCCGCAAGACGGTCACCTTCGCCGAGACGCCGCCGATGTCCACGTACCTAGTCGCTCTCGCCGTGGCGAAGCTTGAATGCCGGGAGGTCCTCATCGACGGCGCGCGCGCGGCTATCTATACGACGCCCGGCCAGCTTGCGCTGACCGGCTTCGCCCACGAGGTGATGCGCGCCTGTCTCCCGAGGCTGAACGCCTATTTCGACCTGCGCTATCCGCTGGCCAAGCTCGACCTGGTCGGCGTGCCCGACTTCGCGATGGGCGCCATGGAGAACTGGGGCGCGATTTTCTTCCGCGAGAACCGTCTGCTGCTGGACCCTGCGCAGGCGTCCGCGCACACTCTCCGCGCCGTGGCCAACGTGATCACGCACGAGGTCGTCCATCAATGGTTCGGCAACCTCGTCACGATGGACTGGTGGGAGGACCTCTGGCTCAACGAGTCGTTCGCCACGTGGCTGGCCTGTAAGATCGTGGACGACTGGCGTCCCGAGTGGCGGTCCTGGATGGAGTTCGCGCGCGATAAACAGGTGCCGCTCGGTGTAGATGCGCTGGTGTCCACCAGGCCGATCAGCTCGAAAGTCCGCACGGCGGCCGAAGCCGAAGAGATGTTCGACGCCCTGACGTACGAGAAGGGCGCGTCGGTCTTGCGGATGCTGGAGCAGTTCCTGGGCGAGGACGTCTTCCGCCAGGGCATCCGGGAGTACATCAGGGTGCACCAGTTTGGGAACGCCCCCGCTTCCAACCTGTGGGCGGCGCTGGAGGCGGCTTCGGGCCGGCCGGTGCCCGCGATCGCCCGGGACTGGTTCACCAGGCCGGGGTTCCCGCTTGTGGCCGTCAGCGCCGATGGGCCGGACTTGCAGAAGGTGCAGGTTGAGCAGAGACGATTCCTCGCCGACCGTGACGCGCGGGAAGACTCCGAGCGCCCTTGGACCATCCCGCTGACTCTTGCTTTCGAGGATGACGACGGCATCAGGCGGGAGCGCGTCCTCATGACCGGCAGGCGCGCCGCGATCTCACTGCCCGCGAGGGGCGCCGTCCGTTGGGTCTACGCCAATGCCGGGGAACAGGGGTTCTACCGGACGCACTACGACCACAGGCTCCGCGGCGCGCTGGCTGCCTCGCTGGCTCGGCTCTCGCCGGAGGAACGGTTCGGCCTGCTCGACAATACGTGGGCGCTGACGCAAAAGGGTACGCTGCCGATCGACGAGTTTCTCGATCTCATCGTCCGGTTCCGTGGGGACGACACGCGGATCGTGATCGAAGGGCTTGGCGGCTATCTGGGGACTCTCGGCGACCGGCTGGTGACCGAGCCCGATCGGCCGCTCTTCGCCCGGTTCGTCGAAGACTGCTATCGGCCGCTTGTCGACTCGCTGGGCTGGGACGCGCGTCCCTATGAGGGTGATGAGCCCAAACTTGCGCGCGCGGCCGTGCTCTGGACGCTGGGGGGCCACGCGAAACCCGCTCCGCTCATCCGCGAGATGACGGCCCGGCTGGAACGCTATTGGGTCGATCCTGCCTCGCTCGATCCGACTTTGGCGACGGCCGCCA
>CAZMPH010000047.1:645-14530 GCA_964568195.1 uncultured Nitrospirales bacterium | reverse complement strand
CCCGCGACCCTCGCCTTGGCAAGGCGATGCTCTACCACTGAGCTATTCCCGCCCCGATCGCTGAAGAGACCCGCAGTATAAGGGGCATTCGGAAGGCGCGTCAAGGCGCGGCGACGGGGAACTTGGTCCGAATGATCTGCTCCACCGCTTCCTCCGCGGCCTCCCCCATCCGCCCCTCTAGGAAAGTTTTGCCGCCGGGGGATCGGCAGGTGAGATGCGGACACCTTTGGTCGAGCCATCGGACGGCGGTGGGCCGGCCTCACTGAGAGGAACCGAGAACCCCGCTGCATGGGTGTGACCGCCGCCGCCGTGCTTCACGGCGATCTTGGCGACATCGGCGCCGCCCTCTTCCGAACGCAGGCTGAAGTGGCGTCGCCCGTTGCGGTCATGCCAGATCAGACAGAACGGCCGGCCGGGTGAAAGCTGTTCGCCGATCTGGCTGGTGAGAATCGCGCTTTGCACGCACGGCACCGTCTCCTCCTCGAACCGGACCCACACCGTATGGCGGATAATCTTCTTCACCAATTCCTGCTCGAACCGGAGGATGGCTTTTCCCTCCTGCTCGAGCGCATCTTTCTTCAGGGAATCCCACACCTTGAAATCATACGGGTAGGAATTCAACCCGGCGCTGACCTCACGGCTGCCTGGAAGCTTCCACGCCCACAGATCCTTGTCCTGCACGTATTGGAGCAACCAGGGCGCCGCCGTGCCGTGGGCCCACTCCCAGGCCAGCACGGCGCCACTTTTTCCCAGATCGAAGTGGACGTACGGCAACCCGTCCAGGGCCTCTTTCGCCGTGATGTGGTGGTCAAGGACTTGGATGGCCGCCGCCGCCTTCGCCATCTGCTCGAGGATCGGCCGGGGATAACTGAAGTCGACGATCACGACCTTGCGTCCCGCGCAGCTGATCGGGGGCGGGTGACCATGATCGGCAGGAACGAATTCGGCCGCAGGGTATCGTTTCCAAATAGCCCAGGCGGCACCAAACCCATCGGTGCATTCGGCATGGTAGAGAACCAGATCGGGGATCATCAATCCGTAGCATAGCATGACAGCGTGGGGAGAAAAAGAGAACGATGAATTGCATGCCACGCAGTGGTGTGTTAAACAACTCTCATGACGCTTTCCCGTACATTCCTCGTGGCCGATTCATTGGGCTACAAGTAGGTGCACCGCCTGTGGCTCAGCGCGACCGGGACTGGCCCGGCTACACCCAATGGTTCTTTTGTCCTGAGTGCAGTTCCTTGTGGACCCCCTGCGCATCCGGGGTCGCCGCCATCAAGCGGTCTCAGCTCATCACGGCTCCTTTGGCTTCTCCGGCCACCCCGTCGCAACAGTGCCCGGTCTGCACCGGAACCCTCGAAGGCAGCACCCACGAACTCTGATTCGCGACCGGCTTTTCGCTGGACAAGCGAACATTCCCGTATGCTACACTCCGACCATGCAGGTCCTCACGGCGCTCTCAAAAACCGCGGTCACAGAGGACGCTCTCGAGGAAGTCTGTCGCGACGTCTCCGCCGGATTGGCGGGAAGGTCGGTGGACCTGGTGTTCGCGTTCTTTTCGCCAGACCATTCCGACTCGGCTGACCTCATCGTCTCGAAGATACGCGAGCGCCTCCGGCCCAAAGTCCTGCTCGGCTGCTCCGCTGAGAGCGTGATCGGCGAGGCCCAGGAGGTGGAAGGCCAACCGGCACTGTGCCTCTGGGCGGGCCACCTGCCGGGCGCTACGTTCACGCCGTTCCACCTTGAGTACGTGGAGGCGGGTGACGGGGTCAGGCTCACGGGCTGGCCCGACACGATGCCCGGTCTCGAGCATAACCCCTCGTTCCTGGTCATCGCCGAGCCGTTCACCACCACGCCGGCCGAGGCCTTCCTGGAAGACCTCGCGACACGCTACCCCGGCGCGCCGGTGATCGGCGGGATGGCCAGCGGCGCTCAGGAACCCGGCGCAAACCGTCTCATCTTCAACGAGACAGTGGTGGACAGCGGCGTGATCGGAGTGGCCGTGACCGGTGCCGTAAGCATCCGCACCATCGTTTCACAAGGCTGCCGTCAGATCGGCGATCGCTTCATGATCACCCAGGCCGAGCAGAACGTCATCCACGAACTTAGCGGCAAACCGGCTCTCGACCGCCTGCGGGAAGTCTTCTCGCTCCTCTCGCCCACCGAGCAGCGCCACGCCGAGCGGGCGCTTCATCTGGGAATCGTCATTGACGAGCACAAGGATCAATTCGAACGAGGAGATTTCCTGATCCGAAACCTGGTCGGGGTGGATCAGAAAACCGGCAGCCTGGCGGTGGCCGATTACGTGCGGGTCGGACAGACCGTGCAGTTCCAGATCCGGGACGGCGCCTCAGCCAGCGAGGACCTGCGTGCGCTGCTGACCGGGGAGCGCACGGTCTCAAGCGCCGGCGCCCCGATCGGAGCGCTTCTTTTCAGCTGCAATGGACGCGGCCAGCGGTTCTTCCGCACCCCCCATCACGACGTCACAACCATCAGGGAGCAGATGGGGGGGATTCCGGTGGGCGGCTTCTTCGCCATGGGCGAGATCGGTCCGGTCGGCGGGAACAATTTCCTCCACGGCTACACCGCCAGCATCGCCTTGTTCTGCAAAAACGACTGATCCCGCCGTTTCACTCGATTCCCTTCCGCACTTGACCACCATCCTGTAGGCGCCGTAGCATACGGGTGTCGGGCAACGTTTCATTCGAGACAAAGGGAGGCGCTTTATGACACTCCGTTGGCTCGCATACCTTGGTGTTCTGGTCCTGGCAGGCGCCGGCGTGATGGCAGGACCGGCGGCGGCCTCGCACGCGCGGCAACTCAGCGTGCAGGAAGTGAAGGGGGCGCTCGACAAGGCGCCCAGCTTGCGCGAGAAAGGCTTTATTCTGGTGGACGTGCGGTCCGTCGAAGAGCATGACACCGGCGCGATCCCCGGCACCGACGCGAACATCGAGTTCCGGGAGATGGCCAGGCGCCATAAGGAAATCGGCGCCGGTCCCGACGATCACATCGTCGTGTACTGCCAGTCCGGCAAGCGCAGCAACATCGCCGCCGACACCTTGACCGAACTCGGCTACCGGAACGTCTACAACATCCGCGGCAGCGTGAATGCCTGGATGCAGGCCGGGTTCCCGCTGGCCGGCGGGCGTCGTTGATCCGTTTTTTGTTGTTTCTGGCGCTGCTCTGGGTGCCCGCTTCTGCGGGGGCGCAGACAGCCTCGCCGACCACCGGCGACGAGTCGCGCGTCCGCGTAAGAAGCCTCGGGGTGCCGCTCGGCGCCTATCCCACCGGCAAACTCAACGCCATCACCGACGTCCCGGGAGTCACAGTCGGCCACACGACCCTGATCAGCGGGGAAGGCACGCTCGTTCCCGGCAAGGGCCCGATCCGCACCGGCGTCACCGTCGTGATTCCCCGCGACGACGTGTGGCGGAAGAAAGTCCCGGCAGGCGCGTTCGTCCTCAACGGCACCGGCGAAATGACGGGGCTTGCCTGGGTGGAGGAGTCCGGCTTCCTCGAATACCCGATTGCGCTCACCAACACGCTCAATCTCCCCCGCGTCGCCAACGGCGTCATGAGCTGGATGATCGCCCGCTATCCCGGCATCGGCATCCAGGACGACACGCTCACGCCGGTGGTCGCCGAATGCGACGACAGCCGGCTCAACGACATCCAGGGCCGCCATGTTTCGGAGGCCGACGTCATCAAGGCCCTGGACACCGCCGGCTCCGGCCCGGTGGCGGAAGGCTCGGTCGGCGCCGGCACCGGCATGGTCTCCTATGGATTTAAGGGGGGCATCGGGACCTCGTCCCGCGTCATCCCGTCGGCGGCGGGAGGCTATACCGTGGGCGTGCTCGTCAATACCAACTCCGGCCGGCGGGACGAATTGCTCATGGGCGGCATCCCGGTCGGCAAGCTCTATGGCAACTCCAAGACCGCCGAGGGGCCCGAAGGCTCGATCATCATCGTCATCGCGACCAACGCGCCGCTCGATGCCCGTCAATTGAAACGGCTCGCCAAGCGCGCGGCGCTCGGACTGGCGCGCACCGGCTCCACCGCCCGGCACGGGAGCGGCGACTTCATCCTGGCCTTTTCCACCGGCAACGTCATCCCCCACTACCCGAAAGACCGCACCTTCCCGATGACTGTCTTCGCGGACACGCACCTCAACCCACTGTTCGCAGCGACGGTCGAGGCCACGCAGGAGGCCATCCTCAACGCCCTCACGACGGCGACGACGGTCATCGGCCGCGACGGCCACAAGGCCGAGGCCATCGACCTGAACCGCGTTCGGGGGATCTTGAAGAACTACGGCGGGAAAGCTAAGGAGTGATGAGCGGCAGGAGTTGACGCAGTGTGGCGCTTCCGATATCAGGCACCCGTCCTTCCAACACGATCGGATGGTCAAACGGCACGAACCGCGCGAGCTTCACGAACGACCTGCGATCGAGCAGCGCCATCAACTCGTTCTTGCGCTCCCAGGTGAGCTCCATCGTATAGCCCTCGCCGCGCTTCCATTCCCAGGGCGTGCCTCCGAGACAGAGCGAGAGGCCCTGGTCCGCCACGGCCCCATAGCGATTCATGAGATTCTTCTTGTACTGAGCAAGGCGCCCGCCTTCCAGGATCAGGGCGAAGACGATGTGGTGCCCCCACCACAACAGCGTGCGGAAGGTGAATTTCACGTCACCGTCGAAGTGCTTGAAAAAGTCCAGGTATTGATAGGGACAGTCCTCGAGGTGCTCCCCCTTCACAAACTGGCAGGCCGCCGGATTGAATCCCTCCGGAGCCAGGAGCTCCGCACCTTTCAGTTCATTTTGCAAACCGCGATGGACGCCATCGAGGATCGCCCTCATCTTCTTCATGATCCGCGCCTTGGCGCGAAAGAATTTCTCGTCGCCGAGCAGGCGCAGCTCGTCCGGCGTGAAGACGACAGGATCGGCGGGAGCGCTCTCTTTGCTCATGTTCGCACCCTAACATTCCCTTGAGACGGGTTCAACTCGAGGCCGACCCGATGCTCTTGACGCCTTCGGCGCGGCCTCCTATGATGCGCGGCATGAGCGAGATGCTGCCGTCATGACCACGCGCGCGCGCCGCGTGCTCGCGCTGGCGCCCATGCCGCCGGAGAAGTCGGCCTACGCGCTAGCGCGCTACAGCCGCTCGCCGGACTCCATCGAAGAGAGCCTGCACTGGGTGCACGGCCACTCGTCGGAGAAGTTCTGGGAGCAGTTCTACTTCGATTACGGCCATGCCTCGATCGCCGACCTCGGCCACGTCATCATCTGCTTCGAGGGGATCTCGGAATTAGCCGCCATCCACATTGAAGACGAGGCACTCTGGGACGGCCAGGCCAAATCCTCCCGCTATCAGGATTTCGGCTCCGGCGGCGTGTTCATTCCGGAGGGCATCCAGGGCACACCGGTCGAAACCACCTATCGCGGCATCGCCGCGCGCCTCCAGCAGGCTTACACGGCCCTGCACGCCCCCATCAAGGACTGCTTGATCCGCACGACGCCGAAACCCGACGACATGAAGCCTGCGGCGTACGACCGGACGATGAACGCACGGACCTTCGACGTCACGCGGTACCTGTTGCCCCTCGCCGCGACCACGAACGTGGGCCAGGTGACCAGCATCCGGACGCTGGAGAAGCAGATCGGCCGACTGCTGTCGCAGCCGGTTGCCGAGCTCCGCGCCGTCGGCGACGATCTCAAGCGCGCCTGCGCGAATCCTCCGCTGAATATTTGGGGCGAACTGAGCGGACAACCCGCCGGCCTCACCGAACCCCTCGCTCCCACCTTGGCCCGCCACGCGCATCCGAGCGAGTACGTCATGAAGACCTATCCGGCCCTCAAGCAGGCCGCGGCCGAACGCTTGAAGCTCGGCGCCATCGAGGAGAGCGAGCCGGTCGAGCTGATCGAGCCGCACGAACCCCTGGATGAATTGACCGCGACGCTGCTGTACCGGGTGACCTCCTACCCCTACCGGCAGATTCTGGCGGCGGTCCGGGACTGGACCGAGAAAGAGAAACAGGAACTGGTTGAAGTGGGACTGCAACGGCGCGGCCCGTACGACGAACTGCTGAACGAGTTCCACTGCGGCTACGGCTTCATCTTCGACATCCTCATGGACCTGGGCGGATGGCGGGACCTGCATCGGCACCGCCGCTGTCAGCAGATTCGTCAGGAGTTCACGCCAATCCACGGCTACGAAACGCCCGCGCTCCTCCACGACGCCGGCGTCGGCCGACAGTACGCGGACACCATGGACGTCGTGCGGGAGCTCGTGGAGAGCCTGGCGCTCTCCCACCCGGAGGCCGCAACATACCTTATTCCCTTTGGCTGCCGCACCCGCTGCCTGTTCAAGATGGACTACGCGGAAGCGGAATACATCGCGCGGCTCAGATCGGGCGTGAAGGGCCATTTCTCCTATCGCAAGATCGCCTGGCTCATGCAACAGGCCGTCCTAGCGCGCCACCCCTTTCTGGGCGCGCGCATCGCGGCCACCCCGCCCGACATCGAAGATTCGCTGACCCGCTAGGGCCACGTCGTGAAAAAAATCAAGCGGAAGTCGGCGGGCAAAGAACTCCGGATTCCCGCCTTTGTCATCGGCTATGCCGCGCCCGAGCCGCCCCCGCCGGGATTCCTCGCCGCGTGGTTCAATCAGGAATACGGAGGCCCGCTTGCCATCCAGCTTTCCCGGGACCAGGGCACAACTATGTTTGAAGCCCATCACGGCCCCTGGGCCGCGCTGGTCGAGACAAGCCTCCCGCAAGCCATCGCCGACGCCTGGCGCGAGCGGCTGCAATGGAGCCATACCCGCGCCGCCCAAGTCCTTCCGATCAGAATGACCGGCCGAGACAGCCGGGACACCGTACTCCTCATCACGAGACTGGCGCGCGGGTTGACTCTCCTCACCGGAGGCACGGCCTACGACACGGCCACCGAGTCGTACCTGAACCCGTCGGATTGGACCGACCGGCCGTTGAGAGACTTTCGGATCGCCGACCATCTGCGGATCGAGCAGGTGGAAGGACGCGCCGAGGGGAAGGTGTGGTTTCACACCCGCGGCTTGTCGAAATTCGGACTGGAGGACCTCGAGACCTTCCGCGCCCGGGGCTTGTCGGAACGACCGGTGATCGAAGCGTTCACCGAGATGGCCGACGCGCTGACGCTCGCGGGCAAGGCGCCCAACGTCGGCGAGAGTTTCACGGTGGCCGGACTCGACCGGCCCGTGCGCGTGGTCCGACATCGGACCGATCAGTCGTACAGCATCCGCCTAAATCTTCGCGAGGTCGAGTGGGAGTAGCGGGCCGCCTGAGTTGACGGCCCGGCTCCCAGACCTGTATAACGTGCGGTGTTCTCCATAAGCTGCACGTCTTCCCGGCAACGCACGCCACGCGCCCGTAGCTCAATGGATAGAGCATCAGACTACGGATCTGAGGGTTGGGGGTTCGACTCCCTCCGGGCGCGCCATTTTTGACGCATGCAGCAGTCGGCCGGCATCCAGGAAGTCAGGGCCCGACTGGCCGGCGCCCGCGCGGTTACCGTCCTGACGGGAGCCGGCATCTCGGCGGACAGCGGGGTGCCGACATTTCGCGGCGCCGACGGGCTGTGGCGGAACTACCGGGCCGAAGATCTGGCGACGCCTGAGGCCTTCGCGCGCGACCCCCATCTGGTCTGGGAATGGTATAACTGGCGGCGCGAGCTCATCGCCACAAAGTCTCCCAACGCCGCTCATCATGCACTGGTCGCCTTAGAACGGCGGGTCGAGCGCTTCTGGCTGATCACCCAAAACGTGGACGGCCTGCATCCCGACGCCGGCTCCAGCAAGCTGTCCGAGATTCACGGCAACATCTGGAAGGTTCGCTGCACGCAATGCCGGCAGGTTCACACGAATCGGGCGGTGCCGATCCCGATTCTCCCGCTCTGTCCCGCGTGCGGCGGGCTGCTGCGCCCGCATATCGTCTGGTTCGGGGAATCGCTCGACCCGGACGACCTCGACCGGAGCGTGGCCGCCGTCGGCTCGTGCGAGGTGCTGCTGATCATCGGCACATCGGGCGTCGTGTACCCGGCGGCGTCCTTTGCCTCGCTCGCCAAGCAGGCCGGCTCGTTCGTCACAGAGATCAACGTGGACCCCACTCCCAACTCACAGCTCGTCGATGTCGCAATCGGAGGCCGCGCCGCAGAAGTCGTGCCGGAACTATTCTAGGGGCACGGTTCGCCGGCCCCTACTTGAACACCTGCAGGGATTCGAGCTAGGGTATCGGAAGGCGCAGACCATGCGGCACCAGCTACTGAGACGGGCGATCTTGCAGTTGCTCTACCAACGCGCCGTGGAAGCGCCGCCGTCGCTGATCGCCGGCGTCGAAGCCCGCGAGATCGCGCTCCAACTCGACATGACCGCCTATGAATTCGCCTTCAACGCGCTCTACCTGGACGGAAAGGGCTTGATTGCCAACGACCGGTCCAGCTACGGCGGGGACCTCCAGTTCAACGCCATCATGATCACGCCGGCCGGCATCGACGTGATCGAAAATCCCGATCACATGGAGCGCATGATTCCCCTCACGCGGCACGCGGGCACGCGCAATCGCCGGCTCAAATCATAACCCTGAGTGTCGGGGGCTAGGTCGTGGACGCGCTCGGCTGGGGGCCCTTGCGCACCATGAACACCGCGATGACCAGGGCGACAATAACCAGCACGTTGACCCCCACATCCAGAAGATACCGGTGAAACGATTCAGTCGTGAGATGCGCCGCGTAGGCGGCCTCCGCCCCGGTGGTCAGGATGCGCCGCGTGGACGCGATGATGCAGATGTACAGGAAGGGCTCCAGCGTGATGACGTGGGTTTTCAGGAAGTTGATGATGGTCCGGAACAGTTCCAGCAGAATGATGACCAGCAGCAGGTCATGGAGCAGGGTCAGCACCGCCGGCAGGACGGCTGAAGACGCCTTCAGCAGGAAGGCATACCAGGAAGTGGCAAAGACCACCATGCCCAGCAGCAGGAAACTGAATCCGACCGTGATGTAGCCCAACCCGTCGAGGGTTTCCATCCATCGGATCCAGAGATTCTCGCGGGGCCCGTTCTCCATACGCGGGCCGAGCCTAGCATACGAACCCTAAGTGGTCAACCAGGGGAAAGGAATGACCGGTAGACTTCCTCGCTCGTCCCGCAAACTCCGAGTGCCGCGTAAGGCCTCGTGGTTGCTTGCAGGGCTCGCCTGCGCAGCCTGGTTCCTGAGCGCGGGGTCCGCGATGCAACCCTCGGCGACGGAATTCCGCTCGGCCCTTCCCGGCTACCAGTTCCGATTCCCGCACGACCATGGCACGCATAACGATTTCCAGACGGAATGGTGGTACTACACCGGCCACCTGCAGGCCGCAGATGGCAAGACATTGGGCTTTCAACTCACGTTCTTCCGGCGTGCCGCCGCCCACGAGGCCGCGGCCCGCAACCCTTCGCGCTGGTCGCTCCGTCAACTCTACTTCGCCCATTTCGCAGTCACGGACGAAGGGGGAGGCCGGTTCCACTTTGCCGAGAAGATCTCCCGCGCAGGGATCGGCAAGGCCGGCGCCGAAGCCGGGCGCCTGGGCGTCTGGATCGATGATTGGCGCGTCGAAGCGGACGGCGAGACGCACGTGCTCCAGGCGCAAGCCGAGGGGATCGCGCTCCGCCTGCGGCTGACGCCGGAGAAGCCGCCGGCGATCCACGGCGCCGACGGCATCAGCCGCAAGGGAGAAGGCCCGGGCGAAAGCTCGCATTACTATTCCTTCACCCGGATGCGGACGGAAGGCACGCTCACCGTGGGAGGAACATCCTTTCCCGTCGCCGGCCTGAGTTGGATGGATCACGAATTCGGCAGCAACCAGCTCGGCAGCGAGCAGGTCGGCTGGGACTGGTTTTCGCTGCAACTCGCCGATTCAACCGAGTTGATGGTCTACCAGATCCGCCGACGGGACGGTTCCGTGGAGCCTGTTTCGGGAGGCACGTGGATCAGGGCCGACGGCGCAGCCGTCCCTCTCCCCCGCAACGCCATCGTGATCGACGTGCTCGATCACTGGCAGTCCCGGCAGAGCGGAAGCCGCTATCCGGGTCGATGGCGCATCAGAGTGCCGTCGGTCCGCCTGACGGTTGAGGTCGCTCCGACGATCCCCAATCAGGAACTGATCACGCGCCACAGCACGCAGGTCACGTACTGGGAGGGCAGCGTGACCATCACAGGGGAGCGGGAGGGACGGCCCGTCTCGGGTCTCGGATACGCGGAGTTGACGGGGTATGCCGCGCCTTTCCGGCGGCGTCTGTGAGCTTTTCCCTCACCTTGACACCCCCCCATCGTTGACTTAGTGTAGCCCCCATTCGGCATCAGGAGACATAGCAATGACTGTTGTTGCGCGTGACCTGATTCTTTTCTGTCTTGTGCTGTCGGCCGCCGCCTGTGGCGGTAAGAGCGACACCATCGTGGCCATCGCACCGCATCCGCGGAACCCCGACATTGCCTACGTGGCCACCAACGAATCACTGTACAAGACCCGCGACGGCGGAACCACCTGGAGCAAAATGACGACGGACCTGAGCAGTTTCCGCGTGCTGACACTTGGGGTGGACCCCCATAGTCCCGCGAATGTGCTGGCCGGCACCATGGGCGACGCCGTGTACAAAAGCCCCGACGGCGGCCAGAGCTGGTCCCCACACAACGCAGGCCTGAAGGAGCACGTTTCGGTGGTCAATCAATTCGTGTTCCACCCGAGCGACCCCGACATGATCTACGCCGCGACGACCGTCGGCGCCTTCCGGACCAAGGACGGAGGCCGGTACTGGGAAGAACGCATGACCGGCATGAAAGAGGTCCACTACGTCGTCACGCTGGCGATGGATCCGAAGAACTCCGACGTCATGTACGCGGGCACGACCGGAGGCGTCTACAAGACCACGGACGGGACGGCTCATTGGGGGCTGGTCAACAACGGGCTGATCCCGAAAGAAAAGCTCGACGCGGCCATGGCGCTGGGCGTCAACAGCCTGGTGACGGACCCCAAGATGCCCGGCACGGTCTACGCGGGGACCACCAAGGGGCTGTTCAAAACCTCCGATGCCGGGGCGTCATGGAATCGGATCGAGAAAGGATTGGCAGATACGTACGTCAGCGCGATACTTGTCGATCCGTCAAACCCCAACGTCCTTTACGCCGGCACGCGCAAAGGAGTCCACAAGACCACCGATGGCGGCCAGACCTGGGGCGAGGCGAACCGCGGCCTGACGACGTTGAATATTCGGGCTATGGCCCTCAGCCCGATGGATCCGCAGATCGTGTACGCGGGAACCAACGGGAGCGGACTGTTCCGCAGCAAGGACGGCGCCAAGACCTGGGCGCATGTCCCGCTCACCCCCGCACAGAAACCCTCCACGCCCGCTCCAAAAACGTAGATTTATCTACGTAAAATAAGCTGAGTAGTCTAAACCGATTTAAAGCAGACTTGTGGCTACAGGAAAGCCGACTACTAGCTATTGTGGGGAGAAAATATAAAGCACGCTTTACTTAAAATCAGTTCTTCTGTCAAAACCATTTGATTTTAGATGCCTTCATCCTTCTAAGAATTGAAAAAAGAATCGAAACAAAAAAAATCTATTGACATGCTTCAAAGCACCTGCTATAAACCTTCTTACATTCTCTAAGACGATCTGCTGTGGACGAACTAAAAGACATCACCGTCGGTTTGGATCAGCGGATCACTGCCTACAAGTCCAGGCTGCAGGAACTGCAAAAAAAGCACGACAAAATCGACGACGAAATCGCCACGATTAAAAAGTACCTTGAGCTCGCGGAAACCCTCTTCCGGCTTGAAGCGGGGCGGGCCAAACTCTCCAGCCTCCCCAGCCAGATTACCGCCGATACAACCGATCAATCTCGAGAGATCCTCCTCGGTCGTTCAAAATACGTCGGCATGAGCGTGTCCGAAGCTGCGTACCTCGTTCTCCGTGATGCCGGCAAAGCCCTGCATGCCAAAGACATCTGCCACCGCTTGATCGAAGGCGGGCTCCGCATCAAAACCAAGACCCCGGTCACCTCGATCGCCACGTCGCTCAAACGGGACCGGCGATTCCGGAAGGTGGCACCGAACACGTTCGAGGCGGTGGAGGAAAAACTGCAGGCGGTATGAGTGAAGCGCGGCGGCGTGACCGTCGTGAATGCAGGTGACTGAACTACAATGAAGGGAGGTGAGATTTATGCCGGCTAAGAAGAAGGCGAAGAAAAAGAAGTAAGTTCCCCTCTAGCATCGCGTGCTGGGGGCAAGGCCCCTTGCCCCCAGCACTCTTAACCCACCTTAATCATCCACGCAAAGGCAACTTAAAAGCCGCGAGGCGTTCGAGACCGAAGAGGATCGAACGATGTAGCTAGTCGCGTTGGGGAGAGGCGACCAACGAAGGCGCAAGCTCGCGGAGGCGGCCGGCCGGAATAGGGGCTTGCGACGATACGAGAATCCAATTGTCCCGAGACTCAAGGATGCGGGCGACAAGGCGGGCGTGCAGCGCATGGCCCGAGCGTACCGCCTCGATTTCTCCGATAACAGGGATGCCCAGCAGCATCATATCGCCGATCAGGTCAAGAATCTTGTGGCGGACGAACTCGTCGGCGAACCGGAGGCCGCCTTCATTGAGGAGTCCCTCCTCGGACAGAATCAGCGTGTTCTGGAGAGACCCGCCGAGCCCCAGTCCCGCTTCCCAGAGCGCCTCGACCTCCCGAAGAAAACCGAAGGTCCGGGCCGGAGCGATTCCCTCGACAAACGCGTCGCGGGACCAATCATAGTCGTAGACCTGACGGCCGATCAACGGGTGCGCGTAATCGATGGTGTAGGTGACGCTCGACTCGGAGGCTGGGCGGATGGCGATGCGCTTGCCCCCATCGATCACTTCGATGGGCCGCACGATCTTCAGGTAGTTCTGGCGCCTGTCTTGCGAGACAATCCCTGCTTCCAGCATGAGGCTCACGAAAGGCTTCGCGCTCCCGTCCAAAGCGGGAAGCTCCGGCGCGTCCACTTCCACGAACAGATTGTCGATTCCAAGTCCGGCCGCGGCGGCTAAGAGGTGTTCGATGGTCTGGACCTGCACCCCATCAACACCGACCGTGGTCGACAGCAAGGCAGGCCGAATATTCTTGATCGAGACCGGGATCCTGGGGCTGTTGCTTACATCCCTACGGATGAAAACAATGCCGGTATCCGGAGGAGCAGGCAGCAGGACGAGCGAAGCCCGGCACCCGGAATGAATACCAACCCCGGAACAGGTAACCGGCTTTCGGATTGTCTGTTGAAACCGCATACGTTCCCTCAAGGTAAAGGCTTTTTATGAGGTAAGCAAGTCCAGTACCATGCGGGCTCACGCTTCTAATACATTGATAACAAACACCTTAATCGACATATTGGCCGATCAAAACATCCTCACAACGCATTGACAATGTTGTAAAAACACTGCATCTGTAGCATTTCCGCTCCCCCTCTCTGCACGTTGTAACGCCGAACAACCCTGTGATACTGTGCGCTAGCGCTAGACGGAGACTGTTCATGGAGGAGATCAACGAGCGCCTGGTGAATCGGAAGGAAGCCTGGGCGCAGGCGAAGCGAGGACTGACGGAAGAAGGCGTTCCGCCGGATACCCGGAGCAGGGAGAACCGTCTTCCGCCTGGCCAGCATATCACGAAAGGCTGGCCCGTTCTTGACATCGGCATCCATCCGACGACCTCCTTGAGCGACTGGACGCTGACCATCGGCGGCGCGGTGGCGCAACCGGTGACCTGGACGTGGGAGGACTTCCTCAAACAACCCCAGATCACTTCCATGTCCGATTTCCATTGCGTGACGACGTGGAGCACCTTCGACAACCGCT
>CAZMPH010000047.1:0-635 GCA_964568195.1 uncultured Nitrospirales bacterium | reverse complement strand
CGCTGGGAGGGCGTGAGCTTCCGCCACATCATGTCCGTCGTCCGCCCGCTCCCCACGGCCCGCTTTGTGCTCTTTTCCTCGTATGACGGCTATACCACCAACCTCCCCCTGGAGGCGTGCGACGACGAGGACGTACTCCTGACCTGCAAGTGGAACGCCGAGCCCTTGCCGAAAGAGCACGGCGGGCCGGTTCGGGTCATCGTGCCCAAACGCTATGCCTGGAAGGGCGCCAAGTGGGTCAAAGCGATCACCTTCGCCGAACAGGACAAGCCGGGCTTTTGGGAAGTCCGCGGGTATTCGAACACGGCCTTGCCGTGGGAAGAAGACCGCTACGGCTACTAGCGGTTCAGCGCCCTAGCGCTTCGGGTCTAACTCGATTAACCCTTTGCGGATAGCCAGGATGGCGGCCTGCGTGCGGTCGTAGACATGGAGCTTGTGGAAGATATTCCGCACGTGGTTCTTCACCGTCTTCTCGCTGAGATCGAGATCGTTGGCGACCTCCTTGTTGGTCTTGCCGTCGGCCACCAGACGCAGCACCGTGATTTCGCGTTCGGTCAGGTCATGCTCGGTCCGGGCCTGCCTCTTCCCCTTCCCCTCGGACAGCAACGAAAACTCCGCCAGGATCTTGCTGGCCA
>CAZMPH010000046.1:0-14769 GCA_964568195.1 uncultured Nitrospirales bacterium | reverse complement strand
GGCATTGGAAGTGCCGTATACGGGAAACTGTATCGTGGGTTCAAATCCCACCCTCTCCGCCATTTGATGTGCAGGCGTTAAACGTTAATCGTTAAGCGTTAAACGAGCGACGCGTTGACTAGTTTCCGACCTTACGTTTAACGAATAACAATTAACGATTTATCGATGCAAGCTGGGTGGAGAGGTGCGAGAGTGGCCGATTCGGACGGTCTCGAAAACCGTTGTCCTCGCAAGGGGACCGTGGGTTCAAATCCCACCCTCTCCGCCAAAACGTGCGCCAAGCGCACGCCGTTATACGTTATTCGTTAAACGTTAAACGGCAGGATCACTGCGGTCTTGCCTTTCACGAATAACGATTAACGTATAACGTTTAACGATGAACAGGAAAGGGGCCGGGCCCTGTGCAAAAGAAACCTTTGAACCCCGCCAGGTCCGGAAGGAAGCAACGGTAAGGAGGCCCTTCTTTGTGCCGCAGGATCACCTGGCCCCCGTTTTCTTGAGGACGTGAAACGTTATACGTTAATCGTTAAACGGGAAAGCCCTCTTTTCTTGTTCCAACGATGAACGATTAACGTTTAACGAATAACGAGCATGGATTACCAAGTCTCCGCCCGCAAGCACCGCCCGATGACCTTCGCCGAGGTCACCGGCCAGGCCCACGTCGTCAAGACTCTCACCAACGCCCTCTTGTTGGGCCGCACGGCCCACGCCTACCTGTTCTCCGGCATGCGGGGGGTCGGCAAGACGACCATGGCGCGCATCCTGGCCAAGGCCCTCAATTGCGAAAAGGGCTCCACGCCTAATCCCTGCCTCACGTGCGCGAGCTGCCGGGAGATCGGATCGGGGACGTCGTTCGACGTGATGGAGATTGACGGCGCGTCCAGCAACAGCGTGGACGACGTCCGCGAGATGCGCGAGACCATCAAAACCGGCCCGGCCCGCGGCCGCTATCGCGTGTACGTCATCGACGAAGTCCACATGCTCTCGACGGCCGCGTTCAACGCCTTGCTCAAAACGCTGGAGGAGCCTCCCGCCCATGTGGTCTTTGTCTTCGCGACCACGGAAGCGCACAAGATTCCACAGACCATCCTGTCCCGATGCCAGCACTTCACGTTCCGGCGGATTCCCCGGCGCGAAGTCATCGACACCATCCAGCGGGTGGCGCAGGCGGAGGGGATTGCAATCGATGAGCGCAGCCTGAGCGCGCTCGCGCGCGCCTCCGACGGGAGCATGCGGGATGCGCTGAGCCTCCTGGATCAGGCCGTGGCCTTCGGCGGAAAGCGCGTCGCGGCGGACGATCTGATGACCCTGCTGGGCTCGGTCCCCCACGAACTGCTCCGCGGGGTGCTCGATGCGACCCTGGCGCGCGATGCGGCGGGCGCGCTCCGCTCGCTGGCCGCGGTACAAGATTACGGCTGCGACGTCCGCCAATTCTCCGGCGAACTCATGGAGCATGTCCGCAATCTCCTGGTCGCCAAGGTTGTGGCCGATGCCGATGACCTGATTGAACTCGGCCCGGAAGAACAGGCGGAAATCAAAGCCGATGCCGGGCGTCTCTCCTTGGACCACATCCAGGAACTGTTCCGCGTCTTCCTGGAGGCCGAGGACGGGATTCGAACCAGCCAGCATCCGTGGTACGTCGTCGAGATGGCCGTCGTGAGGGCCTGCCGTGTGGGGAGCGAACAGAGTGGAGCGTCGCCCACGCGGCCGGACGCCAAAGCGTCTGCTCCTCAGGCCAAAGCCGTCTCTCAGCCCGCGCGCTCGGCCGCGCCTCCGGCCCCCAAGACGGCTCCGCCCCAGGCAGCGCCGCCGGCGCCGGCTGCTCCGTCGACCGGGGCCGCTTCTTCAGAACCGGTCGCGTTGGCATGGGAGGATGTGGTCGCGAAGGTTCAGGCCGAGCGGCCCAACATCGGCGCGTTTCTCGAAGATTCGGCGATGGTCGGCATTGCGGGCGACGTGGTGACGATCGGTTTTCCCGCATCGTCCGGCGTCTCGATGAAGATGGTTCAGCAGGAGGCGTCTCTGCAGGCGGTGGCGGACGCGTGCGCGGCGCTTGCGGGCCGGCGCGTTCGCTTGCGTCTGGTGGCGCTGGATGGAGGGGCGCAGGCGCCGACGGTGGCGGATCTCCGGCGTGCGCGCGAAACGAAGACGGAGCGCCACCTTCGCGACGAGGTGCTGGCCAATCCGCTCGTGAAGGAGGTCCTGTCGGTCTTCGGCGGCGAGGTCAAGGACGTGCGGCGGAACCAGGCCCGGGCCGAGCGGGAGAGCAAGGGAGACTGAGATGTCCAACAAGGGGATGTTCGGAGGGATGGGGAATCTCGGCAACATCATGAAGCAGGCCCAGGCCATGCAGGAGCGTCTCGCCAAGGTTCAGGCGGAGGTGGCGACGAAGACCGTGCAGGCGTCGTCGGGCGGGGGCATGGTGAGCGTCGTCGCGAACGGCGGGCTGGAGATCGTCTCGGTGAAGATCGATCCGGAAGTCCTCAAATCCAACGACGCCGAGATGTTGCAGGATCTCGTGGTCGCCGCCGTGAATGAGGCCCTCCGGAAGGCCCGCGAAATGGTGGCGGAGGAGATGAAGGGGGTCACGGGAGGGCTCCAGATCCCGGGACTCTTCTGATGATGGATCGGAAGGGCATTCTCAATGAGCTTGTGCGGGAGCTCGCCGGCCTGCCCGGGATCGGCCGGAAAACCGCCCAGCGGCTGGCCTTCCACATCCTCAAGCAGCCGCGCGAAGACGCCGATCGCCTCGTCCAGACAATCCGCGCGGTCAAGGAGCGGCTGGGGCTCTGCCGCCAGTGCCGCAACATCGCCGAGGGCGAGCTCTGCGACATCTGCAGGGACCCGTCGCGCGACGCGACGCGGGTGGTGGTCGTGGAGGACGTCACCACGTTGTACGCTCTCGAGCGGACAGGCGGGTACAAGGGACTCTATCACGTGCTGGCCGGGGCGCTCTCTCCCTTGGATGGTGTGGGACCGGCCGACATCAAGGTGCAGGACCTCGTGGATCGGATCGCGCAGAGCAAGGTCGAGGAGGTGATCGTGGCCACGTCTCCGACCATCGAAGGAGAGGCCACGGCCATTTACCTGTCGCGCCTGATCAAGCCTCTAGGGATTCGCATCAGCCGGATCGCCTGCGGGGTACCGGTGGGAATGGACCTCGAGTATGCCGACGAGGTGACCTTGATCAAGTCGTTGGACGGCCGCCGCGAGATCTGATCACTTCGCGGCTTTCCGCAGGGCCTCGATCCGCTTCTCCGCCTTCTCAATACGGGCTTTCTCGCCTGGGGTTTCCTGCACGTAGGCCAAATAGTTCTCGTAGGCCGTGAGGGCACGGCGCGGCTGGGTGTCCTCCACGGTTTCCGCCAGGTTGAAATGCGCGTTCGCGTAGTTCGGCTTGAGGCCGATGGCCGTCTGGAAAGCTTCCGCCGCCCGCGTCTTGGCCCCCATGAGCGCGTACACTTTCCCGAGATGGTTGACCACTTCCGGGATCGCCGGCCGGATCTTCAAGGAGGTCTCGATGGCGGCCGCCGCCTGCGTCAGGAGGCCCTTGTCCCGGTACGCCAGGCCCAGGCGGTGATGGGCCTCGGCTTGATAGAGCGGCTCGCTCAGACCGGTCTCGATGGCGCGCTGATAGGCTTCAATGGCGACGTCGACCGCGTTCTCCCCGCACAGGCCGAAATGGGCGACCTCTCCTTTCGAGAAATGCTGGCGGCCGATGAAGTCCCGGCTCTCGCTGTCGGCCGGCCCATAGGCGGGTCGGGGCGCGGCCTCAGCCGGCGGGAGGATGCGGCGTAGATATTCCGGTCTGTACGGAGAGAGCAAAGGGGCATAAGAGGTCAGCACGTTCGACTCGACGAAGAGCATCTGGCGCTCTTTCTGCGGGATCACGATGGCTCTTGCGCTGACGCGCTCGCCTTGGTCTCCGTAGAGACGTCCGGAGCGAAGACCGGGGTTTTTCCCTGAAGCTCCTGACGGCAAGAGAAATTCCGTGGGGATCTGCTTGGCCACCCAGGCCGCATAGTCGGGCTGGCCGGCGAGGTCGAGCCCTTTGTAGAGGATGCCGATATAGCCGACCAGGAGGCCCCGGTCGTCGAAAAACAGATGATATTCGCTCTCACGGTCGGCCGTCCGGCGGTAGGCGGTGATTTCTTCTCCGAGCCCCCAAGGAGCGCGCTCGGTCTGTCGTCCGGCTTCGTTCATCAGGACGGTTTCCCGGCGGTCGCACAGGTTCCAGGCCGGAACCGGGACGATGCGGGGAGCGACGGATGCCTGTGAGGAGGATTCCGGGGGGCCGCCGCCGCATGCTGTTAACAGGCAGAGGAGGCCCCCCGCGATCAAGCAGGAGCAGAGTGACTTGGAGATGCCGAAAACCAGAGGACTAAAACAGGCTGCTTATTGAGCCGGAGGCGATTGCGCTTCCCGAGCCGTTTTCCCGTCCTGGTACTGCTGGGACTGATAGAAGAACGTGTCATAGCTGTACTGGTACTTGGGGAAGCGTTGCCGGTAAAGATTGTCCTGATTGGTGTAGCCCCAGAACTCCGCTTCCTGAGCCGCCAATAGGTACAGCGGTTGGTTGAGGATGAGATCGCCGGCGATGCCCAGGGGATTCAACAGGAACGCGAACCACCGCAAGGGGTGTCCGCCGTCCCAATCGCGGGTGATCAACCCTTCGTCAAGCCCGACAGGCAAGTCCTGCGGTCTGGGCGTGGGATACACGTCCGGGGACAATCCCGGGGAGTTGGCGCAGCCGGAGAGGCCCAATGCCGTGACCAGCAGAATCGCCATCAAGCTTCGCGTGAGTAACATGTCCAGCCTCCCTTCCATCAAACTGGTACTACTGGCAAGGAGTGTATCAAAAGACCCTATCAGTGTCCAGGAAAAATTAGGTGGTGGGCGATACAGGTCTTGAACCTGTGGCCTCTTGCGTGTGAAGCAAGCGCTCTCCCCCTGAGCTAATCGCCCATCCGTCACCGCAGAAACGGCCTGACGTTAGCATACCGGTCGGGGGCAGTCAATCGAGCGCCCCGCTTACAAAACCTGGAAAACAAAACACTTGAGGTACTCGCTCTCCGGCATCCCGAGGAGCACCGGATGGTCGCGTCCCTGGGCGCCCTGCGCGACGAGTCTGACGGTCCGGCGGACATCCCCTGCGGCGTCCTGGAGGAGCCGCCGAAACCGTTCGGCGGTCAGATGGTACGAGCAGGAGCAGGTGATCAGGCAGCCTCCGGGGCGGAGGAGTCGCATCGCCCGCAAGTTGATTTCCTTATAGCCCGCGATGGCTTCCGGCAAGCGGGCTCGCGTTTTGACGAAGGCGGGGGGGTCGAGGATGATCAGGTCGAAGGACTCACGGCGGCGGTCCCGCTCCTTGAGCTCGTCGAAGACGTTGCCGGCTCGGTAAGTACAGCGATCGGCCAGGCCGTTGCGCTCCGCCAGGACCTTTGCCCGCGCGATGGCCGGCGCCGATTGATCGAGACCCGTCACGCGGGCTGCCCCGTACCGGGCGGCGTGGAGGCCCCAGAGGCCCGTATAGCAGAAGCAATCCAGCACTTCCGCCCCGTCCGCCAGCCGTTCGAGCAGGCGATAGTTATCGATCTGGTCCAGGAACAAGCCTGTTTTCTGGCCTTCCAGAAGATCCACCGCCACGTCCAGGCCGTTCACCTGCACGATGAGTTCAGGCGGCAATTCTCCGAAGAGGACCCCCCGTTCCCGAGCAAGACCTTCGCGTTCGCGCATCGGAGAATCGTTCCGGGCCACGATGGCCAGCGGCTGAAGGACCGCCGCGATGGCCTTGAGTAGGAGGTCCCGGCGACGCTCCATGCCGGCGGTCAGAACCTGGATCGCCAGCGCGTCGCCGTAGCGATCCACGATCAACCCGGGCAACCCATCCGCTTCGCCATGAACTACGCGATAAGCAGACCCTCCCCCCAACATCTTTTCCCGCCATGCCTGGGCTTGTCGGATGCGGTTGGTGAAAAAGTCCTGATCGATGGGGAGGCGGTCGCGCCCGAACAGGCGGATGGCGATGTTGGAGCGAGGATTGAGGTAGCCGCGCCCGAGGAAGCGCCCGCGGCTGTCAACGACGTCCACCAGGTCGCCGGGCTCGACGCTCGGCGGCCATCCCTCGACTTCATTCCGATAAATCCATGGGTGCCCGGCCAGCAAGCGGTCCTGCTCCCCGGGCTTCAGCCGGATCGTGTGGATCGGCTCTACGGGAAGGGGCGCGTCTTGGCGCGCCTGGGGCGGGGGGGTGCAAACCATGCTTTAGAACTCGAAGTCCAGGATGCTCTTGAAGACGGCGTAATCGCTCGCGTCGGTCCAGCCGAACTGCATGCCCAGGTCCCATCCGACCCGGCCGAACTTGAATTTAACGGCCGGCCCCAAGGAGTGCTGTTGGTTGTTCGTCGTCGGGAAGCTGCCGAGCGGCCCGAAGTTGCCGAAGCCTTCTACCCCCAACCGGATCGCGGGCTGCGCGAACCAGTACCAGCCGCTCTCGTAGCCGAACTTGACTCGCGAGGCGTCGTTGAACTCCCGTTCCCAGACCGGGTTCAGTCGGATCATGAAGTCCTCGATGCGGCTTTCCAACAGAAGTTTCCATTCGACCTCGTCGTTGTGCTCAAAGCGCCTCTGGGGGATCTTGTACTCCAGATACAGCGCGGCGGCCGGCCAGAAGCCTTGGCGATCCAGGAACCGGTACACGGTTTCATACCTGTGGCCGATGAACGTCAGCTGTTCGCTCCCACCCTGCGTGGGCTGCTCGAAGTCCGCGTAGATCTCGAACCACCAGCGATCCGTGATGCCGTAGGCGAGTTCGGCGGTGTGACGCAGCAGGTGCTGTCTGGGAAACGTGCCGGCGGAGGTGGCGATCGGCGTATTCAGGAAAGCGTCGAGCCAGTAGCCTACCTCCATCTCTCCCTTATCTAAAGCGTACGGGGTGCGCACCTTGAGGTGATTGGCCTCGGCCGTGGGAACGCCCAAGGTCAATTCCAGGAGACAAAACAGGAATACCGCTGTCGCGATGCGTGCCATCGGTCGAACTCCTCTGAAAATAACAAATATGTTTTGTGCTGCCCCTGAGAAGACTTCAGGGATTCAGCTTCACGCGGTTGCGAAGGCGAGAGGAGACAGTGACACCTCCCCCGGCGTCCACGATTACTGCGCCCAGGCCAAGCCGTTCGACGAGTGCCAACCCGCGTACTGGTCCCATGACGAAGACGCCGGTATCCAGCCCGTCGGCAGTCGCCCCGTCCGGGGCGACGATGGTGACGCTCTGGCAGAGGCGGGCAGGTTGGAGCGTCCGCGGGTCCAGGATATGATGGTAGCGGACGTCATCCTTGATGAAGAACCGCGCGTAATCGCCTGCGGTGGAGATCGCCTCGTCGGTAGCGTCTAGCGTAGCCAGCACTTTTCCGGGCTGGCGGGGGTGCTGGATGCCGATCGGCCAGGCGGTGCCGTCGGCCCGTTTGCCGAAAACCCGGAAATCGCCGGCGACTGCCACAAGGCCTCCGCTCGCGCCGACCTCCCGCATGACCGCGGCGGCCTTCTCCGCCGCGAAGCCCTTGCCGATCCCGCCGACGTCAATCTGCATGCCTGGCTTCTCCAGAAACACGGCCCGGCGGGCCGGGTCCAGGTTGATGCGGTGGTAGTCTACGTATTGCGCGGCGATCTCCAGCTCAATCTCGGAAGGGATGCGCGGGGCCTCAGGAATGTTCCAGAGCTTGACGGCTGGGCCGATCGCGATGTTGAACCCGCCGTCCGTGTAGTCCGCAATCTCCACCGCCCGCGTCAGGAGGGAAAGAGTCTCGTCGCTGACGCTCACGGGCTCCTGCCCTGCGGCCTGGTTGACACGCGAGAGCTCGCTGGTTTCGATCCAGGTGGACAGGAGATTTTCAAGCCGGTGGATTTCGTGGAACCCGGCGTTCAGGGCCGCCTGGGCCAGGGTCTCGCTGGGCGCGACGGCGGTGATCTCGACCATGGTGCCCATCAAGAACTGCGCGCGCTTGAGCGTGACTGCGCCCGATGGTTTCGAGACTGGCTTCGAGACGTGGACGGAGAAGATCGCGCAGGCTGTCAGTAACAAGCAGAAAAGGCAAAGGGGAGCGTGGACCAGGAGCGGAACAGCGGCGCGTCGCATCTGTTATTCCTCCGACCGGTCTTCCGCCATCAGCCGCTTTTGCAGGACCCACATCTCATACAGCGGCACGCCCGCCATCACCAGGAACACGCCCACCATCAGCACGTCGCCCAGCAGCATGGACAGCGCGAAGCGGGGACTCACGTAGAGGATGAGCCACGGCGAGGCGAGGTCCAAGCCGACGCCCGCGAAGGCCAGCACGGTCATGATTACTTTCAATGCCTGGCTGGCCAGCGTGAGGTAGAAGACGTGGCAGAGGATCAGAAAGACGACCGGCAGCGTGAAGAAATGGAAGTGGGTCGTCTCGGCCAGTTCCTGGAAGGACTTGGGCTGCCCGAAGGTCTGATCCGAGCCGAGGTAATGCTGCGCGAGCCCCGTATAGGAGAGGCCGGTGGTGCTGTGCGCCCAGTAAATCGTGAACAGGAACCCGGCGAAGATCGTCAGGATGAACAAGGTGTAGAGCAGGCGGATGTTGTGGTCGGTGTCGAGGAGACGGAAGCGAGTGTTGAAGTGGCGCATGATGGGTTCAGCGGTGGTTGAGGTAGAACTCGTCAACCAGGACGAGGGCGCGTTTGACGCCGGCGCTCACCGACCGCACCGACATCGTCGCGCCCGTGATGTTGATGATGTCCTTGTTGATCCGGATCGGATCGAGCGGAGTCTTGCCCTCATACTGGGAATTAAACCGTTTCATCCGCACCTCACTTCCTTTGCTCTCACGGTACACCAGGATCTCGATGCCCGAGACTTTGCCGTCCGGGGTGACGCCGACGATGTAGGTGATCGGGCGGTGTTTGCCGATCGTCTCCTGGATCACGGCGTACCCGTCAACCTTACCGTTGCTCTCCGCCTTGAAGGCCCGGAACGATTCTTCGGGGAATTTCCAGCCGATCCGATCCTGGATCCGGACTTTCTGGTCGGGAGTCAACCGAAGTTCCTCCGCGCGAACCTGCTGGGATTTCGGAAACAGGAGCTTGAGGGCCTGCTCCTCGGTCAGGTAGACGTCGATACTGCCCAGCTCTTCCTCGGTCAGCCACCGCTTCAGATCGGGATCCCAGGTCCGCTTGCCGGGCTCCGACGCAATGGCGAGCGGGGCGAACGCGATCCAGAGTGGCAGGGCGGCCGTCAGCACGCGTCTCAGCATCCCTTTTCCTTGAGGCGCCGGGCGATCTCGGCGGCGCCGGCCTGCTCTTCCAAGGGATTGGAGGGGATGGCGCGCCACTGGCGCATCCGGACGCCCATAGGCGACCATTCTTCCCGAAGCTGCAGCACGGTCGCGATGGCCCCGGCACCGTCCCGCTTGACCTCCACCACGTACCGCATCCGCTCTTTGTTGACCTCGCGCTCCAACGCGCCTGCTCGCGTGGACGCCTCGACTTCGACCCATCTGGTTTCCAGGACCCCTGCCGTTTTGTCGGTCGCCTGGAGGGGGAGATCCGCGAGCGCCGCGATGGATGTATCCCACACCTGGTCGTACGAACACAACGACCCGGCGGTCGGCTTTCCAGCCGGTGTTGCACACCCTGTCAGCAAGAGAACACCGAGAAAGAGAATCCGTGTCCGGCTCATTCGTGCTGCCTGTTTGATCGGGCGCGGCATCTTAGCATGATTTAGAAATACGTCGCCACCGACAACACCAGCCCGTCGTTTCTGATGCGGTTGTTCTTTCCATCCTCGAAATTGAATTGGTAGTCTGCCTTGAAGACTGTGTCCTCGACCGGACGGAAGTTCAGCCCAAACGTCAGCCGCTGGCGGGCTGTATCCGAAAACTCGCTGTTGGTGTTGACGTTATCCCAGCGCACGACGGCTGTGAACGTGGACGCCTCCGTGAAATAGGACGGGGCCCATCGTTTCAATACCTCAGGCAGAAAGTGGTAGTTGCCCTGCACGTAGTAGCCGTCCATACGCCTGGGCAGGAGCCTGCCGTTGGCATCTAACGCGAAAGTTCCGTCCAGGTTGCGATTATTGTCTTTGACGTAGACCCAAGCGGCCTCGCCGACGAGCTCGAAGGGCCCGCGCTGGAAGGTCCAGTCCGCGGCCCAGATGCTGAGCGGCCGCTTGCTGGCTGGATCGTACGAGCCGAAGTATCCCGAGCCGCCGATCTCGACGCCCAGGATCGGACTGAACGCCACCCGGCCCACCACAGCCTTTCCATTATTGTTGTCCAATCCGTCGTCCGCCGTCGAGGCGACGCGTTGGCGCGCGTCCCGCAATCCTTTCTCTGCCGTGATCACGGGAGCGCCGGTGGTGTCATAGCCTTGGAAGCCTTGCGTCACGTATAGTTCGTAATCCAGCTTCGACAGTCGGGTCGGGTAAAACGTGCCGTAAAACCCGGCCCCGGTTTCCGACAAGGTGGACGGGATGATGGCGGTGGCGACCAGTGGCCGGTCGGAGAGATCATTGAGCGGGGAGTCGTGGAGCAGATTGAACTTGCCGACCGGCAGCAGGATGACACCGCCTCGGAAGTTAAGTTTTTCATTGATCAGGTAATCTATCGTCGCAAATTCAAGGCTGACCTCGGTCCCTCCTGACGACCCCTGGGCGGACTTGGACCTGATCCCGTGCTCGATCTCCAGTTCGGCCGCTACCTTCAGGCGGTCCGTGATGTCCGAGTAGAAGAACGGCACAAAACGCTGCTGGTCGAAACTGCTGCTGCTGGCCCCGGTGCCGGGCTGGCCTGGGCCCGTCCCGTTGCTGCTGTTGAACAGCCGGTATTGCAGATCCATGTACCCGCCGACCGTCGTCTTCGGCGACGAGACGAACGGCTTGGCATAGATGGACTTACCACCGCCAGTACTGCCGAACGTATAAGCAGGGGGCTTCTCGCCTTCCTTCGTCGCCTTGCCCTTCTCTTTCCCCTCCTCCTTCGCTTCCTTGGCCTCGTGTTTCGTGAGATCCTCCACCAACTTCTCCAGCCTCTTGATCCGCTCTTCAAGAGCTTTCTCGGTCTTCTCATCCGCCATTGCTAATAGAGGGGCGCCGCCCAACAGGCAGGCCGAGAGGACCCCGATGATCGCCAGTCTTCGCATGGCTTCCTCCTTTATTGTTATGATAGTGTAATTGCGATTCATTCTCAATTAATGAAACAAAAAATGAGCCCATTCGCAAATGGTGAAAACTTGGTTTTGGTCAGATAAGTCACGTTGCCTTACAATTTTATGAAATTGAGAACGATTATTAATATCCTATTATAGATATCCTGTCAAGAGTGTTTTTTGTGGGCCTGACTTGTGGGGAGGAAAGGACGGTTTCGGGCGGAGGATGCGCTATTGCTTGACGAACGTGACGATGTGAGTCGCCGCGATCTTGAGGTCCACCGAGGTGCCGATCGGGTACACCGTGGTGGAGGTTTCGCTGCTGTGGAGATGTTGCCCTGAAGGCAGGAGCACGGTGTACAGGTTCTCGGAGCCCCTGAATTGCCGTCCCGCGATCTGAGCCGTGCCAGGAGCAGCGGGCGTGATGTGCACGTCGTCGGGGCGGATCATGATTTCGACCGCCGTTCCGGACGGATGGCCGGCGACGTTGTCGAAGACGCCCGCTTCCGTCTGAATCTTGCCGTTTTCCACGCGGCCGAGCAGGAAGTCGGCCTGGCCGACGAAATTCGCCACAAAAGGGGTGGAAGGAGTGTGGTAGATGGACTCCGGGTTGTCGACCTGTTCGAGCCGGCCGCTGTTGAGGACGGCGATCCGGTCGGCCATCGCAAAGGCCTCATCGTGATCGTGCGTGACCAGCACGGCGGTGATCCCGGTTCGCCGGAGGATCTCCTGCACTTCTTCGCGCATCTGCCCCCGCATGTCCGGGTCCAGGTTGCTGAACGGCTCGTCCAGCAGGAGCACGACCGGCTTGGGCGCGAGCGCGCGGGCGATCGCGACGCGCTGCTGCTGGCCGCCGGAGAGTTCGTGGGGGTACCGGTCCTTCAGGTCTGTCAGGCCGACGAGGTCCAGCGTCGTCGCGACCATCCGTGCGGCCGCCTGTGGCTCCAGGCGCCGCAACCCGAACGCGACGTTCTGCGCCACGGTGAGGTGCGGGAACAGCGCGTAGTCCTGAAAGACCATCCCCACGCCGCGCTCTTCCGGCGGAACGCAATGCTTCCCGTTGCACACCAGCCGTCCGGCGATCCGGATCTCTCCCGCCTGGGGATGCTCGAAGCCGGCGATGGCCCGGAGCACGGTGGTCTTGCCGCAGCCGCTGGGGCCCAGGATGGACAGGGTCGCGCCCTCGGCGACGTCCAGGGACAGATCGTAGAGAGCCGGGGCGGCGGCATTGGGGTAGGTGAGCGACACATGGGAGAGCTCGATCAGCGTCATACGAGTTTCTTCTCCCGCAGGTGCGTCACCACGAGCCAGGGAAGTGCCGTGAACGCGATCAGGAGCAGCGCCAGCGCTCCCGCCTTGGCGTACTCGGCTTCCACCGTGTGGATGTAGACCCGCACCGGCAACGTGTCGAACCCCGCCGGTCGGAGCAGCAGGGTGGCGTCCAGTTCCTTCATGGCGGAGATGAATACCAGGGTCCAGACCGCGAACAAGGTCGGGCGCACGAGAGGAGCCAGCACCCGGCGCAGCACGGTTCCCGGCGAAGCGGCCAGTGAGCGCGCGGCCTCTTCGAGATGCGGATTGATGCCGGCCAGCGCGGATTCGATCCCTTGGACGGACTGGGTCAGGAAGCGGATCAGGTACGCCAGGACGAGGACGCCGGCCGTCCCGTACAGCCAGGGCAGGTACGTGTTGTACAGGAGAATCAGGCTGAGGCCGAGGACGGTGCCGGGGATCGCGTACCCCACCTGGATGGTTCCCGAGAGCACCGTGCCGGCTGGTCCTTTGGTGCGCCCGGCGGTAAAGGCGATCAGGAATCCCAGGATCATGGCCAGGGTGGCCGCGATGCCGGCCATCACGAGACTGTTCTTGACGAAGCTCCACTGCTCCCGCAGGACGTCAAGGAACTGCCCCAGCGTGCCGGCCTGGGAGAAGAGCACGCCCAGCGGCAGGAAGACGGAGAGGCTCAGGATGCCCCCCGCCAGCAGGGCGGCGGGCCAGCGCCACCGGCCAAGGGGGAGAGGCCGTGCGACCCGCGCGGTGCCGGTGATCGTGACGTACGAGCGCCGGTGCAGGAGCATTTGCTGCCCGGCCAGGACGGCGAGGGTGATGAGCACGAGGACGAAGGACAGCATGGCGGCGGAAGCCTGGTCGAACCGCGTGTTCAGTTGGTGGTAGATTGCGGTCGTAAACACGTGCACGCGGAGCAGCGACGGCGCCCCGAAGTCGGACACTGCGTACAAAAAGACCAGGAGCCCTCCCGCCAGGATGCTCGGCCGGAGCATCGGCAGCGTGACCCGACGCAGCACGCCCAACGGGCTCTCGCCCAGCGAGCGAGCGGTTTCTTCGGTCGAGGGGTTGGTTGCCTCCAGCGCCGCGCTGGCCAAGAGAAAGATATACGGATAGGTGAAGAGGCCCAGCACGAAGACCCCGCCCCAGTAGCCGTAGATGTTCACCCACTGCTGCTGGGAGCCGGTGAGCGCCGCCAGCCAGGTATTGACCGACCCGAACGGCCCCAGCAGCGCGATGTAGGCCATGGCGCCGATGTAGGACGGAATCGCGAGCGGGATCACGGCCAGCCAGCGGCAGGCATTCCGGAAAGGAAGGTCGGTGCGGACGGCGAGCCAGGCCAGGGGCAGGGCCAGGAGCATCGCCCAGAGCGTCGTGAGCGTCGCGAGCGACAGGGTCGTGGCGGCCAGGCCGACGAGCGAGCCGATCGGGACAGCGCCGAGTTCGCCGGCTTTGAGCGACGCCGCGGCCAGGTAGAGCAGCGGGGGCAGGACCAGCAGGCCCACGCCGACCAGCAGCACGAAGGCCCCGGCGTGGGCGAGCCGCCCGGCCGCCGGAGCCGGCGGCGTCGAGGGTGCGAGGGAGAGGGAGCCGGCCTGTGTCATCTTCACCAGTTGGGATTCAGCGAGGTGAGCAGATTGAGCGTCGCCTCTTCCAGGTCGGCAAGCCGCTGGGCCGTGACGGCGCTCCGCTTGATGGATTTGAGCGGAAGCACCTCGCCCGCGTCCACGCCAGCGACCAGGGGGATCTCATAGTCCTGCGTGACGAGAATGCGCTGGCCTTCGGACGACAGGAGAAAGTCGATAAACTTGTGGGCGGCCTCTGGATTGGCGGCCCCTTTGATCACGGCCGCGACGTTAGGATTGATCGGCGTGCCCAACCCGCTCGCGTCCTGGTCCGGGTAGACCACGCCCACGGGCAGGTTGCTCTGTCGCGCCAGATAGTAGTTGGGCGAGTTGGTGAGGCCGATCGCGAACTCGCCGCGCCCGACGCCCTGCCAGACTTCCGTATTGTCCGTGAGAATCTTGAGGCCGTTGGCCTGCAGGCCCGTGAAATAGGCTTTGGCGAACGCCTCGTCTTTCATCGCCACGATCGCAGCCGCCCACGCCAGCGTCGTCCGCTCGCGGGTCCCGGCGATGGCGAGCTTCCCTTTCCATTTCGGGCTGGTCAGCTCGAAGATCGACCGGGGCACCTCCTTTTCGGGAACCAGGTTCTTGTTGTAGAGGATGATCCGCGCCCGGCCGGAAATCCCGGTCCAAGTGCCCGCCGCGCTCCGGAAGTCTTCGGGAACGGCCTTGGTCGCGGCCGACTGGT
>CAZMPH010000045.1:12895-14876 GCA_964568195.1 uncultured Nitrospirales bacterium | reverse complement strand
TGGGCACCAACGGCAGCGGGCTCTACCGAAGCCGCGACGGCGGGGAGACCTGGACGTCCGTGCCGATCACCGCCGCTCACATCAGAACCGGTCCAACACCTCCTTCTTCTTCTGCCGGTACTCCTCCTCCGTGATCAAGCCCAGGTCCCGCAGCCGCTTGAGCGTCTGCAGATTCTCCTCGATGGTCGTGACCGGGAGCCTTGAGGATTCCGCCGGCGACGCGGCGGCCGGGGGGGCCGGCGCCGACGATGGCGGGCTGACGAGCGGCTTGGCGGCCAGCAGGGCCTGATACTCGATGACGATCTCCGGACCGGTACTACGCAGGAGCCGCTTGAACAGGCCCGTCTCGCTCGCCACCGTCCGGTACTCCTCTTCAACCACCTCGTAGAAGGGAGCGGACAGCGTGCGCAGCGGCACAGTCCGCAACTGCTCGCGGACGGCGGACTTCGTCACACTCTGCCGGTAGTTGGCCAGGATCAGATGCAGGCGCGGGCCCGTCACGAACAGCCCTCCGGTGGTGACCTCGCTCACCCCCGACGGGAGCATCCGGTTCACGCCGAACGAGACCCATTCCTCCGGTGTGGCCCTGGCAAAGGCGTCACTCAGCGTCCGGCTGAGGTAGCCGATCTCCTCGGACACGAACGCCTCGGTCGGCGGATCCTTAGCCGACGTGAAGATGAGGCTGTCCTTACGGCTTTGGATGCGGATGCTGGACAGGAGCCGCGCCCACTCGGCAGGGCTCAGGCGCAACGGATGGGAGAACCGCGTCACGTCCGCCCAGCGGGGATCCCCTGCGCGGGGTTCCAGGCGGACGAAGCGTTCCCGTTCTTCATGCAGGAGGAGCGCGCTCCGGTCCGGTGCTGGCGCCGGCCCGACGCAGGCCTGACACAGCAGGACCAGCCCCCCGCAAAGCCAGACCATCACCGACGCGGTTGGCTTGTCAGAAGCGGATGCCATGGTGTAAGCGGCTCCGTGAGGCTGAGATGAGTCTTGGACGGTTTGAAGACTGCGCAACGCGGAGGGCGCGTCAGCGCGCCATGATCTTGATCAAGGCATCCACGACCTTAGGATCGTAAAGCCCTTTGCCGACTCCCCGGCCGATTTCGTCCAACGCGACGTGCCGTTCCCAGGCGTCCCGGTAGGGCCGCCACGAGACCAGCGCGTCGTACGCGTCCGCCACGGCCACGATGCGCGACCCGAGCGGGATGTCCTCGCCCTTGAGGCCGTCGGGATAGCCGGTGCCGCTGAAGTTCTCGTGGCTGTGCTGGACGATCTTGATCATGGTCTCGTTGTCGTACCCCATTTTCCGCAGCGTTCTGGCCCCTTCCATCGGGTGCATTCTCACCATGTCCAGTTCCCAAGAGCTGAGGCTCCCCATCCGGTTCAGGAGGTGGTGGGGCACGATTTCCTTGCCGATGTCCGCCATGAAGGCCGCATGGAGAATGTCCAGCTTCTCCTTGTCCGTCAGGCCGAAATAGCTGGCCAGGGCATAGGCGAAGATGGCGACCATCTTGGAATGACCGATGCTGCCGTCCAGCGCCTCCACGGGCAAAGTCACATCGGAGGGGATCTGGAGGAGGTTCTGCACGTACCGGTATTCCTGGGAGAACTTCTGGGAGACCTTCTTGGTGTCCTCGAAGGGGTCCTTGATGCCAATGACCTCGTACGCCTCGATGCGCTGCCGCCGACCCCTGATGTTGATCTTCTCGCTCTCCCGGATCTTCAGGCCCGCTTCGGCGTAGGCCAGCTTGAATTTCGTGTCGCCGGGGTCGAGCTGCAAGGCTTTTTCAAAATACTGCAGCGCCTCAACCGGCTCGCTGAGCCCGAGGTGGATTTGCCCGATCTGGAAATGGTGCAAGGCGTTGTTGGGTTCCGCCGCGACCTTTTCGTGGAGCGCCTCCAGCCGCCGCTCTTTGTCCGTCCCCAGGACCTCCTTGGCGGGGAGGTCGCGTTGTCGCCTGAGGATCTCCTTCATGCGGTC
>CAZMPH010000045.1:0-12885 GCA_964568195.1 uncultured Nitrospirales bacterium | reverse complement strand
CAGCACCTTGCCCGGCGTGCAGGATTTCTGCAGCCGCGCGGCGATGTTGACCACGTCGCCGATGGCGGTGTAGGACTGGCGTTTGTTCCCGACGAGGCCCGTGATGGTCGAGCCGGAGCAGATGCCGATGCGCATCTCCCACGGATAATTCACCTTGGTCATCTTCTCCTGCATCTTGAGTGCCGCCAGCACGCTCAGAATGCGGTAGGTTTCATAGTCCAGCGGCGCCCCGAACTCGCACATGATGCCGTCGCCCATGTACCGGTCGATGTGGCCGCGATAGGAAAGCAGGATGGGCTCCATGTCCCCGATATAGCGGTTGAGATCGCGGATCACGATTTCCGGCGGGTTCTGCTCGGAATGGGTGGTGAAGCCGACCAGGTCGGAGAACAGGACGCTGACGTTGCGCTTTTCGTTCCGCAGCCGGCCCTCGATCATCAATTTGACCACGGAGGAATCCATGGTGGAGTACAGCGCCTCCTCCACCTTGGCTTTCAGGGATTCGATCGACTGCTTGGATTTTTCCAGTTCCTCGGTCCGCTCCTTCACCTTGTTCTCGAGGTTCTCCGTGTAGTCCTTCAAGGACGCGTTGGCCTGTTTGAGCTCTTCAGTGCGCTCCTTGACCCTGTGTTCGAGGTTATCGCTGTAGTCTTTCAGTGTGGTGTTGGCGCGGTTGAGCTCTTCCTGGTGGTGCTGGAGTTCCCGGTTCAGGTACTCCAGGTTGTCGGTATTGATCCGAAGCGCAGCGTTGGCGCGGTTGAGCTCCTCGTGCTCTCCCTGCAGTTGCTGGTTCAGCCGGCGTGTGGTTTCAACCTCGACGACCAGCTTCTCATGAAGGCCGCCGACGACCGCGCCGGCCAGGATGAGAAAGCTCCCCCAGGTGAGGATGTGCAGGTACAGATCAATCTCGGTCGATTCTGTTAAAAACTTTTCCGGCTGGATATACACGTATAGCGAAATGGCGAGCACGGAGAAGAAGGCCCCCAGCACCGCTTTACGCCGGCCCAGGTAGTACCCGGCCAGGATGATGGGCAGAAAATAGAAGTTCAG
This sequence comes from uncultured Nitrospirales bacterium, assembly GCA_964568195.1. Taxonomy (GTDB): domain Bacteria; phylum Nitrospirota; class Nitrospiria; order Nitrospirales; family NS-4; genus SCTG01. The sequence goes on along the minus strand of CAZMPH010000045.1, from coordinate 11,835 downwards.
GAAGGCGATCTTCTGCCCGATGAAGTAGTTGATCAGGACAGTCGCGACGAGCGTGAGCAAGACAAACAGCTGCTCGAAATTCTTGAGAAAATAGGCTTGAAGCTCATTCATCGAGCTGACGCGAACCGGAGGGCTGTCCTGAGGCGCCCGTTGCGCGAGGCCATCCGCTGGAGGGGGCGGACTCGACTCGACGGATGCGGTCGGAGTGGTTGAGTGGGTTTCGCTCATGTATCAGCAGCTACGGCGCAGCCCTATGTCTACTCCCTGCCACGTCCGGGAGGCTCTTCGGAGAGGGATCAACCTAATCCCATCAGGCATGGCTTGTCAAGGTTAGGGAAGGGCCTTGCAGCCTAGGAGAGAGCTAGCGGAGGCCGGGCGTCAGGCGCTCCCGCCCCCGGCCCTCATCCCTAAGTTCTGCCAGTAGAAGTTGGCGATGACGAGCAGGACGGGGAAGCGGAGAAGGTCGCCCTCCGACAACGGCCCGTACTGGCCGGCCAGCACGTACCAGGCGATCCCGTAGAGCACGCAGAGGCCGAGCGAGAGCGAGAAATGCGCATTCACCGACGGCGCGTACATGGCGATTGGGATGAGCACGAAGAGGGCGACGTACAGGCCCGGATCGTCCAGTCCCGAGAGGTAGAACACGTTGGCGCACAGGGCCGTGTTGCCCAGGATGACGGCCCACACGATCAGGCGGGTTCTCCATAGATGGTGCGGCATCGCCATCACGATGAGCACGATCAGCAACAACCCCGCCACGACGAATTCCAGGATCTCCAGGGCGAACGCACTGCTCTTGGAAAACAGCAGCTGGTAGCTCAGGGCGATCGTCAGAAGGACTTGCTGCATGGAGAACGAGTCGGCGGTGACGATGGTTCGCGGCTGAGGCGCCGGGCCGGCAGGGGGAGCTTCGGCTGGTACCATAGCTGTACCTCCTAGAATGAGGGCCGTATAGGGGCCGGCCGAAGGCAGACTATAAGAAAGCGGAACACGAGTCAAGCGTGAGAGAAAAGGCTAGTGGTATTGAATTTCCGGCATGTGTGATCGAAATGCCGGCTCAAACGAAGTTTGGTTTGGTGGGCCGTGCAGGGATCGAACCTGCGGCCCGCTGATTAAGAGTCAGCTGCTCTACCAACTGAGCTAACGGCCCACCAGGAGAGATACGTGCGTAGATTGGCGGTTGGTGCGCCTGACAGGATTTGAACCTGTGGCCCTCAGCTCCGGAGGCTGATGCTCTATCCACTGAGCTACAGGCGCGTCCGCCAAGCCAGGGCGAACGCGACCTTACCACACCGCGTCGGGATGTGTCCAGACTATCGGAGTCAGCTCGGCTGAGGGCTCGGCGTGGGCGCCGCGGTTTCTGGGTCGTCGTCGATCGGCGGCAGCTCGAAGATCAGCTCGCCTTCTCCATTATAGAAGCCCTGCCCGTCGATCTGGACCAGCCCGTCGCAGTTCTCCTGGAAGAACTGGAGGATCCACCCGTTGAAATCGTACCCCTTGTCCGTGATGTCGTTCTTGTCCAGGATCGAGGCGACATAGAACCGGCAGGCGTGCAACTGGTCCGCCACACGCCAGTTGTCGATCTCGCGATGCGTCTCCACAAAGTTGAGAAGGCCCTCGACGTCCTGCTTGAAGACCTCGTCCTGGGCGCTGTCCTTCCGGATGCAGGTCAGCACGATCGGCGTCCGGTCCTTGTCGTACCCGACCTCTACGCCCACCCAGTTCCAGCTGTTCAGCAGCTTCTCGGTGATCTCCGCGGGGAGGATCGGCGTGGCACCCCGCGCCTTGAGGAACTCGACGAGCAGCCCGAGCGGCGGCGGCTCCTTGCGCAGGCAGAAGACCCGCGTGAAGAACAGCTCCGGCTCCTTTTTCTGCGGGCCGGCGATGGTGATGACGGGAATTTCAGCCATGGCCGTAATCTAGCCTACCCCGTGACTCAATTCAAGACCGGACCCGCCGATGTATAATTATTGAGGAAGGGCGCGGGGCATGCGGCGCCCTTTACCAACGGAGACCTCCATGGCGGACCGGCTGGCCACAGAAGCCGACATCCGGCGGCAGGCCGAACGGCTGTACGAAGGCGCGGCGGCGACCCACCCGCGCCTCTTCGACCGCAAGTGGTGGACCGGCCGGCTCATCGAGTGGGCCATCCGCGACGAGGCCTTCAAGGTCCGGCTTTTCCGCTTCATCGATGTCCTCCCCACATTAAAAGCGCCGGCGCAGATCAAGCGGCTCGTGGACGAGTACTTCGGCCGGGACACCGACCCGCGGGACGCCGGCGGGCGCTCGCTCATGCGCTGGGGCATGCGGGCGCTGTCCTCCTCAGGGTTCGGCGCCGGCGTGACGGCCGATACGATCTACGCCCAGGCGATCCAGATGGCGAACCAGTTCATCGTGGGCGCCGGGATGAAGGAGGCGCTGCCGGTCGTGGCCGATCTCTGGACGCGCGGCCTCGCCCATTCCGTGGACCTCCTTGGCGAGGCGCCGGTCTGCGAACCGGAATGCGACGCCTACGCGGCCCGCTACCGGGAGGCCTTCACATCGCTGGCGGACGCGGCCCGCGAGTGGCGCCCCGCACCCGCGCTGGAGGCCGATCACCTGGGCGCGCTCCCCCGCACGCAGGTTTCCATCAAGCTCTCGGCGCTGGACTCGCAGTTCGATCCCATCGATCCGGACGGCTGCTACGCGGCCGTCGCAACCCGGCTGCGTCCATTGATGAGAATCGCCATGCAGCGATCGGTCGCCGTCACGTTCGACATGGAACAGTACGCCGGAAAAGACCTGACGCTCGGGATCGTCCGCCGTCTGCTCATGGAAGACGAGTTCCGCGACTACCCCCACGCGAGTCTCGCGATCCAGGCCTACCTCAGGGACACCGAGCGCGACGTGCGCGAGCTGATCGCCTGGGCCAAGACGCGCGGCCGGCCCGTGGGAATCCGCCTGGTCAAGGGCGCGTACTGGGACTACGAGACCATCATCCACCGGCAGCACGGCTGGCCCGTGCCGGTCTTCTCCCGCAAGGCCGACACAGACGCCTGCTATGAACGGCTGATCCCGCTGCTGCTGGAGCACGCCGCGGTGATCCGGCCCGCCTTCGGCACCCACAACCTGCGCCACGTCGCGATGGCCCTGGCCGAAGCCGACCGGCGGAAACTGCCCGCGCAGGCGGTGGAGCTCCAGATGCTGTACGGCATAGCGGAGCCCCTGCAGGCCGCCGTCGTGGACGCGGGCTATCGCCTGCGGGTGTACGCGCCGGTCGGCGATCTGATTCCGGGCATGGCCTACCTGGTGAGACGTTTGCTGGAGAACACCGCCAACGAGTCGATCCTGCGCCGGCAGTTTCTGGGGAACCAGAGTCTCGATGAATTGCTGCAGCCGCCCACCTCCACGCCCTTGCCTCCGCGCAAGGATCGGGGCCTCCATTTTTCCAATGAGCCCCATACGGACTTCTCGCGCGCGGAGTCCCGTCAGAAGATGGCGGCAGCGATCACGGCCTTCAAGGAGCGTCTCGGCAGGGGCCCGCGCAAGATAGACCTGGCTCTCCCCGCTCCTCTCAGCGGCGTTCGTTCGGCGCTCACCTCCCGTAACCCCGCACGCCCCGAGGAGGTGATCGGCGTCGTGACCGCCGCCGCGACCGAGGACGTGGACCAGGCGGTCGCCCGCGCCAGGGCCGCAGGCCGGACATGGGCGGACATGCCGCCGCGGGACCGCATGGCCGTGCTTTCCGCCTGCGCGGGCGTGCTGCGAAGGCGGCGGTTCGATCTCGCGGCATTGGAAGTGTTCGAAGGGGGCAAAGGTTGGCGCGAGGCGGACGCCGACGTGGCCGAAGCCATCGACTTCCTGGAATACTACGGCCGGCACATGCGCCGGCTCATGAACCCGCTGCGCCTGGGGCACGAGCCAGGCGAACTCAATCATTTGGTGTACCGCCCTCGCGGTGTCACGGCGGTCCTCTCGCCCTGGAACTTTCCGCTCGCCATCCCGACCGGCATGGTGGCCGCGGCGCTGGTCACGGGCAACGCCGTCGTGTTCAAGCCTTCAGAGCGTGCGCCGGTCACCGGCTACGCGCTGGTGGAAGCCTTCCGCGAAGCCGGGCTCCCTGACGGCGTCCTGCAATTCCTGCCCGGCTTGCCGGACGTCGGACGCCGCCTCGTCGCCCATCCCGACGTGCCGATCATCGCCTTCACCGGCTCGAAGGCCGTCGGCCTGCAGATCATCGCCGAGGCCGCGCACGTCTGGCCGGACCAGCGGGAGGTGAAGAAGGTCATTGCGGAGATGGGCGGCAAGAACGCGATCATCGTGGACGACACGGCCGACCTCGACGAGGCGGTCGCGGGCGTCACGGCTTCCTTTCTCGGCTATCAGGGCCAGAAGTGCTCCGCCTGCTCGCGCGTCATCGTGCTGGATTCGATCCACGACGTCTTCGTCGAGCGGATCATGGAAGCAGCGAGGAGCGTGCGGATGGGACCGCCCGAGGAGCCGGGCACAGGGCTCGGGCCGCTGATTGATGAACGAGCGGTGCAGAAAGTGCTCGAGTACCTCGACATCGCCAGGCGGGAAGGCACGCCTGTCCTGCTGCCGGATTTCGACAAGCGGCCGGGGCCCAACTTCGTCGGACCGGCGATCGTCACCGGCATCCGCCCCGAGCATCGCCTGGCGCGCGAGGAAATCTTCGGGCCGGTCCTGGCGGTGCTCCGGGCGCGGGACTTCGACGAGGCCCTGGCGATGGCCAACGCGTCGGACTACGCGCTGACCGGCAGCCTGTACTCCCGCAGTCCCCGCCACATCGCCCGCGCCCGCGACGAGTTCCTGGTCGGCAACCTGTACATCAACCGGGGGATCACTGGCGCGCTCGTGGGGCGGCAGCCGTTCGGCGGCGGCCGCCTCTCGGGGATCGGCGCCAAGGCGGGCGGGCCCGATTACCTGCTCCAGTTCGTCACGGCGTCCGTGATCTCCGAGAACACCCTGCGGCGTGGATTCTCTCCCGACAATTCTTGATTCGCAGTCCCCACCCCGTTATCCTCCCACCATGAAGTCTGTTGCCCTGGTTCTTTTCTGCTTCCTCATCGCCGCCTGCGCCACCGCTCCCAAATACGATGAGACCTGGACGTGGGACTCGCCGGTCTTCGACGAGGAAGCAGTGCTCGGGCAGGCAGGACTGCTGTGGGCGCAGCAGGATACTCTCTATACGTCGATCTGGACGTTGGGGGGCGGCCCCCTGCGCCGTCTGCAGGAGTACCATTTGCGGACGCAGCATGAGTTGTGGGTCCGCCGGCAGGTGGAATTGAAGAAGATGACCGTCGAGGAGGCGCACGTCCGGATCCAGGAGTACGCGCCGTCGCCGAAGGAGTACTGAGACGTCAACGAAAAAAAAGTTGCGTCGGGGAAAAACTGTGTTATAGTTCGGTCGGGCGTGCCTAGCGCATCCGTAACCGAACTCAACCAGGAGGTGATCCGTATCGATGAACGCATTAGCCAACGCTGAAGGTGCGATCTTGCCAACCTTGGCCCCAACCCCCGCTCCGGTGGGCTCGACAGACGAGCTGATCGGGCAAGGGAAGGCTTGGGGCCTCTCTACTGCAGTTGACCTCCAGGACTGTAGGCCCGAGACCATCCGGGACCGCGACCACATCGAGGCCTACGTCATCGCGCTCTGCAAACTGATCGGGATGAAACGGTACGGTGAATGCCAGGTCGTCCATTTCGGAGATGGACGGGTGGCGGGCTACTCGATGATCCAGCTCATCGAGACGTCCCTGATCAGCGGACACTTCGCCAACGACACGAACCGGGCCTATCTCGACATCTTCAGCTGCAAGGGCTACGACCCGGTGGTGGTGGAGGAGTTCTCCAGGAAGTTTTTCGGAGCGCGCAGCAGCACCATCTCCATTACCTTGCGGCACTAACGAGAACCGAGCCGGGGCCGGCTCGGTTTCTTCGCTAGACCGCCAGGGCATTCACGACATCAATGAGCTGCCGGAGACCTCCGGCGCTTCGCCGGTGGTACGGCACGACCAGCCGGGAAAACGCGAGGAGCTCGGGCTCGTCCGCTTCTTCCGGCAGGGCCGGGCGCTGCTCGATCTTGCCGTCCGGGCAGAGGTGTGCGAACCGGACGTTGAGGTCGTCCACCTGCGCAGCCGTCAACGGCTGCCTCAGGCGAAGCACCAGCCGGTCCTTCACGAACCGGCTGGAGTGATAGTTCCGGTAGAACCCGTCGATCTCGGCCACGGCGGCCTCGGCCGAGTCCATGATCCGGAAGAGCCCCAAATCAGCTGGCGAGATTAGGTTCGTGGCCAGCATGTCCTCCCGGATGAAACGCTCCCATTTCTTCCAGTAGCCGCCCCCCGGCAGGTCCATCATGATGACGGGATGGGGATTGTTCTTGCCCGTCTGGAGGAGCGTGAGGATCTCGAACGTCTCGTCGTGCGTCCCGAAGCCGCCGGGAAACACGACGCTGGCATGCGATTCCCGGGCGAAGAACAGCTTGCGCGTGAAGAAATATTTGAAGTGGATGAGCTTCAGGTCGTCCGCGATCGCCGGGTTGGGCTCGTTCTCGAACGGGAGCAGGATGTTCACGCCGAAGCTGTTCTCCCGCCCGGCGCCCTCGTTCGACGCCCGCATGATGCCTTCGCCGGCGCCCGTGATGACCATGTAGCCGCGTTCGGCGAGGAGCCGGGCGAAGCGGCGTGCGAGGTTGCACAGGGGATGGTCTTGCGGGATGCGGGCCGAGCCGAAGACGCTGACCTTGCGCCGGTCCCGGTACGGCTTGAAAGCCCGGAACGCGTAGCGCATCTCCAGCAGGCTGCGGTGCAGGATCTTGAGATCGAGCATGTCCAGCCGCGACTCGTTCAGCCGGAGGACCCCGCCCAGCAGGTCCTTGAGGAGCGCCGCCTGCGGGTCCACAGCGGGCAGCGCCAGCAGATCCTCGAACTGCCGTCGGAGTTGGTCGTCCGGAACGGGCGGCTTGGCCATGAGGCTGCCTTTGCTCGAAAGCCTTTACTTCTTGGGTCTGAGCGCCCGGTCCGCGACGACCACGTCCCTGAGGAACCGGGCCAGGCTCTCCCCCAAAGCCTCGTTGTTCAACCGCTCCAGATCGGCGAGGCAGAAACTGACCACCTTCGTCGTTCCGCTCCCCTCCACGGACGTGCGGACCGTGCTGCTGTCGCTCGCGTTGGACGCCCGGATCACCAGCCGGTTCCTGGACGTCAGCTCGGTGCGGAAGAACCGTCCCACGGCCTCGTTCCAGTACGACTCGATCTGGCCCGTGAGGACGACGTCGGCCGAGCCCGCCGCCGCACCCGATTGCACGCGGGTCACCTGGAAGCCCGCGCGCTTCAAGTAGTCCGCCACAAACGCCGTGATCTGCTCCGCCGCCGAGCCCGGCTCGGGGACCAGCTGGTCCACTCTCGTTTCCACGTAATGCTGGTAGCGCCCGATCGAGGCCTTGTCGGCCCGCACGTCCTCAAACGGGACCACCGCCACCCGCAACGCTTGCTGCACCTTCTCCGGAGCGGGAACCGCGGCCACTGACGCCGAGAATTTGATGGTCTCCCCGGGGCCCCCGCACCCCGCGAGCGCCAGAACCAGGACCGCCGCCGCTATCAATGCTCGTCCGTTCATGGCCTCATTCCCCCTCAGTAGAAAGTTGATGGAAGTGCGCTCCGCATGATGAGTTTCAGCTTAGCCGATCAGCAAGAACGGGCGCAAGCAGACGAGAAGCCGATGGCATTCAGTCTTCGGTTTCGGAGGAAGGACGGACACCGGCGCCCCCCAGTCGGACCCGCCGGGCGAGCAGCCAAGCGAAAATCAGCGTGCCGAACGGGAACGTGAGCACGGCGCCCACGGTCCAGCGATTGGCCTCGGCGAACAGGGCGGCCGTCCGGTGGATGAGCAGGAGCAGAAAGACGTCGGCGATGAGCCCCGTGACGAGCAAGCCGATCGAGACGGCGGGCATGAAGTGATTGCCGCGCGTCGTCGCGAAGGCCCCGATCAGCGACGCTACGAACATGAGCGCGGTGAAAACGGACATGTACTGAAGGGTTTCGGCGTAGCGCTCGGCAAGCGCAGAGGGCTGTCCGATGACGCCGCCCGCAGCGACGTTCCACCCGCACTCCGGGCACACCGGATCGTCCGAGGCGATGAGGCGGCATTGGGGACAAATCCGCATGGCGACTCACATTATAGCGTACTTCGTTGAACCTCTCGCTCGGAAAGTGTACCCTCACTCAAAACCCGGGAGAGGAGACAAGCGTGCTGCCCAGCGATCCGAAAGAGCGGCGCATCCAAAAGCTCGAGGCGATCCTGAACGTAGCCAAGGCCATGTCCACGGAACGGGACCTCGGCGTCCTGCTCGAGGAAATCGTGGAACACGCCCGTTCGGTGGTCGAGGCCACGCGCGGCAGCATCTTCCTGCTGGACAAGGACAAGAACGAGCTGTGGAGCAAGGTGGCCCAGGGCGCGCGGGCGATCCGGTTCCCCGCCGATAAAGGCATCGCAGGCCACGTCGCCCAGACCAAAAAGCCGCTGAATATCCCCGACGCCTATGCGGATCCCCGCTTCAATCCCGCCGTCGACAAGGCGACCGGCTTCCATACCCGGAACATGCTCACCGTCCCGATGATCTCGACCAAGGAGGATGTGGTCGGGGTGCTCCAGGTCCTGAATAAAAGCGCCGCAGGATATGAGGCCGAGATCGAGAAGGGCTTGCCCGGCCCTCCCTTCAATGCGGAAGATGAAGAGGTGCTCCTGGCGCTGGGCGGGCAAGCCGCCTCCGCCATCGAAAACGCGATCCTCTACGACGAGATCAACAAGCTCTTCGAGGGATTCATCGCGGCCAGCGTCGTAGCCATCGAATCGCGCGATCCCACGACCTCCGGCCATTCGGGACGGGTCGCGACCCTCACCTGCGGGCTCGCCGAGATCATCGACCGCATCGAGACCGGCCCGTTCGCCTCGATCACCTTCGATTACGACCAGATGAAGGAGATCCGCTACGCCTCTCTGCTGCATGACTTCGGGAAGGTCGGCGTGCGGGAGCACGTGCTGGTCAAGGCCGAAAAGCTCTACCCCGGAGAGGTCGCGGTCCTGAAAGCCCGCTTCGATTTCATCAAGCGGACGCTGGAGAAGGAGGCGTTCGAACGCAAGACCTCCGTGTACCAGTACTCAAACCCCAAAGAGACCGCCGAACTGCTCGCCAAGGTCGACGCGGACCTGGCTCTCAAACTGGAGGAGACCGAAGAGATCCTGCAATTCCTATTGAACTGCAATATCCCAACCGTGCTGGAAAAGGGCGGGTTCGAGCGGCTCAACGAGATCGCCGCGAAGAAATTCAACTCGTACGGGGGCCCTACGCCCTTTCTCACCACTTCCGAGCTGGTCAGCCTGTCCATTCCCAAGGGCAGCCTCACCAACGAAGACCGCCTGGAGATCGAGAGCCACGTCACGCACACCTACCGGTTTCTGGCGACCATCCCGTGGACTAGCAAGCTACGGCGGATCCCGGAGATCGCCTATGGCCACCACGAGAAGCTGGACGGCAAGGGCTACCCCCGCTCGATTTCCGCGCCGGAGATCCCGGTGCAGACCCGCATCATGACCATCAGCGATATCTACGATGCGCTGACCGCCTCCGACCGCCCCTACAAGAAGGCCGTGCCGGCCTCGAAGGCCCTCGACATCCTCGGCTACGAAGCGAAAGAGGGCAAGGTGGACGCGGCCCTGCTCGATCTGTTCATCGAAGCCAAGGTGTACGAGCGCACGGCCAGGAGCTAGGCTTCGTCTCAATCAGGCAACGGCTTGCCGCGCGTCTCCGGGGCGAACGGCAGGATCGCGAGGCCTACCAGGTAGATCAGCGCGATCGCGCTCGCCGCCCGTCCCAGGCTTCCGAGCGATTGCTCCAGGTACCCGGTGAGAAACGGCCCGACTGCGGCCAGCACGCGGCCGGCGTTGAAGCAAAAACCCGCGCCCGTCGCGCGGATGCGGGTGGGATAGAGCTCCGGGAGATAAATGGGAAACCCGCTGAAGATCCCATTGTTGAAAAACCCCAGCAGGGGGAGCAACAGCAGCACCTGTTCGTACGGGCGCGGGACCAGGAAGATGACCGGCAGCACCACCAGGCTCCCCACACACATCAGCGCGAAGACGGGCCGGCGCCCGAAACGATCGGCAAGCGGCCCGAAACTGAGATAGCCCGCCAGCGCGCCAGCGTTCAGCCACATGATGGCGTAGCTGACGTTAGTGGCGACCGTGGCGGCGTCCAGCCCCTTCATGTCGGGAAGCCGCCGGACCAGTGTCGCGGTCCAATTCGTGGCGCCCCACAGTCCGAATACCGCCACGAACGCCAGGCCGAATCCCACGAGGGTGGGCCGGAGCAGATCGCCCCGGAAGAGCTCCAGGAGCTTCACGCCCCGCAGCGAACCTGACTGTATCTCCTGCGCGTGGGCTTTCACCCAGCGCTCCGGCTCCTTCACCCACAACCGGACCAGCAGGGCCACGAGGGCCGGGGCCACACCGACGACGAACAGGATCCGCCAGCCGTATCCACTCAACAGCAGGTTGAACGCGGCGGCGAGGAAGAAACCGACCGCCCAGGCCGACTGGAGGATGCCGGCCGCTTTGGCGCGCTTCTCCTCCGGCCAGACCTCCGCCACGATGGACGCGCCCGCGGCCCATTCGCCGCCGACCCCGAGCGCCGTCAGGAACCGATACAGCGCCAGGTGCCACCAGGTTTCCGAGAGCGCCGCCAGGCCGGTGAACACCGCGTAGACGAGGATCGTGACGATCAGCGTCTTGGTCCGGCCGAAATAGTCGGCCGCCACGCCGAACAGCACGCCGCCGATCGCCCAGCCGATGAGGAAAATCGAGAAGATGATGCCGCCGTACTTGCCGATGTCCCCGTCGCTGACGGGCGCGCCGCCGGGGCCGGCGTGGAGCAGGTCATGCAGGGCGGGATGGAGGACGATCGCGTAGATCGTCGCGTCCATGGAATCGAAGACCCACCCGAGCCAAGCCACGAGCAGGACCCGCCACTGGTAGGGCGTGACGCCGTGACGCCACGAGGGCGCGGTTGGGAGGGTGCTCATGCAGGAGTCAGGTCAGACGGCCTTTCGCGGATCAGGATGAGCCAGCACCACCCGCGCCTGGGCCTTGCGATAGGAATGCAGCGCCCGGCGGAACTTTGGATACTTGCCCGCCAGGATCGCCGCGGCGAAGAGCGCGGCGTTCACGGCGCCGGGCTTGCCGATCGCCAACGTCCCCACGGGAATCCCGGCCGGCATTTGCACCATCGAGAGCAGGGAGTCCAACCCCTTCAAGGCCTTGGACTCCATGGGCACGCCAAGGACGGGCAGGACCGTCTTCGCCGCCGTCACGCCTGCGAGGTGCGCCGCCCCTCCGGCCGCCGCGATGATCACCTCCAGCCCTCGCCGCTCGGCCGATTCGACGTACTCGAAGAGTTGGGCCGGCGTGCGGTGGGCCGAGACCACGCGCACTTCGCAAGGGACGCCCAGCTTCTCCAGCGTTTCTATGGTATGGGCCATCGTCTCCCAGTCGGACTTGGAGCCCATGATCACGCCGACCAGTGGGCGCGGGAGGGGCGTCCGCGGGGCCCCCTCCCGATGTGAACGCCGCATCGCCTTTTTATTGTCGAGCGAATTGGATCGAGGCGATTTCCGCATGTGTGGTCTCCCTCCCGGAACCTGCCGGGTAATCATATACTGAAAACCAGGAAATGCTGCGGGAAAAAGTATGGGGTGGGTAAGGGGTTTCGAACCCGCGACCTCCGGATCCACAATCCGGCGCTCTAACCAACTGAGCTATACCCACCACCACGAGGAG
>CAZMPH010000044.1:1096-14928 GCA_964568195.1 uncultured Nitrospirales bacterium | reverse complement strand
ACTTCCGGACGCATCTGTTCGACCACCTCCAGTCCCTCTCGCTGAGCTTTTTCGCCAAACGGCGAACCGGCGAATTGATGTCGCGGCTCATGAACGACGTGGGATCCCTGCAGAGCGCCCTGACCGAGATCCCGATCGACCTCGCCAAGCAAATCGTCACTCTGATAGGCGGTCTCGCCATCCTGTTCTTCATGAACTGGCGGCTGTGCGTGCTGATCCTGTTCCTGCTCCCCGCCATCGTGCTGGTGGCCCGCTTCTTCGGCCGCCGCCTCAAGGCGCTGTCCACCGGCATTCAGGACGAGACGGCGCGCACCTCGACGATTCTGGAAGAAGTCGTGTCCGGCATCCGGGTGGTCAAGTCCTTCGTGCGGGAAGACTACGAACGGGAACGGTTCGGAACCCAGGTCCGCCGCACGCTGGACATGGTGCTCAAGCGTGCGCGGATCATGGCGGTCTTCGTGCCGATCATCACCTTCGCCACCTTCGCCTCGGCCGCGGCGGTTCTCTGGTACGGAGGAACCCAAGTGATCAAGGGCGTGATGAGCCCGGGAGACCTGATCGCCTTCGTGCTCTATGCGGGTCTCCTGATCGGTCCCTTCGGAACGTTCGCGCGGCTTTTTTCCCAGGTCAAAGAGGCCCAAGGCGCGCTGGAGCGAGTCTTTGAAATCCTCGACACCAAATCCGCAGTCGCCGATGCTCCCGATGCGCGCCCGCTCCCCTCCGTCGAAGGCCGCGTGTCCATGCAAGGCATGAGCTTCTCCTATGACGGCCGCACGCCAGTCTTGACCGACATCACCTTCCGCGCCCGGCCGGGCGAACTGGTCGCGCTGGTCGGCCCGTCGGGCTCCGGCAAAACGACACTGATCAATCTCCTCCACCGGTTCTACGACCCGACGGCAGGCTCCGTCGCCATCGACGGCCACGATCTGCGATCCATCACGATGCAAAGCCTCTACAGCCAGATCGCGCTGGTGCCGCAGGAGACGCACCTGTTCGGCGGAACGATCCGGGACAACATCCGGTACGGCCGCGTCTCCGCCGCCGAAGGGGAGATCGTGGCCGCGGCGCGCGCGGCGAACGCGCACGACTTCATCACGGCCCTGCCGGACGACTACGAAACGCTGGTCGGGGAAAAAGGGATCAATCTCTCGGGCGGGCAGCGCCAGCGGATCGCCATCGCGCGGGCCGTCCTCAAAGACCCGCGGATCCTCATCCTCGACGAGGCGACGTCATCGCTCGACAACGAATCGGAGCTGCTGGTGCAGGACGCCCTGGATCGCCTCATGAAGGGACGGACGACGTTCGTCATCGCGCACCGCCTCAGCACGATCCAGAAGGCAGACCGGATCTTAGTATTGGAGAAGGGGCGGATCGTCGAGGAGGGCACCCACGCCGCCCTCCTCGACAAGAAAGGCCTCTACTTTCACCTGTACCGGCTGGGGCTGGTGGAAACGGAACTCACTTGATCGTGGAGAAGTCGACCTCCCAGCTCATCGCATCGCCCACCGGCGGAAAGAGCGTGATCTTGGCAGGAGCTTTGGGGTCGAAGGAGCCATACAGGAACGACGCGGCGATTTTTCCGCGATAGGCCTGGCCCTTCTCGTTCTTCTTGGCCTTGTCCGGCTTGGCCATTTCCCCTTTGACCATCTTGCCGCCCTGTTCCAGCGTCGCGGAGGAGCCCTCGGCAAAGTCCACCGTGTCGCCGCAAAAATCGAAGACAATCTTCAGGCGTTTCGATTCCGCCGTCTTCTTGATCGCGCCATCCACCTGTTCCTTGTCCCGTTCCGCCCGCTCGAGGTCGGCCGCGATCAGAGCGCCCAAGCGATTGAGACCGACCGTCTTGGTTTGAATTTCCCCGCCGCCGCCGCAGAGGTCCTTCGCGAGATCGGCGCCGAACCGGGTCGGAAGCGTCTTGACGTCTTTTGTCTGCTTCCCGTCCTCGACGGCCTTTTTGACGGCGGTCTCATTAAGGTCCACGTCGATCGCACCGGCCGTTCCTGCCGCCAGACATACCATGCTCGCCGCAGCCATCGCTCCCCGCAACCAACGCCGCCATGCTAATCCGACCATTCGCGCGCCCCCTTTTCTCGTAAGTTAAAAACGGTCATCACTTACCTTCATTCTAAAAAAATATCACGATGTTTGCAACCCGGCTTGCCAATGAAAGGAGAGCCCTGTTAGAGTGAGGGCCGCCTGAACCCTTTTAAGGAGAGATACCGTGGAAAACGAGTTGATCGCCAGACTGAAGGACGTTCTCAAGAATTACAAAGACATCTCCCTGGATTTCGTCGTCGAGCATGTCCGTGACATCCTCAAGCAACGCACGGTCAAGGCCTTCCATGTCAACAAGCACATCCCGCAGGGATACGAAGACCAGGGCGCGTTTAACCTGTTGATCGTCACGGCCGGCAACCACCTCTTCGACTGCGTGGTCGGGGAAGAATACTTCCGGTACGACGCGGTAGCCGTCACCGCCATTGATAAAGTCCAGGTGATGGACGGACAGTGGGAGAACAAGGAGACGAACAAGACCGAAACCTTCCTGAGCCTGCGCCTCTCACACAGCGACGAGAGCCATGTCGCACTGGCGCTGGAAGACAGCGAGCGCCCCAGCATCAAGGCCCTCACCGACGTGATTCTCTCCGTCCGCAACCCGGAACCCTAATTCGCACACCGTTAATCGTTATTCGTTAATCGTAGCAACCAGCCGCTTCTTTGCCCCTAACGTTTAACATATAACGTTTAACGATTAACGCCCGGCTTCACCCTCCCAGCTTCACGATAATCTCCCATTCCTTGGGACTCACCGGCTGAACCGAAAGCCTGCTGCCTCGCCTCAGCAGGATCATCTTTTCCAACCCCTTCGTCTTGCGCAGGACATCCAGGGTCGTCGGATTTCGCAACGACTTGATCGCCCGCAGATTCACCATGTCCCAGATCGGTTGGTCGCGCTTGGCCTTCGGATCGTAGTGGATCTCCTTCGGATCAAACTGGGTATGGTCCGGATAGGCCTCCTGCACAACCTCCGCGAGGCCCACCACGCCCGGCTGGTCGCAGTTGCTGTGATAGAACAGCACCCTATCCCCTACCCGCATCTCCCGCATGTAGTTCCGGGCCTGGTAGTTCCTGACGCCGTCCCAGTGGTTGGTTGAGTTCTTCGACTTCACCAGATCGTTGAAGCTGAAGGATGTGGGCTCGGATTTCATCAACCAGTGACGCGGGCTCGGCATGGTCGGCAGAATATTCCCGGCCATGGGCGCAGTCAAGCCTTGCCATGACGCAGATGTCCGGCTAAAGTAGTCCTTCATGAGCGCCTTACAGCCCGGCGATCAGGCACCGGCTTTCAACCTGAAGGGCACGGACGGCCGCGCACACACTCTGACCGACTTCGTCGACAAGCCGGTGCTCGTGGTGATCTTCAGCTGTAACCACTGCCCCTATGTTCAGGCCTATGAAGATCGGATGGTCGCCATCCAGCATGGCTACAAGGCCCGCGGGGTCCAACTGATCGCCGTCAACTCCAATGACGACAAGAACTATCCGGAGGACTCCTTCGAGGAGATGGTCAAGCGGGCCAAGGACAAGGCCTTCAATTTCCCCTACCTGCGCGACGCATCCCAGGACGTCGCCCGCGCGTACGGGGCCACCCATACCCCACAGCTGTTCGTTTTCGACCGGGAAAGGCGGCTGTGCTACACGGGCAAGATCGACGACAACTGGCAGACTCCCTCGGCCGTTACCAAGCAGTACCTGAGGGACGCGCTGGACGCGCTGCTGAACGGGTCGGAACCCGCTGAAGCCGCCACCCACGCGATCGGCTGTACGATCAAGTGGGCCAGCAAGTGAGGGGAAGGGAAGCGGTATTGAACTTCCGGCAGGTTTGATCGAACTGCCGGTCCAGCTAGCTCGGCGTGGTGGTCCCAACGGGATTTGAACCCGTGTTTATGCCTTGAGAGGGCACCGTCCTAGGCCAGGCTAGACGATGGGACCACTGGCTCGGCACCTTAACGAAAAGGGCGCGAGCTTGTCAACGTGCAGTACTGTTGCTGCTTGCGCTGCGAGATACCCACCTGATATAAAGAAAGCTCCTGCTGATACATGAAAGAGGCGGACGAAACGCATGGGCGGAACGAATCCCTACATTGAAAAACCAGCGGTTGATCTGCCCCAAAAACCTTACAAGGTGACGTTTCACCGACCGGATGGGCCTGCGATTGTCTTTGAAGTGGACCCCGCCAAGCTCCCCTATGGTCCAACCGGCTTGCCGGGAAGTATCCTCGACATCGCGTTGAACGGAGGAACCGCGGGCCTTGATTTGGAGCATGCCTGCGGGGGAGTCTGCGCCTGCTCGACCTGCCATGTAAAGGTGATCAAGGGGATGGAATCCTGCAACGAGGCCACGGACGACGAGCTCGACCAGCTCGACGAGGCGCCGGACATTTCGCTCAATTCCCGTCTCGCCTGTCAATGCGTCCCGAACGGCACCATGGAAATCGAAATCGAGATCCCCGCCTGGAACAAGAACCTCGTCAAGGAAGGCCATTAATCGAGCGAGCGGAAGATGGCTGGGGGACGAGGATTCGAACCTCGGTAGACAGATCCAGAGTCTGTCGTCCTACCACTAGACGATCCCCCAACCTGTGACGCGTGGTATAGCAGCATTATCGGTGGCTCACCGGATCAAGTCAATGGCCTTCTTGAGCCGCGCGAGCGTCCGATCCCGGCCCAGCAAGACCATCACGTCGAAGATGCCGGGGCTGACGGTCCCGCCCGTGAGCGCGACCCGAACCGGCTGCGCCAGCTTGCTCATCGAGAGGCCCGTCTCCGCCAGCACAGACTTGAAACCCTGCTCAAGCGCGTCGTGCTCAAATGCGGACACCCGCTCCAGCACGGCGACCAGCTTGATGAGCGCCGGCTGCATCGCCACGGCCAGAAATTTCTTCGCGGCTTCTGGGTCCATCGCGATCGACTCCTGGAAGAAGAGCGCCGCCTTGTCGGCCATCTCCACAAGCGTCTGCGACCGCTCGCGGAGGGCCAGCACCAGCTTCTCCATCCAGGCCGGACCCGGCTGCGCATGTCCGTTCAGCATTCCTCGCTGCCGGAGGAACGGAATCAGCAATTCGGCCACGCGCTTCACGTCCGCGTGGCGCAGGTAATGACCGTTCAGCCACAGCAGCTTGTCGGGATTGAACGCCGCAGGGGACTTGGTGATGTTCTCCAGCGAAAACTTGTCGATCATCTCCTGCAAGGGAAACACTTCTTGATCGCCGTAAGACCAGCCCAGCCGCACCAGGTAATTGACGAGCGCCTCGGGCAGATAGCCCGCCTCCTGGTATTCCAGCACCGAGGTCGCGCCGTGCCGCTTGGATAGCTTCACTTTGTCCATCCCGAGGATCATGGACAGGTGGCCGAACCGCGGCGGCTCATACCCCAAGGCCTGACACAGGAGGATCTGCCGGGGCGTGTTGTTAAGGTGATCGTCGCCGCGGATGACGTGGGTGATCTTCATCTGGGCATCGTCCACCACCGCACCGAAATTGTAGGTCGGCATCCCGTTGGACCGCACGATGATGAGATCGTCCAGTTGCGCGTTGTCGAACGACACGTCTCCCTTGATCAGGTCATGGACCGTGGTCTGCCCTTCCTGCGGCGACACGAAGCGGACGACCGGTGATACGCCGGGAGGCGCGGCGCCGGACCGCCGTCGGCATCGCCCGTCGTATTTGGGAAGCTCCTTGCGAGCCAGGGCCGCTTTCCGGCGGGCTTCCAGTTCTTCTTCCGTGCAGTAGCACCGGTAGGCCTTGCCTTCAGCCAGCAACCGCTCGGTGCGCTCCTTGTAAAGTGAAAGGCGTGCAGTCTGATAGATCGGTCCCTCGTCCCAATCCAGTCCCACCCACTTCAGGCCGTCCAGGATGGCCTGGATGGCCTCCGGAGTCGACCGCTCCCGATCCGTATCTTCAATCCGGAGGATGAAGACTCCCCCTTCATGCCTGGCAAAGAGCCAGTTGAAGAGAGCCGTACGGACCCCTCCAACATGGAGGTACCCTGTCGGGCTGGGAGCAAATCGGACTCGAATTTGACTCATGCTTTTGAAATCTTTCATATCCTTAAGTCGTCGAAATATAATACAAAATATTTGTATTGACAAGCACTTTCCGTGATGTTATATCTATACCCGACCAAGATGGTCTCCGATAAAAATAGTCCCCGACTGATTGAATCGGACTCATTCGTATGCTGAAACTTTCCAAAAAGACAGATTACGCCCTGATGGCCATCCAATACATGGCCTCCAAGGGTGCCGACCGGGTGGTCAATACCAAGGAAATCGCCGAGGAGTACAAAATTCCGGTCGAGCTCCTGGCCAAGGTTCTCCAGAAACTCGGGAAGAAGGGCCTGATCGCGAGCCAGAACGGCCCGAAGGGTGGGTATGTCCTGGCCAAATCGCCGGACAGCATCTCGGTGCTCTCCATTATTCAAGCGATCGAGGGACACCTCGGCATCACCGAATGCTACCACAACGAGGATTCCCAGTGTATGCAGATGGCGCGTTGCAACATCCGCACCCCTTTGCGCAACATTCAAAACAGCATCTACGGCCTGCTCGACAGCATGTCGATCGAAGACATGAGCACGTTCAGCACGGCCACGATCGCGCCGCCTGCTCGATTTTCAGCCACCGGACTTAATTCTTCTGGAAGATAGAGAAGGAGCCACGCGATGAAGTTTCCGCTCTACATGGATAATCACTCCACGACTCCGATGGACCCCCGAGTCCTCGAGACGATGTTGCCCTACTTCATCGAAAAGTTCGGCAACGCCGCCAGCCGCAACCACCAGTTCGGGTGGGAGGCCGAAGAGGCGGTCGAGCACGCGCGCAAGCAGATCGCCAAGCTCATCCACTGCGACGCCAAGGAGATCGTCTTCACCAGCGGCGCCACGGAATCGGACAACCTCGCGCTCAAGGGCGTCGTGGAGATGTACAAGGAGAAGGGCGATCACGTCATCACCTGCAGCACGGAGCACCGGGCGATCCTGGACACCTGCAAGTCGCTGGAGAAGCGCGGCATCAAGGTGACCTACCTGCCGGTCGAGAAGGACGGCCGGGTCAATCCCGACGAGGTCCGCAAAGCCATCACGGACAAGACCATTCTCATCTCAATCATGCTGGCCAACAATGAAATCGGGACGATCCACCCGATCGCCGAGATCGGGAAGATCGCCAAGGAGAAGGGCATTCTCTTGCACTGCGACGCGACGCAGGGCGTCGGCAAGATCCCCGTGGACGTGGAAGCGCTCAAGGTCGACCTGATGTCCTTCACCGCCCACAAAATTTACGGCCCCAAAGGCGTCGGCGCCCTGTACGTCCGGAAGAAGGGGCCGCGGGTCCGCCTCGTGCCCCAGATCGACGGCGGCGGCCACGAGCGCGGGATGCGGTCCGGCACGCTCCCTGTTCCCCTGATCATCGGGTTCGGGAAGGCCTGCGAGCTCTGCGAGCAGGAGATGCCGGCTGAAAGCAAACGGATCGCAGCGATGCGGGACCGCCTCCAGGCCCAGATCATGACGAGCCTGGACGAGTGCTACCTCAACGGGCACCCGACGGAACGGCTGCCGCACAACCTCAACATCAGCTTTGCCTACGTGGAGGGCGAGGCCCTGCTCATGGGCGTCAAGGAAATCGCGCTGTCGTCCGGGTCGGCCTGCACCTCGGCGACGCTGGAGCCGTCCTACGTGCTGCGGGCCTTGGGCGTGGGATCGGACCTGGCCCACTCCTCCATCCGCTTCGGACTCGGCCGGTTCACGGCCGACGAGGAAGTCGACTACACGGCCAAACGGATGGTCGAGGCCGTGACGCGGCTCCGCGAAATGTCCCCGCTTTACGAAATGGCGAAGGAAGGCATTGATTTGAAATCCGTACAATGGGCCGTGCATTAAGGGGAGGATTCATCATGGCGTACAGCGAAAAAGTCATTGACCATTACAATAATCCGCGAAACATGGGGAGCCTGCCGAAGGACGACAAGCAGGTGGGCACCGGGATCGTGGGCGCCCCGGAGTGCGGCGACGTCATGAAGCTGCAGATCAAGGTCGAGAACGACGTCATCGTGGACGCCAAGTTCAAGACCTTCGGCTGCGGCTCCGCCATCGCCAGCTCCAGCCTGGCGACGGAATGGCTCAAGGGCCGTACCGTCGAAGAGGCGTACAAGATCAAGAACACCGACATCGTGCAGGAGCTGAACCTGCCGCCGGTGAAGATCCACTGCTCGGTCCTGGCCGAGGACGCCATCAAGTCCGCACTGGAAGACTACAAGAAGAAAGCCTCAACCGGCGTGCCCCAAGCAGAGACTGCCGCCGCCGAAGCGACAAAGTAACGGGAGGCACGCATCACTATGGAAGAGACCGCCGCAACCACCCCGATCGTGACGTTAACGCCGGACGCCGTCCAGGAAATCAAGCGCCTCCAGGAGGTTCAAGGCCTGGGCTCGGCCGCGCTGCGGCTGGGCGTCAAAGGCGGCGGCTGTTCGGGCCTCAGCTATACCGTCAACTTCGATACGGAGATGGGTCCGCATGATCAGTCCTACGAAGTCGAGGGCATCCGGATCATCGTGGACATGAAGAGCGCGATCTACCTCCAGGGCACCCAGCTCGACTATCAAAAGGACATGCTGAGCGGCCAGTTCAAGTTCAGTAACCCGAACGCCGCCAAGAGCTGCGGCTGCGGAGAGTCGTTCTCCGTCTGACCGCACCTCCCTCAGAAATCGCACGCACACGGGGCATGGCCTATCGAGATGGCCATGCCCGTTGTGTCTAAGGCGCAGGGACCCCGCATGGAAACCCAAAAGAAAGAGCTGCCCGTGGTGCCCATGGCTCGCAGCATGTGCTGGCATTGCCAGTCCGACATCGGCGGCGAATATTTTTGCGGTCAGTGCGTCAAGGTCCAGCCCTTGTCGAAGGACATCGACTACTTCACGTGCTTGGGACTCCCCCGGAAGCTGAGCATCGACACCGCCTCCATGGAGAGCAAGTTCTACGAGCTGAGCCGGGCCTTTCATCCCGACTTCTATGAGGGCAAATCGGAGATGGAACGGGCCGTCAGCCTCGCCAATTCCGCCGTCCTCAACCAGGCCTACCGGACGTTGAAGGATCCGATCCTGCGTGTAGAATATCTCCTGCGGCTGGAGGCCGGCGCCGCCAAGGACATCCCGGGGAAAGCGCCCGCCGACCTCTTCGAAGCGATCCTGGAGATTCAGGAGCACCTGGAAGAATTCCAGGCGGTCAAAGCCGGGAACGACCGCGCCTCTTCCGCGCACGCCGCCGACTCGCTGCGAACCGCCAGGAAAACCCTGGAGTCCAAACGAGCCGCGCTGGAAAGCCGCCTGGCCGAGCTCTTCCAGATCTGGGACCGGCTGGTCGACAAACACACGCACGACCAGGCCCACGCAGCCCAGAAGGAGCAGGCTTTGAAAGAAATGCGCGGCCTGCTGTCCGAGCGCACCTACGTGGCCAACATGCTCGCCAACATCGCGGAGGCCCTGGGGTAATGGCGCGCATCGTCGGGATCGACCTCGGGACGACCAACTCGCTCATCGCCTACATGAACGGGAAAACCCCCACGGTCATCGCGGGACCCGAGGGACGTGCGCTGGTGCCGTCCATCGTCGCCTCCACGCCGGAGGGGTTTCTCGTCGGCGACGAGGCCAAGGCGCAGCTCCTCCGGAACCCCGAACAGACCGTCTATTCGGTCAAGCGCTTCATGGGCAAGGGGCTGGCGGACGTCACGCAGGAGTTGCAGTACTTCCCCTTCAAGCTGACCGAGCAGGGCGGCGTCATCCGGCTCCAGATCGGCGACAGGGCGCTCACCCCGCCCGAGATCTCGGCCATGATCCTCAAGGAGCTCAAGGCCCGCGCCGAGGCATTCTTCGGCGAGGAGATCCGCAAGGCCGTCATCACGGTCCCCGCCTATTTCAACGACAGCCAGCGGCAGGCCACCAAGGACGCCGGCAGGATCGCGGGTCTGGACGTGGTGCGGATCGTCAACGAACCGACCGCCGCGTCCCTGGCCTACGGCCTGCAGAAGCGGACGCAGGGGACCATCGCCGTCTATGACCTAGGGGGCGGCACCTTCGACATCTCGATCCTCAAGCTCAAAGGCGGCATCTTCGAAGTCCTTGCCACGAACGGCAACACCCACCTCGGCGGCGACGACTTCGACCGGCGCTTGGTGGACGTGATGATGAAGGAGATCAAGGCCCGCCATGGGGTCTCATTGGAAGGACGGCCCGAACTGCAGCAGGACATCCGAGTCCGGGCCGAGCAGGCGAAATGCGCGCTGTCCACGGACATCCAAGCGACCGTGCGGGTGCCGCTGCCGGGCGGCAAAGGAGACTACACCCGCACCTTCACGCGCGCCGAGTTCGAGAACCTGGGCACCGACCTGGTGGAGAAGACGCTGGCGCCCTGCCGGCAGGCGATCAAGGACGCCGGGCTGTCGGCCACGGACGTGGACGAGGTCGTCCTCGTCGGCGGCTCCACGCGGATGCCCCTCGTGCGGCAGCGGGTTCAGGCGCTGTTCGGCAAGCTCCCGCATTGCGAGCTCAACCCGGACGAGGTAGTAGCGCTCGGCGCCGCCGTTCAGGCGGACATTCTCTCCGGCGGGATTCAGGACATGCTGTTGCTCGACGTGACGCCGCTGACTCTCGGGATCGAGACGATGGGCGGCGTGATGAGCAGCCTGATCCGCCGCAACACGACGATCCCGACCAGTGCGAAAGAGATGTTCACGACGTTCGTGGACGGCCAGACGTCCGTGGACATTCACATCCTTCAGGGCGAGCGCGAGCTTGTCAAGGACAACCGGAGCCTGGCGCGTTTCCAGCTCAGAATCCCTCCCCTCCCGGCCAGCGTGCCGCGCGTCGAGGTGACCTTCATGATCGACGCGAACGGGATCCTCAGCGTCACCGCCCGGGACATCCGTACGGGCGAGGCGCAGTCCATCGAGGTGAAACCGTCCTACGGCCTGTCGGACCAGGAAGTCGAGCGCATGATCCGCGATTCCTTCGTTTTCGCCCAGCAGGACATCAAGGATCGGCAGCGGATCGAGGCGATGAACGAGGCCGAGATCATCCTGCGGGCTACGGAGAAGGCGCTGGCGCGCGCCGACGGGCTGGCCACGCCGGAGGAGCTGGCGGCGATCAAGCAGGCCGTCGCCAACCTCAAGGCGGCCATGGCCGGGACCGATCACCGTCCGATCAGGCAGGCGATCGAGGCCCTGGACAAGGCCTCCTATAACGTGGCCGAGAAGCTCATGAACAGCACACTGCGCGGGGCCCTGAAGGACAAGAAGCTTTCAGACGTGAAGTGAGGCGAGGCAGCGATTATGGAAATAGGCTGGAACGATACCGAGGAGATCGCCATTCAGCTCACGGAGCGGCATCCCGAGACCGATCCGCTGACGATCCGGTTCACGGACCTGCACCAATGGGTCACGTCTATTCCCGGCTTCATCGGGGATCCGCAAAAATCAAACGAGAAGATCCTCGAGGCCATCCAGATGGCCTGGCACGAAGAGTACAAGGACGCCCACGGCTGAGGGGTCTGTCACCGTTTCTCCGAATAAGCATTCCCTGTTCTTCCATAGTTATCCCAACGTCTGGAGCAACGCGCGCATCTCGGGAACGAGGTCCGCTCCGCCGCTCGCGCGGCCTGATGCGGCCGCGTCGATACCGGCCGTGAGCACCGGCTTGGCTTCCTCGTTCCGCCCCAGGGCCGCCAATGCGCGGCCCAACGCCAGGTGCGAGGCGACATGCACAGGATCGAGCTGGACCGCGACGCGCAGGTGCTCGACCGCTTCCTCAAGATTCCCGCCTTCCTGCAGGATCTTGTTCCCAAGGCCGTACCGTCCCAGAAACCCCTTGGGGTTCTTGGCTACCATCTGCCGGAACGCATCGAGATCCATTACATCTGGTCGAATTTGAAGAACTGGGACGGCGAACTCTTGGAGGCCGCGTGCTGGGTCGGCTCGGTGCCTTTCAGGAACACTTCATTCACGCCCTGATCCGTGTCCTCCGGCGCAAGGAAGCCGGTGGCCGGATCGATCTTGACGGTGATGACCCCATCCGGAACCGTGAAGGGTATGACCGACAAGGACTCTAGGGCCTTTTTCATATAGTTCATCCAGATCGGGAGCGCCGCGCGAGATCCGGCCTCCCTTTCCCCGATCGTCCGGATTTCGTCGAACCCCACCCAGACTCCCGTCACCAAGTTGGGCGCCCCGCCCACGAACCAGGCGTCCGTGAAATCGTTGGTCGTGCCGGTCTTGCCGGCCATCGGGCGTCCCATGCCCTTGGCAGCCTGGCCCGTGCCTTTCTGGATGACGTCCTCCATCATGTTGGTGATCAGATAGGCGGACTCCTTGGACATCGCTTCGCGCGGCTCCGGCACGTGCGTTTCAAGCGTCTGGCCGTTGGCATCCACCACTGACTCGATGGTATAGGGTTCGAGGAGCATCCCCTGGTTCAGGAACGCGCCGTACGCCGCCGTCAGTTCCTGCAGCGTCACGCCCGACGATCCCAGCGCCAGCGAGAGGTCGTTGGCGAGCGGCGACGCGATCCCCAGATCCCTGGCCAGATCCACCACCGGACGCACGCCGAGTTTCTCCAACAGTCGCACCGTGGCGGCATTGCGGGAATGTGTCAGGGCGTCCCGCAAGGTGGTCAGCCCATGGAACTTCTGGTCGTAGTTCTCCGGCCGCCAGATCATCTCGGGGTCGTTCTCGTTGTAGACCACGCCGGAATCCACGATCGGCGTTCCCGGCGAGAGCCCCTGATTGACGGCCGTGGCGTAAATGATGGGCTTGAACGCCGAACCCGGCTGCCGCCTGGACGAGGTCGCCCGGTTGTATTCGCTCCGTCGGAAATCGTATCCGCCGATCATGGCCCGGACCGCCCCCGTGCGGGGATCGACCGCCATGAGGGCACCCTCGACGACCGGAGTCTGCTCCAGGGTGAACTGGGCGGCGGCGGCGGACAGCTTCTTGATGCCCACCTCGACCACGTCGCCGACCTTGAACAGCTCTCCCGGAGATTTGGCGGCGATCTCCTTGGCATGCTTCAAGGTATCGGGGCCCCGCAGCCTCCGCTTGGTCCAGAGAAGGTCCTCCGGGAAGACTTTTCCCGTGAGCCCACGCGCCACGACCACCAGCCCGTCCCGCGCGACCTTCGTCACGACGCCCTCAAGCAGTTGGCCCTCCCGAACCGGAGCGGAGGCCAACGCCCCACTGGTCTGTCCGGCGGAGAACTCTTCAGGAGACGCACCCCGCCGAAGCGGCCCCCGATACCCCTGCCGCTTATCCAGCTGACGGAGCCCCTCCTGCAATACCGCCGTGGCCGTTTGCTGATCCGACAGGGAGAGCGTCGTGTATACTTGAAGCCCGCCCTTATAGACCATCTGTTCGCCGTAAGCGGCCATCAACTTCAGCCTGACGTTCTCGACGAAGTGCGGCGCCGGCTCATCGCGCGTGAGGCGTTTAAATGACACGGCTTCCTCGAGGGTCCGATCTGCCTCATCAGCGCCAATGAATCGCTCTTCGGCCATGCGCTTGAGCACGGTGGCATGCCGGCGCTTGGCGGCCTCCGGATGGTCATAGGGGGAATAGTCGGACGGCCCCTTGGGCAGCCCGGCGAGATAGGCGGCTTCGGCCAGCGTCACCTGGCCCACGTCTTTTCCGAAGTAGGTCTGCGCGGCGGCCTGGACCCCGTACGCACCATGCCCAAAGTAGATCTGGTTGAGGTAGAGCTCGAGAATCTGCTCCTTGCCCAGGATCTGCTCCATCT
>CAZMPH010000044.1:0-1086 GCA_964568195.1 uncultured Nitrospirales bacterium | reverse complement strand
AGTCCCGCTTGGGAGACAGGAAGAGCGACCGCGCCAGCTGCTGGGTGATCGTGCTGGCGCCCTGGCGGATCTTACCGGACAACATGTTGGTCATCGCAGCCCGGGCGATGCCCACAAAGTCCAGGCCCCGGTGCTCGAAAAAGCGGACGTCTTCGATCGCAATGACCGCGTTCACCAGATGCCGGGGAATCTTGTCCAGCGGGACCAGGATCCGGCGCTCCACGAAAAACTGCCCGATCACCTGCTTGTCGGCCGAGTAGACACGGGTCACGAGGCTGGGCTGGTACTCATGCAGGCCGGTGATGGAGGGCAGGTCGTGAAGCAGGTACCCCACCGTGGCCAGACCCGCCACAAAGCCGATCAGGACCACCGTGAAGACACCCCACAGCAGGGCTTTCCAGACGGACTGGGGACGCTGGAAGGACAAGAAGCGCTCAGCGAATGGCATGCCTTACCTTACCTTGCGCACAGATGATTCATGATACCGTGCTCTCTCCGAAATCACAAGGACGGCAGGCGAAGCTTTGACTCCTCCGACGCGGTTGCGTTAGAGTGAGGCTTCTGCCGACCATGCGCCGAACAGACATTCGCAACATAGCCATCATCGCTCACGTGGATCACGGGAAGACGACCCTCGTGGATGCGATCCTCAAGCAAACCCACGTGCACCGCAACATCGAGGGCATGGGCGAGCGCATTCTGGACTCGATGGACCAGGAACGCGAGCGCGGCATCACCATCAAAGCCAAGAACGCCAGCGTGGTCTACAACGGAGTCAAGATCAACATCGTGGACACGCCGGGCCACGCCGATTTCGGCGGGGAAGTCGAGCGCACCCTCCGCATGGTGGACGGCGTCCTCCTGCTGGTGGACGCCAAGGAAGGCCCCATGCCGCAGACCACCTTCGTGCTCCGCAAAGCTTTGGCCTTGGGGCACAAAGCCATCGTCGTCATCAACAAGGTCGACCGCCCCGACGCCCAGATCGAGGACGTCGTCAATCGCACGTTCGATCTCTTCGCCCATCTCGGCGCCACCGATGAGCAGTTGGACTTTCCCATCGTCTACACCTCCGCGCTCCATGGAACC
>CAZMPH010000043.1:0-14928 GCA_964568195.1 uncultured Nitrospirales bacterium | reverse complement strand
CCTGATGGTCGGCGGCAACATCCAGGGCGTGACCCGCACAGTGTCCATCGACATTTACGACGAAGTGCAGGCGCTAAACTATGCGGGGGCGGCGCAGACAGCACTTGTGCTGCTGGTCTTCTCGTTCCTCATCCTCTCGGTCGTCTACGCGGTGAACCGGAACCTATGGGCTGTATGGCCGATGAAATGACGGCCGACTTCGAGAAGCGGTACAACGGGGGGCCGACGATTCGCGCGACGCTCCGTCTTCCGGTGGGACGACCGCACGTGATGGTCCTGTTCGGGCCGTCCGGTTCGGGCAAGACGACGCTCCTGCGGTGGCTGGCCGGGTTGGAACGGCCGTCGCGCGGCCGGATTACGTTCGCCGGCGAAACGTGGTTCGATGCGGAAACGGGGGGCCAGGCTCCTCCGCAGACCCGCGCCATCGGCTACCTCTTCCAGGACTACGCGCTCTTTCCCCACCTCACGGTCGCCGGGAACATCACCTATGCGATCCACGACCTCGACCGGGAGGAGCGACACGCGCGGCTTGCGGAGATGCTCCGTCTCTTGCGGCTCGAAGGGCTGGAAGACCGCCGCCCGGCGCAGCTCTCCGGGGGGCAGCAACAGCGCGTGGCCCTGGCGCGGGTGCTGGTCCGCCGCCCCCGGCTCCTGCTGCTCGACGAGCCGCTGTCCGCGCTCGACGCGCCGACCCGCGAGCAGGTGCGCGCCGAATTGCGCGGGTTGCTGCGCGGTCAGCGCATCCCGACCGTCTGCGTCACGCACGATTGGGTGGAGGCGCTGGCGCTCGCGGACGAGGTCGCGGTGCTGGGCGGCGGCCGCGTGCTCCAGGTCGGCCCGCCGGACGAAGTCTTCAGCCGTCCCGCCGACGCCGACGTAGCGGCCATCGTCGGCGTGGAGACGGTTCTGCCCGGGCGGGTCGCCGAGCGAAAAGACGACTTGGCGGCGCTCGATGTGGGCAAGGTGCGGCTTTGGGCCGTCGAGCCGAACAGACTGGGCGAGGATTTCTTTCTCTGCATCAGAGCCGAGGACGTGACGCTCGAAATCGGGACGCGCCCGAGCAGCAGCGCTCGCAATCACCTGTCTGGTCGGGTCACAGAAGTCCGTCCGGCCGGCCCGGTTTCGCGCGTGGCCGTGGATTGCGGCTTCACCCTGACGGCCCTGGTCACCAGGCAGGCGGCGCAGGACCTCGCCCTCAAGCCCGGGACCCCCGTGACGGCCACGGTCAAGGCCTCGGCGGTCCACTTGATTCCACGATGAGGGCCACGCTGTGAATGATTCCACGATGAAAGAACGGTCCCTCATCGAGCGGTTCGAGCGGCTCATCACGGCCTTCGGCTTGCGGGCGGAGGCGTCCCGAAGCTGATCATTCTCCGATTTATAACGGGAGAGGACCGAAGGATGAGACGAGCATGGACATTCGCACCGAGAGCCGCAATTTTTCGATGTCTTCACGCTTGCAGGAAGAAATTGAAGCCCGCTTGCATGATCTCCAGGAAGGCCACGACGACATCATCCACGCGCGAATGACGCTGGAGAAAAACAGCCATCATAGGAAAGGACCGAACATCGCCAGCGCGCGGCTGGTGTGCAACGTTCGCGGCGGGACGTTTACCGCGAGCAAGACAGAGAAGACCTTCGAGGAAGCCCTCCGCGCAACCTTTCATGCGATGGAGGAGGAACTCCAGTCGTTTCGGGAAAAGCGTGAGAAGCGGGCCCGGGTCGAGTCGGCCCGGCGGAAACCAGCGAGAGTAAAGGGCACCTAAGGCATTTTCGGGCTATTAAGAAGAAGCTGAAGTAGATGGGCTTTCTGATACGATTGATCGCGAACGCCCTGGCGATCCTGGCGGCCGCCTATATCGTGCCGGGGATCGAAGTGAGCGGAGGCCTTGCGCTGATTGCGGCGGCCCTGGTCCTGGGGCTCATTAACGCCGTCGTCCGGCCGGTCCTGCTGTTCCTGACCTTGCCGTTCACGCTGGTGACGCTCGGTCTCTTCATCTTTCTGCTCAACGCCTTCTGCCTGTGGCTGACATCCTTGCTGGTCAAGGGGTTCGACGTGCAAGGATTCTGGTCGGCGGTGCTCGGAGCCATGATCGTCAGCCTGGTGAGCGTGGTCGTGACGATTCTGCTCAGCGACCGGGGCAAAGTCGTCGTCCTCACCCGTCGGGAGCGCGATCCCGACGTCATCGACATTTCACCGAAACACTAGCCTAGCTCTTTTTCTCAGCCTTCTCCGGCGGGCACCAGCGCCACGTCCACTTGCTCAGGACCGTCTCCACGCTGATCACCTGTTGGGAGGCGTCTTCGCCCGTGAGTTTATTCTTGAAGGTGAGGACGTATTCCATGCACAACAACTGGATCTTCTCGACTTTGTAGATCGAGACGGTCGTGCCGTCGGGATAGCCGATCGATTGGGACGGCGTGCCGAGATACCGTGTGACGGCATCCGGGTTGTCGTGATTCACGCCAGATCGAAGGTAGAAAGCGGGAGTGGTGTAAAAGATCCCGACGACCGCGACGACCGCGAGAAGGATGATCTTTTTCGCCATCTAGATCGCCCTCCGTGTTACTTTGATTTTGACGGAGCATGAAAGCGCCAGTCGTTGAATTCTTCGATGACAGGGTCCAGGTTGAACGCCACGCTGATGCGCGGGGCTTCGCCTCGGTAGATGCTGACGGAGTGCGACAGCCATCCGGGAAACATCACGCACCTCCCGTTCTCCGGTGTGAAGGAGATGGTCTTTCCCGCGTCGTGAAGCTCGGGCACGGCGTACCGGAGAAACGGCGCCAACATCGTCGGCAGGCACCCGCGCGGATCGTAGAGCTGCAGATCCCCGCCCGTATCGCTTCCGGCGGTGATGTCGCCCACGTCCACGTAATACACGCCGGACCAGAACGTGCCGGGATGCGGGTGTGTGGAATTGCTGCCTCCTTTGCGCTGGACGTTCGCCCAGGTCTCGACGACCTGCCAGCCCGGGTGCTTGCCGGCCAGATCGGGCGCGCGTTCAGAGAATTCCGTGGCCTGCGTGGCGACCTCGATGACGGGAGCCAGCAAGTCCTTCATCACGGGGCCGGCCCAGTCGAACATGGACATGTCGTGGGGGGACGACCAGCCGACGACCTCGTGGTCCGCCTCGGCCGGAGTGGACGCCTCCCGCTCGAGGACTGCGCGGCGGAGGTCTTTATTGATGCGCTCGTGGTCCGGGATGGCGAAGACCAGCAGGGGCGTGGCGAAAACCGGCCGGACGTTGATTTCCATTTCTCGGGACATGACTGGACGCCTTTGCAACTGGTAACGTTGTCCGCAGAATATCGTCAGGGCCGGATTGTGTCAAGGCTGGCTCCGGACGCGAAGTTCGCCTTGTGAAATCCCTATACGGTTGGCTATAATCCGTTGCCCATGCCGTTTCCCGCCAAAGACTTCGTGAGCCTGCTTCAGGAGGCGGGTTTCGACTTCTTCACGGGGGTTCCCGATTCGACGCTGGCGGGGGTCATCGCTGTGCTGATCGAGCGGCAGGTCTATGTTCCGGCGGTTCGGGAAGACGAGGCGGTCGGCATGGCGGCGGGCGCGTACATGGGCGGCAAGGTGCCGGTGGTTCTGATGCAGAACTCCGGACTGGGGACGTCGCTGAACGCGCTGATCTCGCTGAACCTGATCTATCTCCAGCCGTGCCTGTTGCTGATCTCCTGGCGCGGGCACGACGGCAAAGACGCGCCGGAGCATCTCGTCATGGGGCAGGTCATGACCAAACAGCTCGACCTCGTGCGCATCCCTCATCGCACGGTGAAGGCCGAGACCGTCCGCGAAGACCTCGGCTGGGCCGCCCAGGTCTGCATGGCCCAGCGCATCCCGGTCGCGTTGCTGGTCACCAGGGGAATCTTTTCGTGAGGCCGGAAGAAGGCGTGCTCACGAGCCGCGGCCGCGCCATCGGCGCCGTGCTTGGGTTGCTGACCGACGAACTCGTGGTGGTCTGCAACGGCTTTCCATCGCGCGAGGCCTACACGCAGCGCGACCGGCCGGAGAATTTTTACATGATCGGCTCGATGGGCCTGGCGCCGGCGATCGGGCTGGGGGTCGCCCTGGCGCAGCCCCGGCGGAAGGTGGTGGTGCTTGACGGCGACGGCAACGTACTGATGGCCTTGGGCACGCTGGCGACGGTGGGCGCGCTCAAGCCGAAGAATTTCGTTCACATCGTGTTCGATAATGAAGCGTATGGCAGCACCGGCAATCAGCCGACGATCTCGCGAACCGTTCGTCTGGAGCAGGTGGCGAAGGCCGCCGGCTACAAGAACGTGGAGCGGGTGCGGGAGCTGGATGACGCGGTGTATGAAGCGAAGACCATGCTGAAGGAAGACGGTCCAAGCTTTCTGCTCGTGAAGGTATCGGAGTTGACGGATGACGTGGGGCGGGTCGAGATCGAGCCGGCGGCCATGACCGAACGATTCCGGAAGGCCGCGATGGGAGGAGCGACGTCATGATTCTGTTGAACCCCGGTCCTGTCAATGTGTCCGAGCGTGTGCGGCAGGCATTGCTGAAACCGGACATCTGCCATCGCGAATCCGAATTCACTGACCTGGTCGAAGGAATTCAGGACAAGCTCGTCCGCGCGTTCGCTCCCTCGGGCGAGTACCTGCCCATCCTCATCACCGGTTCCGGCACGGCCGCGGTCGAAGCGGCCATCACCTCCTGCCTGCCGCCCGGACGCCGTATCCTCGTCATCAAGAACGGCGTGTACTCGCAGCGGATCGCCTCGATCGCCGCCGCGCACAAGATGCAGAACATGGACATTCCCGGCGAGTGGGATCAGCGCTTCGACACTGAAACGGTGCCGGTCGCGCTCCGGCAGAATAAGGCCATCGAGGTGGTGGCCGTCGTCCACCACGAGACCGCCACCGGTCTGATCAACCCGGTCAAGGAGATCGGGGCAATCGTCAAGAAGGCCGGCCGCACCCTGCTGGTGGACGGCGTCAGCAGCCTCGCCGGCGAGGAGCTCGATTTCGTATCCTCCAACGTCGGCTTGATCGCCGGCTCGTCGGGCAAGTGCATCCAGGGCTTTCCCGGCGTCGGTTTCGTCCTGGTCCGCCGCGACATCATGGAGCAGATGGTGACCTACGAGCAGCGCTCCGTCTATTTCCACCTGCCCACCTATTACAAGCACTTGGAAGAGGGCTCCATCCCGTTCACGCCCGCGGTGCAGCTCTACTACGCGTTCGACGAGGCCCTGAACGAGCTTCTGGAGGAAGGCGTTACGACCCGCATCGCGCGCTACCGCAAGATGGCGCGCCTGATCAGGAATCGCATGCGGGCCATCCGGATGAAGTTCTATCTGCGCGAACCGTTGTGGTCGAGCACCCTCACGGCCTTCAACCTGCCGGATGGCGTGTACTACGATCACCTGCACGATCTGCTGCGCGAACGCGGGTATGTGATTTACGCCGGCCAGGCGCAGCTGGCGGACACGCTGTTCCGCGTGGCCAACATGGGGGCGCTCACCGAGGCCAACATCACGGGCTTTCTGGATGCCTTCGAGGATGTGCTGCCCGAAGCGAGGAAGCTGGGCGAGAAACGGAGCGGAGAGCTGGACCGCCTGACCGCCGAGCGGATAGAGAAGGCGGAGCGCGAGGCGGCCGAGGCGAAGGCGGCCGAAGAAGCGGCAAAGGCCGAGGAAGCAGCCAGGAAGGCCGAGGAAGCAGCCAGGAAAGCCCAAGCGGAAGCCCAGAAAGGGGACGCGGAGGACGCGAAGACCGAGGACAAGCCTGAAGTCAAGTCGGGCGCGTGATCCATGAAGGCCGTGATCCTGGCAGCGGGTGTCGGCAAGCGCCTCGGCGCCGTGACGGGGCACCGGCCCAAGTGCCTTCTCGAAATAGGAGGGCGGTCTCTTCTCGTACGGTATCTTGACGCGCTGCTGGAGGTCGGCATCAAATCGGCCGTGCTGGTGGTGGGCCACCGGCAGGAGCTGATCCGGAAGGCGGTCGGTGACGCGTACCGAGGGCTCGCCGTCCGGTACGTCGTCAACGATCAGTACCACCGGGGCAGCCTCTATTCGCTGTGGCTCGCCCGTGCGGCGTTCGACGACGATCTCCTGATCATGGACGCGGACGTCCTGTGCCCGGCCTCGTTCGTGAAGCGGTTGGTCAACTCGCCGCACCCGAACGCGATTCTGATTGATGAGATGGTGCACCAGGATTCGGAGGCGCGGATGGCGGTCATTCGGGGGGGGCGGGTGATTGCGCTCACGAAGCAGCTGCCGCCCCAGCCGCCCGATCTGCTCGGCGAAGGCGTGGGGTTTCTCAAGATCACACGGCGCGACAGCGA
The DNA here is from genome assembly GCA_964568195.1 of uncultured Nitrospirales bacterium. Taxonomy (GTDB): domain Bacteria; phylum Nitrospirota; class Nitrospiria; order Nitrospirales; family NS-4; genus SCTG01. Next base: position 8,612 of record CAZMPH010000043.1, on the reverse strand, counting down.
GGCGATGGTGGCGGCGATGGAGCCGTTCGTGACGAAGGGCGCTCTCGACATGGAATACGAGGATACCTGGGAGGCCTTCTTCCGGGCCGTCCCCGTGGGGTACGAGAAGGTCGGCGGGCAGCCGTGGATCGAGATTGATTTCCCGGAGGACATCGCGCGCGCCGAGCGCGAGATTCTGCCGAAGTTAATACAAGAAAGGGAGCAGAGGACGAGCCTATGAGCATCCGCATGGATCAGATTCAGCCGATCATTGACCGCGAGTACGATTACCTGATGTCCGAGCACCCGCACTGGAGCCTGACGAAGAGCGATCAGGACCTGGAGTTGGTGGCCCACGCGCTCCGCGTGCTGCTCCACATGAAGACCACCCCGCAGCATCTCGCCGAGTACCTCGCTCTGGTCGAGTGCCAGCACGCCGACGGGGGATGGGGCAAGATGTCCTCCGATAAGACGAGCGCGGCGTGGGTGACGGCCTTCTGCGCCCTGATGCTGATCCGCGGGAACCTCTACTTGAAGAATGCGCGGATCGCCGAAGCGGTGAAAAAGTGCGTCCGCTACTTCCTGGACACCCAGAAGGAGGACGGGAAATGGTCCGATCCCTCCTGGGCGGATTTGGACGCCGTCAGCCATCCGATCAGCTTCTTCGACGTCCTCCTGGCCATCGGGAAGAACCTCGTGGATGAACGGACCATGCTGATGCTCAAAGAATCCTGGCGCAGGGGTATGAAGTTCATGCTCGAACGGCAAGCGGCCGACGGCGGCTGGTACGATCCGGAATTCCATCCCACCGGCGTGGAGATCACGGCGCACCTGATCCAGGATTCCATCGTGGCCGACATGGTCCTGACCGACGAGCTCAACGTGCGGAACTGCTGCCAGAAGGGCGTGACGAAGCTTCTCTCGGTGCAGGCGGCCGACGGCTCCTGGGACGGCGAGAATGTGGACCACACGATGGACTGCACCCGTTCCATCATGCTGGTCTGCAGCATCCTGGGGACGCGGGCGCAGTGCGATCGGGCGATCGAGCGCGGGCTCGAGTGGATCCTGAAGCACAAGTGCGAGAAGGGCTGGCCGGACTTTCCGGGGATGGAGACGAACCTCGAGCGGACCTGCGACGGGCTCGACACCCTGCTCAAGTACAAGTCCTACAGCCAGCCGGTCACGACGGCGATTGTGAAGCTCTGGGGGTATGCCGCGTGACCTTTTTGGCGAAGGTCGCCGAGATTCCGGACGGCGAGCGCAAGCTCATCCAAGTGAACGGCGTCAGCGTTGCGGTCTTCCATCAGGAAGGGCGGTTTTATGCCCTGAACAATGCCTGCCCCCACCGTCAGGGGCCGCTGATCCGCGGAGCCCTGGAAAATTGGGGAGAAGGAGCGGTGTGCGCGATCCGCTGTCCCATGCACGGCTGGAAGTTCGACCTGGCGACGGGCGACAGCCACGGCCGTCCGGGGAATGCGACCGTGTATTCTCTCATGCAGAAGGGCGACGAGCTCTACGTCGAGATCTAGATGGACATCCCTCCCATTGACAGCGCCCTGATCCTGGCCACGACGCGGATCTTCCACCGGCCGGGCGAGCCTGTGCCGGCTAGTTCCCTGACGGTGGTGGGCGGGCTCTCCCTGTTTCAGCGCACGGTTCTGACCCTGCAGCGCGGCGGCATCTCCCGGTTCGTCGTGCTGGCGGGAGATGAGACCGACGCCCTGAAGCGGCAGCTTCGGGGAGACGACCGCGTCAAGGCCGAGGTGCGATGGCTGCCGGTTCGTGAATTTCCCGCCGGCGATCCGCGAACGTGGGAGGTCCTCACGGGCATATTCGGCAGGCCGTATCTGGTGGCGGGGACGGGCGCCGTCTTTCCGGCGAGCCTGATCTCGCGCGTGCGGGAGCAAGGGGGACAAGGCGAGCCACTCGTCGTCGTCCGTGATGCGGTCACGCCCCTGCCCATGCTGCGACAGGTTCAGCATGAACGATTGACGAATGAAGCAGTGGCGTTCGGCCGTACGCCACTTCCGACCGAAAACGGTCCCGTGGTCACGTTGGAGACTGCGGTGGAGCCCATTCTCGACGTGGACCTTGTTGCGCTTCCGACGACTTTCACGTCGCCGGGGTGGGCCGGCGCGCAGGGTGGGGAGTATCCCTTGCAGGCCGCGATCGAGCGGGGAATCCGACAAGGGCAGGTCCGAATCCTGCCGCTGGGCGAAGACTGGTATCAGGACGTGTACGCCGAGGGCGCCGCGACTCCCGAGCAAGCCGAATGGGCCTTACTGCGTTCGCTGAAGGGCGGCCTTGAAGGGTTCGTGGACCGGCATTTCAACCGGAGGTGCTCCAAGTGGATCACCCGCGCTCTGCTGCAAACGCCGCTCACGCCCAACGGCGTGACCGTGCTGGCCGCGCTGGTCGGATTGCTCTCCGGAGCGGTTTTCGCGTGGGGCGGGTACGCCGCCGGCGTTGCGGGAGCACTGCTCTTCCAGCTCTCGGCCATCCTGGATTGCTGCGATGGAGAAGTCGCCCGCCTGAAGTTCATGGAGTCGCCCTTCGGCGAGCAGCTGGACGTGGCCCTCGACAACGTTGTGCACGTCGGCCTCTATGCCGGGATGGGATGGGCCGCGTACCAATCGGGATGGGGACTCTTCGCGTTGGCTCTGGGCGGGCTGGCGATCGTCGGCAACGTGGCGGCGTTCGCGGTCGTTCAGCGGGCGTTCCGGCTTCGGGAAACGCTGGACGCTTCGCGCCGCCGCCGCGTGGAAACGATCCTGAACCGTCTCGTGAGCCGCGACTTTTCGGTCCTCATCCTGGCGCTGGCCCTCCTCGGGCATGTCGAGTGGTTCCTCGCGCTCGCCGCCGTCGGCGCCAGCCTTTTCTGGCCCACGCTGGCCTGGCAGCTCCGATCATCATCCCCTGCACGTTGACATGAAGCGGCTCACGCTCGTCCTTCTCCTGCTGGGCGTGGCGGTGCTCTGCGGCCTGGTGCTCCACATCGGCCCGTCCGTGCTGGCCGGGGAGATCCGGAAGCTGGGCGTAAACCTTTTCTGGGTCCTGCTCCCCTCGGTCGCCAGCTATGTGTTCGATGCGCTCGGATGGCGCTACACGCTGGGCCGCCATGCGGACAAGATCCGGTTCGACCGGCTGTTCATGACCCGCATGGCCGGCGAAGCCGTGAACTACACGACGCCGGGCTTGGATCTGGGCGGCGAGCCGATGAAGGCCTATCTGCTGAGCCGCCATCAGGTCCCGCTCGTGGACGGCATGGCCTCGGTCGTCACGGCCAAGACGACGATGACGCTGGCCGAGATCCTGTTCATCATGATCGGGATTGGGCTGAGCGTGGTGCTCCTCGTCCACTCCGGCGACCTGCTGATGCCGAGCCTGGTCGGACTCGGCCTGCTGGGGTTCGGAGTTGGGCTATTCGTGGCGGTGCAACGGCGCGGGCTGTTCATGGGGATGCTCCGCGTGCTCGAACGTCTGGGCGTGCGGATCGCGTGGCTCCAGGCGCGGGAGCACAAGCTGCAGGCACTGGACGACGCGATCCGGGACTTCTACGTCCGCGACCGGCGCGGGTTCATGTTCTCGTTCCTGGCCTTTTTCACGGGATGGCTGGTGGGCGCGGTGGAAGTGTACCTGATCCTCTATTTTCTGGGTCTGCCGGTGGACTGGCCGACGGCGATCGCGCTCGAGGCGCTGGCCGTGTTCGCGAAGGGCGGGACGGCGTTCATCCCCGGAAGCGTGGGCGGGCAGGAGGCGGGCACCGTCCTGCTGTTCGTGGCCTTCGGGTATACGGAAGCCGCCGGCGTCACGTTTGCGATCGTGCGTCGCATCCGGGAAATCCTCTGGATCGCGTTCGGCCTGTGGGCGCTGGGCATGCAGAACCGCAGCCTCTCGCCACCCGAGCCATGCGACCGCCCGCCGCTCGCGCGCCCGTGAACCCGAGTTTCGTAACCAGCCGTTCTCCGCGCGGGGAACGGCCCAACAGAACCAGAGGGTGAATATGGAGAACAAGCCGAGTCCCTTGACCAACGCCGCTTCCGATACGGCCGACGAGCAGCAAGCCCTGAAGCTGCTCGACGAGGTGCAGCAGCGCGCGCCCCAGGAGACGGTCGAACTGCTGCACAAGCAATCCAATTCGGTGATCTCGAAGGTGCTGGCGATGCTCAGCCCCGCCGCCGCGCTGAAGGTCCTCCTGAGATTCCACGGCGATCGCCGGCGGGAGATTCTATCGGCGGCGTCGAAGGAATACAGCGAGCAATGGACGCGCAACCAGGCGTTTCCCGAAGGCACCGTGGGGCGTTTGATGGAGCGCCCCGTGGCCGTGTACGGCCCGGACGTGACCGTCCAGGAAGCTGTGGCGCAGTTGCGGGAATTCGTGAAACAGGCGTTCATCACCTACGGCTATGTGACCGACCAGCGCGGCAAGCTGTTGGGCGTCATCGTGATGCGAGACCTTTTGCTGGCGGAACCGACCCAGCGGCTGCGCGAGATCATGCTCCGGGATCCGTTCTACCTCGACGCGCGCCTCTCCATCGCGGACGCCGTGCGCGCGGTCCTGCACATGCATTATCCGGTCTACCCGATCTGCGACGAGGCCGGGCGTCTGATGGGCCTCGTCCGGGGGGCGGCCCTGTTCGAGGAGCAAGCCATCGAGATCAGCGCCCAGCCGGGCCGCATGGTCGGGGTGGAAGAGGAGGATCGGCTGACGACGCCGTGGTGGCGGAGCCTCAAGTTCCGCCATCCCTGGCTGCAGCTTAACTTGTTGACGGCGTTCCTAGCCGCGGCGGTGGTGGGGATCTTTGAGGAGACGATCAAGCAGGTGGTGGTCCTGGCGGTCTTCCTGCCCGTCCTGGCCGGCCAATCGGGCAATACGGGCTGTCAGGCCCTGGCGGTTACCTTGCGCGGGATGACCTTGGGCGAGCTGCGCAAGGGGAGAGAGAAGCAGCTCGTGAGGAAGGAGGCCCTGCTGGGGCTGCTGAACGGCACCCTGGTCGGCGCCACCGCAGGGGCCGGTATGTTTGTTTACGCCACCATCAATCACCATGCCGGGGCGCCGGTGCTGGCGTTGGTCGTGTTTGTGGCGATGATTGCCAGTTGCGTCATCAGCGGCCTGTCCGGGGCCCTGATCCCGATGGGGTTGAAAAAACTCGGGGTCGATCCGGCTACGTCGTCCAGCATCTTTCTGACGACGGCCACCGACATCGTCAGCATGGGCGTGTTTCTCTGGCTGGCCACATGGCTCGTCCTGTAGTTCCTTTACACCTTTTCAAGGTTCTTGTTAGCATCGCCGCATGACGGGTCTTGCGTCCATTCTATGGGCCGCACTGGCGGCACTCTGCGCGGTCGGGTTCGCTGTCGTCACCGGCGTCTTCAATCCCGATGAGAAGGTCAACGGGCTCTGGCTGGTGGTGGCCTCGGCCTGCTTCTATATCCTGGCCTATCGGTTCTACGGCCGCTTTCTCGCGCGGCGCGTCCTTGAGCTGGACGACCGCCGCCTGACGCCGGCGCACCGCCTGAACGACGGCGCCAACTTCCAGCCCACCAACCGATGGGTCCTCTTCGGCCACCATTTCGCGGCGATCGCGGGCGCGGGCCCGCTGCTCGGCCCCGTCCTGGCCGCGCAGTTCGGGTTTCTCCCCGGGTTTCTCTGGCTGGTCGTCGGCGCGGTGCTGGCCGGCGCGGTCCAGGACTTCGTCATCCTCGTCGCCTCGATGCGCCGCAACGGCCGGTCGCTCCCGCAGATCGCGCGCGATGAGATCGGGACGGTCACGGGCCTGGCGACGGCCGTCGCCGTGCTCTTCATCGTCGTCGTCGCGCTGGCCGGGCTCGGCCTTGCCGTCGTCAACGCGCTCTATCACAACCCGTGGGGGACCTTCACGCTGGCCACGACCGTGCCGATCGGCTTTCTTATGGGCTTCTATCTCCAGCGTTGGCGGCCGGGGCAGGTGGGCGAAGTGTCGGCGATCGGCGTGGCGTTGCTGGTGGCGGCCGTCGTCGCGGGCCGCGCGGTCGCGCAGTCCCCGCTGGCGGCCTGGTTCGATCTGGAGCGCGACACCCTCGTCTGGCTGCTGGCGGCCTACGGGTTTCTCGCCTCCGTGCTGCCGGTCTGGATGCTGCTGGTCCCGCGGGACTATCTCTCCAGCTTCATGAAGGTGAGCGTGGTCGTTCTGCTCGGCGTCGGGGTAATCGTGATGGCGCCGACGATCGAGATGCCCCGCGTGACCGGCTTCATCGCCGGCGGCGGGCCGATCATCCCCGGGCCGCTGTTCCCCTTTGTGTTCATCACGATCGCCTGCGGCGCGATCTCCGGGTTCCACTCGCTGGTGGCCTCCGGCACGACGCCCAAGATGATCGACCGGGAGTCGCACGCGATGGTCGGCTACGGCGCGATGCTGGTGGAGAGCTTCGTCGGCGTGGTTGCGCTGATCGCGGCGGCGATCCTCACGCCGGGCGACTACTTCGCCATCAACACGACGCTGTCGGCGGAGGCCTTGGGGGCGCTCGGCTACCCGGTGGCGCGCATCCAGGAGCTGTCCCGCCTGGTGGAACAGGAGGTGATGGGGCGGCCCGGCGGGGCGGTGTCGTTAGCGGTCGGGATGGCCTCGATCTTCTCGGCCCTGCCGGGCATGACCGGGCTCATGGCCTACTGGTACCAATTCGCGCTGTTGTTCGAGGCCCTGTTCATCCTCACCACCATCGACGCCGGCACGCGTGTGGCCCGCTACCTGGTGCAGGAACTGGGGGGCACGGTCTATGAACCGCTCCGTACCATCAACTGGATGCCGGGCGTCATCGGTGCGAGCCTGCTTGTCGTGGGAGGCTGGGGCTATCTGCTGTCCACCGGCACGGTGTCGACCATCTGGCCGATGTTCGGGGCGGCCAACCAATTGCTGGGCATGCTGGCCCTGTGCGTCGGGACGACGGTGCTGATCAAAATGGGCAAGGCGCGATATCTCTGGGTCACGGCCGCGCCGATGGTCTTCGTCGGCGTCATCACGTTGAGCGGGTCCTACGAATTGCTCGTGCTGTTCGCGCGGCAGGCCGGGACTGCGGTTGGCAATGAGGCAGTCGCGTTCTATCTGGATGCGGCGCTGGTCGGGATCGTCGCGATGCTGGCGGTGGTCATTCTGGCGGACTCGCTCGCCAAGTGGTACGGGTTTGTGATTCAGAAGAAGCCGTATACTTCAAGCGAAGTGGCGGCTGATGAGGGGGGGATCAAGATTCCGGCTGGGCCGTGCTGCTAGGGGACTGGCCCCCTTCCTGTGATGGGGCCTGTCCCCGTTTTTCAAGAGGAGAACGACAATGGCTGATCAGAATTCGTTCGATGTGGTCTCGAAAGTGGACATGCAGGAGGTCAAGAACGCGATCGACCAGGCGCTGAAGGAAATCCACCAGCGGTTCGATTTCAAGGGCACGAAGACGGAGGTGACGCTCAAGGAAAAGGAAAACGAGCTGGTGATCGTGTCCGACGATGAATACAAGCTCAAGAGCGTGGTGGATATCGTCAAGGCCAAGCTGATCAAGCGCACGGTCTCAGTGAAGGCGTTCGCGTTCGGGACCGTGGAGCCCGCGCTGGGAGGGACGGTCCGGCAGACGGCGAAAATTCAGAACGGGCTCACGACCGAAAAGGCGAAGGAGATCGTCAAGGAGATCAAAGAGGGGAAGTTCAAGGCCCAGGCCCAGATCCAGGGCGATCAGCTGCGGGTGGTGAGCAAGAGCCGGGACGAGCTGCAGGCCGTGATCGCGTTTCTCAAAGGCAGGGACTTCGGAGTCGATCTCCAGTACATCAATTACCGGTAGGGGCGGGGACTGGCTCCATTTCCGAATGGTGCCTGTCCCCCTTCCTGTGCCGTCTGCCTCCTTTTTGATCCACCCGCCACCCGTGGAATAAATCCGAGTAACTTTTCCAGTCAAGCCCGTGTCTAACCGGGCAATGAAGGACCTCATACCGATCGAGCGAATCGAGCAGGTCATCTTCCTTATCCGTGGGCAGAAGGTCATCCTGGATGGTGATCTAGCTCGCATTTACGGCGTTCCAACCAAGAGGCTCAACGAACAGGTTAAGCGCAATCGTAAACGATTTCCCGACGATTTCGCGTTCCAACTCACGGTTACCGAGTTCGCCAATTTGAAATCGCAATTTGCGATTTCAAGTCTGCAACCCACTGATTTCCATAAAGATAATCCGAACTGGTCGCAATTTGCGACCAGTTCCAGCCGCCATCGTGGCTCAGTTTATCGTCCGGTGGCGTTCACTGAACATGGTGCGATCATGGCGGCCAACGTCCTCAACAGCCGTCGCGCCGTGCAGATGAGCGTGTTTGTCGTGCGAGCCTTCGTGAAGATGCGGGGCGTGTTCGCCGATACGCGAGACCTAGCCCGCAAACTGGTGGCGCTGGAAAAGGAACTGAAGGGGCGTCTCGACGTTCACGAAGCTACTATCGTGACCATTCTTCAGCGCGTGATGGACATCCTCGATCCCCCGGCGGCTCCGCCGACGCCAAAACCCCGCCGCATCGGCTTCCGGACATAGCCGGGGTCTGGCTCATTTTCTTCCGAGAAAATGTGCCTGACCCCCTTCCTGCGCCGCCTGTATCTTTTTCGATCCACGCGCCACCCACTTCATTTTT
>CAZMPH010000042.1:10123-14940 GCA_964568195.1 uncultured Nitrospirales bacterium | reverse complement strand
GGCTATGCTCCTCGATGATGCCCTCGGTGATGACCTCCCAGCCTCGCTGATGGCCGATAGTGTCGGACAGTTCCTGATCGCCGATTTCACTGACGGCGACCACATACGTCCCCCCGCTGGTCAGCGCGAAGGACTGGTCGATGCAGGCGCCCTCGGAACTCGTGAAGAGTTCGCGTGAGAACAGCGTCCCGGCGCTGACGGCGTTGTATTGCAGCTGTTCGTCGACGTCCTGAACCGCGCGCGAGGTCTCGGTGACGTACCGGACCATGTCTTCGATCCGGACCCTCCGGGGGTCGATAGCGTAGTCGGCCTTGACGGTATCGCGATGGGTTTCGATCGGAGCCAGGCGGGTGTCGTACAAGGATTCACCGAGGTCCTTGTATTTGCTCCTGGCGTGGGCCTTTTGGCGGGCGTTGGCGACGGCACGCTCGTACGCGTGCTTCATGCCGGCCGCCAGCTTTTTCGTGAACTGTGGGAGATCGGCCGTTCCCAGGGCCTGGCCGAAATATCCCGGCGCGATGACCCCGTCTCCGGCGAGCACCCGAATTCCGACCGCCAGCAGGCTGTCCTCGGCGGAATATTTGGGCGCGCCGTTTTCCGCTCCTGCCTGCTTCTCCTCGATCACTTCGATTCGGAGGTCCGCATAGCGGCAGAACTTATAGCCGGACGGCGCGTCGGCTGTGAACTCGGCCGCCGATTTCTTGATGGCTTCCACCAAGTCCGTCGAGATCGTTTTTAGCGCGGTCGGCATTGCGAGGCCCTATGATTAAGGTGTATCACTGATACCACAATGCAGTGAAATTATATTGAACGCCATACCGGAGAGCAAGAAAAACTGAGGCGATTCTCAGAATTAGCTCAAAAAACCTGATAAAAGGTCAATTTCTATCAGTATTTCAATTGCTTGCGCATGATAGGGCCAAAGGCCTATGGCAAGGGTCTGAGTTAGGCCTTCGTAAGAGAGCAAGGTAGGTCTTCTTTTGAGTTGCATTGGAACAGGAGTTATCATACCCTCAGGTGTCTCCCAAACACGCAGATATGGACCGGTTCCGGGGCATTTTTCGCGTTGACATAAAATGCAGCCTTTTGATAAGCTTCGAAAACCGGTTTTTGATCTTTGGAGCTAGGCGTAATGCCTTGTAAGGCAAGCGGATTTTCCCACTGTATGCTCGTTGGATTGAACTGAAGGAGGGTGGTCACATGAGTCTCGATTACGTTAAATTTTCCCCTGGGTTTGACAAGTTCATGCCCAAGGAATATCGCGATATGGTGGAGCACGGTCCTTTCGGGAAGAAGGTGACCGTCTCGCAGATGGGCTCATTCAAGGAAATCCTGGAAGAGCATCCCATGTGCGCCGGGTGTGCGATGACCCTCTTCATTCGCTTGGCGATGATCTCGTTCCCCAATCCGGAGGACACCATCACGGTGGGAACCGCCGGTTGCGGGCGCCTGGCGATTTCCCAGGCGGCCATCCCCTTCGTCTATGGGAATTACGGCGACCAGAGTGCGGTGGCGAGCGGCTTGAGCCGCGGCTTGAAATTGCGGTTCGGCGACAAGCCCAAGGATGTGGTCGTGATGGCCGGCGACGGCGGCATGGCCGACATCGGGTTCAGCATGACTCTGCATTCCTGGTTCCGCAAGGAGCGATTCACCACGATCATGCTGGATAATGAGGTCTATGGGAATACCGGCGGCCAGGAGAGCGGCATGACCAACAAGGGCCAGGTTCTCAAGATGGCGCCGCTGGGCAAGAAGTTTGAAAAGATGGACATGGTCGGCATGGCCAAGCTGGCCGGCTGCGCCTATGTGGCCACGGTCGTGCCGAACAACCCACGGCGCGTCGAGAGCGTGATCAAGAAGGCCGTCCTGATCGCCCGCGAAATCGGGCCGACGTATATCCAGGCCTACACGTCCTGTAACATCGAGTACTCTATTCCGACCGACAAGGTGCTGGAGGATTGCAAGACCGTCGAGGACGATCGGTATGCGTTCTCCGAGCACATCACCGACGAAGCCAAGGAGTACCTGGCCACGCGATACGGCTTCAAGGAATACCTGCCGAAGCCGGCGGCGGCCCTTCCGAAGGCGTAGACTGCACGTTCCCTGAGAAGGGGAGAGGGAGGGACAGACATGGCAAAGCGCTTTAACATCCGGATGGCAGGCGTCGGCGGCCAGGGGGTCGTAACGGGATCGCATATCCTCAGCACCGCGGTGATCAGGGCCGGCGGGGAGAGCTCGATCGTTCCGTTCTACGGGTCGGAAAAGCGGATGGCGCCGGTCGAGAGCTACGTGCGGGTCTCGGACGAGCCGATTTACGAGATCGGCGAGATCACCTTTCCCCACATCTGCATCATCTTCCATCCGCAGGTCATCACGCACGGCAAGTCATACACGATGCCCTTCTATTTTGGGCTCAAGCAGAACGGCGTTCTGTTGATCAACCACGATGGGCCGATGAAATTGCCCCCGCTGGAGACGAATGAACTCAAGGAGCGGAACGCCAAGCTCTATTACATTCCGGCGACGCAGCTCTCGCTGCAAGTCGCGGGCCTGGACCTTGCGACCAACATGGCGCTGATGGGCGCGATCGGAGCGATCACCCGGTTAACCACGCTCGAGGCGCTGGGAGAAGCCGTGAAGGATCGGTTCCTGGGGAAGGGCTTTGTCGTCTCCGGCGGCACCGCGGCATTGGACAGTGTCGTGGAAAGGAAGTTCAAACAGAAACAGGAACTCATCGACAAGAACATAGCCGTGATCAAGGCCGGTTGGGACTACGCTGAGGAACGCGGCTGGGGCGCGGAAGAAAGAGCGTCGGCCAAGAAAGCCGACGACCTTGCCACCGCTCAGGCTTCACGCTGAGACTCAGAAGAGGAGACCTGCATGTATCTTGTTGCCGATATCAATGTCGACATCTGCGCCGCGACGAGTTGCAAGCTATGCACGCAGTATTGCCCGGAGGCCAACACGATTCTTTATGACGACAATGCGGGCAAGGAAAAGGGCCTCAAGTACGGCTCGGCGTACGTGGCGGTGGACCGGTGCAAGGGTTGTGCGCAGTGCGTGTGGGTCTGCGACAACATGGCCAAGCACCATGCGATCAAGATGACGATGATCGACCAACTCCCCAAGGCAGCCATCACCGATCGCATCACCTACCTCGAGAAGGGGACGAAGGCGATTGCGGCTCCGGTTGAAGTCGCGTAAGTGAAGGAGTGATGTTGCTGCAAACCCTCCCTGCTGAGAAAGAGCGCATCATTGTGCCTGGACCAGCCGGCTTCATGCCGCCGTCCGCTGCCCAGCTCGGTGTGGAATTGCCTCCCTCGGGGGTCGGCATCGCCTACGGGCATCACGTTCCGGAAGACCTTGCGATCGCAGAGGTTGCCCGGCAGATGCTCACCAAGCCGAACGCCACGATTTTTCCCGGGCCGATGGTGTTGTGGGCGTGGAACGACCATGCCGTCGAGAAGGCGCAGGCCGTGCTGGAAATTGCCGCGCAGATTCCCAATGTCCTGATTATTCCCATGCCGGACTACCGGCCGAAATACCCCAAGGTGGATCCGGAGGAAGTCATCAATCCGAATCACCCGAACCTGACGATCTGGGGCAATAAGATCGAAGCCTGCATTTTCGTCGGCGTCCATTGTCATTACGCCAACCTCACCCTGAAGATGATTCGCGCCGGAACCAACTGCTGCACGGCGGCGCTCTGCGCCGAGCAGGGGCATGAGGATGCGATGCTGAGCGTCCACGACATGGATGCCGCCAAGCTGCGGAAGGTGGCCCAGATCTTCAAACGGGTACGTGAAGAATTGAAAATTCCTCTTCCGGCCGACGGCAGGACCGTCCGCTATACCGGCCTGCAGAGCCGCGTGAATGAGGGCGAGACTCACGTGAATCCGCTGTCGTTCAAGATGGCGGCTCCTCCTCCTGCCGGTGTTCGCATGCCCCCGGAAGGGCAGAAACCACATTAATTAAATGGTATTGAATATCCAGACCCATCTGATCGAAGGGTCTGGCCCAGCAAGCTAGGAGCGGAGGTCACAATGAGCAACCCTCTTGAACCCGAAGTTAAGACGAACCCGCAAGGGGATCCGATAACTTCCGTCGAACCCGAACAGAAGACCAATCCGCAAGGCGATCCGATCACCTCGGCGGCGCCCATCAAGGTCGGCGGCGGGACGAAGGATCCGCACGAGGGGGCGAAAAAGCAGCGGGTGGTGACGCCTGAGCACATGTTCTTCGAGGCGCCCCGGAAGCGGGAATTCATTACCGGGAGCGAGGCGGCGAAAGAAGCGGTGCGGCGCTCCAGCGTGGATTTCTCGGTGGCCTATCCGATTACCCCTCAGAGCGAAACCATGCAGTTGATCGGGGTTCTCTACGGAGAGGGGTATGTCAAGGAATACTATCGCGGCGAAGAGGAATACGGCGTGATGTCGGCCATTGCCGGAGGTTCCAGGGCGGGTGTCCGTTGCTTTACGGCAACCGCCGGTCCGGGCACGCTCCGGGGGCTGGAGCCGAGCGCGTCATGGCCCGGCCACCGGCTTCCGGCCGTAGCCATGTTCACATGCCGCGTGGTCAACGCGCCGCTCGCGATCCAGCCCGACAATATCGAGGTCGCGTACCTCTTGAACTGCGGCATGATCGTGTTTCACGCCGAAAACCAGCAGGACCTCTTCGACTTCATCATGAAGGGGTTCATCATCAGCGAGAAAAACGATGTGACCTTGCCCGTCGGCGTGGCCTGCGACGGCTTCTTCGTGACGCATGCCCGTAGCTACGTGGACATGCAGGAAAAGGGCATCAAGCTTCCGCCGCGT
>CAZMPH010000042.1:0-10113 GCA_964568195.1 uncultured Nitrospirales bacterium | reverse complement strand
GGCGGTACATCGAACAATACATGGGCGGCCTGTGCACGGCCGAGAATGTGGAAGGCGCCGAGGCGGTGATCATTGCGTCCGGCAGCGCCTGCGCCCAGTCTCGTGAGGCGATTCGGCTGTGCAAAGATCAAGGGGTCAACGTCGGCCTGATCAAGGTCCGGTCGCTCCGTCCATTCCCGACCAAGGAACTGCGCCAGCTCTGCGCGAAGACCAAGCTCATTGTGGTGCCGGAGTTCAATTATGTCGGCTGGCTGGCCAAGGACGTGGCGGCGGCGATCTACGGCTACTCCAACGCCAAGATCGTAGCCGGCCCGCACGTGTACGGCGGGATGTCCATGCCGGTCGAGATGATCGTGGATGAAGTGATCGGCGGCCTGACCGGGAAGAAGTCCATTGCGGTTCCGGACTCGGCCATCATGGGGCGCGACGTCAACCAGGCCGAGGTAGCCCACTTCATGCAGAACATCTGACGGCCGACCGGATTTTCGGAGAGGGAAGGGGCCATCCGGGGAACCGGGTGGCCCCTTTGCTTTTCAGGCGCTATTCTTCGATCATCTCTTCGCTGTCGGGCATGCCGCAGGCGATGAACTTGGCGTAGCTGAGGAAGATCGCGCTGCTGTCGCGCATCGCTTTCGCGCCGTGCGTCAGCCGCTCCAGCTTAGTGGGATCGGTGGCTTCGGACGCCCGCATGGTGACGACCTGCTGCTCCAGGAGCACGTTGAACTCGTACATGGCCCGCTCGATGTTCATATAGGCTTCTTTGATCGGATCGGTCATGAGGGGCTCCTCATAGGTTACAATGACGATACGGTTGACCTTACACCACCGTAGAAGCGCGGGTCAACTGAGCCCTGATTACCCATGAACACCTACTGCGACAGCCGATCCTCTTGCCCGGCGCGGCTTTTCTCGTTCGGTCTCCTTGACGTACCACTGTGGGTACGCCTGCGTCGCCCTCGCTTGCGAGAAGCCCATGACCCGTTGCATCTTGGGGAGCAACAGGTGCCCCGCGTCGGTTTCAGCTGTCTCGCGACGGTATTCATGAATAATCAGGGCTAGGCATGATGGGTACTCACGCACTCCCCGCAGAACTGCTCGCGGCTCTTCGGGAGCGCGGCGGAAGTCCCGACCGCGACGCCATCGAAGGCGTCCGACGGCTCTCGGCGCTGTTCACAACTGGACGGGACGGGCGTCTCGTGGACTACCTCGCCGATCGGTCCCTGCGCCGCGCGTATCTGCTGTACTTTTTTCCGGTCAACTACGCCAAGGTGGCCGCCCTCCTCCGGGAGATGCCGGCGCTGCCTGCGCGCCCGTTGTGGATCCTGGATGTGGGCAGCGGCCCCGGGACCGCCGCCCTGGCGGTCCTCGACCACCTGACGCGACTCGGACAGGCCTCCCATCACGGTTCGGAAGTGATCGCGGCTGATCGCAGCCGGCAGGCGTTGCATGAGGCGGAAGCCCTCTGGGCCTCGATGACGAAGGGACGTCCGGACAAGTCCCGCTGCGCGTTTCGCCCGATGCCTGCCGATGCCGAACGAGCCGACGCGCGGGCCCCGTGGAAGCAGGGGCCCTTCGATCTCATCATGCTGGCCAACAGCCTGAACGAGCTCTTTTGCTCGGCCGCGGACCCTCTCGCCGCCCGGGTGAAACTTCTTGAGGCGCTCCTCACGGCCTTGGCACCTGACGGCACGCTGATGATCGTTGAGCCGGCTCTCCGCGAGACGACGCGCGCGCTGCATCATGTCCGGGACCGGCTCATGGCCGAGGGGCTTGCGACGGTCTACAGCCCCTGTCTTCATGAACGGCCCTGTCCCGCGCTCGCGCGCGAGGATGACTGGTGCCATGAGGAGCGGCCCTGGACTCCTCCGGCGGTGGTCCAGGAGATCGACCGCGCCGTGGGGTTCATCAAGGACGCGCTGAAGTTCTCATACCTCCTGCTGCGCAAGGACGGCCTGACGATCGCGGAGCGGGGTCCTGATGTCTATCGGGTCGTGAGTGAAGTGATGGTCATGAAGGGAGACCGGCGGGCCTGGCTGTGCAACGAAACCGGCCGCCCGCTGGTCGGGCGGCTGGAGAAGGCCCGTTCGGACGGGAACGCCGCGTTCGACCGCTGGCATCGCGGGGCGATCGTCCGCGTCGACCAGATCGAGCGGCGCGGCGCCGTGGGCCGCATCGGCGGCTTGACGAAGGTGAAACTCATGCGCTCGGTGGAGTGATCCTTACTCGTAGGCTTCCAGGGAGGATTTCTCGAAAAATGGATTCAGACACGCGGTGCAGGTGACGAAGTAGAGCGCGCCGCGGACGGATGGCTGCACCCAGAAGTCCAGCTGCCCGCCGGTCTTTTCGCAGGCCGGACAGCGCATGCCCTTCAGCCAATAGGCCACGTCCGGCTGGCTGCGCATGTAGCTGACCATGTCCATATGAATCGGCATGCTGTAGCGGCACCCCTTGCAGAACGCCTTGTACTCGCCGTCCGTGATGCGGGAGTCGCGCGGGATCGTGAAGCCGCTGCTGGCCTTGCAGACCGGGCAGGGGATGGCGGCCAGCCGCTTCTCGACATTTTCAAAATCCATGTTCTGGTTGCCCATTCTGTCCATCCACTTATAACGGATTGGGGGCTCATCCGCAATTGTTTCTCCGCCTTGTCACGCGGCGAGGCCCTGGCTATAATCATCATCCCATGCATCTGATCAACGAGTTTCTGGCTGTCGGCAATGCCGAAGACGCGGCCCGCCCCGCCCGGCTCATGACGGCGGTGCTCAACGTCTCGGCCGAAAATCAGATCGTGCCGCCGGACGGGCGGACGTACGCCTGGATACCGTTCAAGGAGTTCGCGGAGGCCGATCCCGTCCAGCTCGATGAAGCAGTGGCGTGGTTGGAGCAACATGCGGACGGAAACCGTCTGATGGTCTGTTGCCGGGCGGGGATGGGGCGGTCCGTCTCGGTGGTCATTGCCTACCTCTGCTTGGCCAAAGACATGCTCTACGAAGAAGCGGTCAAGGTGGTCTCCTTGCGGCGCCCCGGGGCGACGCCGTTGCCCAATCTGGAAGCCACGATCCAGTTCGTCAGAATGCTTCGGGAAAAGCGCAACGGCAAGGCGTGACATGCCCGAATTGCCCGAGGCAGAGACGGTCGCGCGCCGCCTGCGGGAACGGCTCATCGGCGCTACCATCACGCACTGCCTGGTCGGACGGAACGACATCATCCGCGAAGGGCTGTCCACCCGCTCCTGGTACCGGGGCGCGCGTCTGGCGTCGGCCGGCCGTCTCGGGAAAAGCGTGGTCCTCGAGTGCGAGAAGGGGGGCGACACCCGCTTTCTGGTGTTTGAACTGGGCATGACGGGGCTGTTGTTCTTTACCCTGCTGGATCCGTCCTACCGCAAGCATACGCATCTCACGCTCTCGCTGACGGGATCCGTCCCGGCGTTGTATTACTGGAACCCCAGGCGGTTCGGGCGGGTGTACCTGCTGGATCGGTCCGGGCTCGAGCGATTCGCGGCGAGACGCTTCGGGTGCGATCCGCTGACCGTGCGCTGGGAGGAGTTCCGCGCGCTCGTGGGGAAGCGGCGCGGACGCCTGAAGGCTCTGCTCATGCACCAGCAAGTCATTGCCGGGATCGGCAACATCTACGCCAACGAGATCCTGTACCGCGCCCGCCTCCATCCCTACCGGACGGCGAGCCGACTCCAGGCTCCGTCGGTCAGGCGGCTCTACGACAGCATGCGTGCCGTGCTCCGGGAAGCGATTGAAGCCGGCGGCTCCAGCGTGCGGGATTTTCTGGCGCCCGACGGGGCGAAAGGGGAATACTGGAAAAGGCATCGGGTCTACAACAAGGCCGGGTTGCCGTGCCCCTCCGGGTGCGGCGGGACGATCCGCCGATTGAAAGGGGAGCGCAGCTCCTTCTACTGTCCCGCCTGCCAGCGGAAATAAGCCTTCATCCTGCGGGGACTGGCCCCCTTCCAACCGGGGCCTGTCCCCCTTCTTGTGCCCCAATTTTCTCCTTGACTGACACGCGCTAAACTCCGTAAACTCATCCCCATCTGCTTTATATTTCAGCTAGTTGCGCGCATTTTGGAGGCGTGCGATGGTAGGCCTTTTGGTCATGCGCGGTGGGCCATTTGGAGGATTGTGTCTGCTGGAGAATTCCGCTAAACTTCGCGCGCTTCCGCTGGAAAGTACTCACCCGAGGAGAAATCAGTAATGGCGAAGGTACTCGAAGGCCCCGGGATGGGGCTGATGAAAAAGTGGGGCATCGCGGTTCCCCACTATGTCGTCGTCACGTCCGTGGAGGAACTCAACAAGCTCGGCGACGCCAACGACTGGCTCAAGAAGAGCAAGCTGGTCGTCAAGGCCCACGAGGCGCTGGGCTCGCGGTTCAAGCTCGGCCTGGTGAAGGTGGGCTTGGACTTGAAAGGCGCGCAGGCCGCCTCGAAAGAGATGCTGGGCCGCCAGGTCGGCAGCATCACGGTCTCACAGGTGATCGTCTCGGAAATGGTGCCGCACAAGGAGGAGTACTACGCGGCGGTCAAATCCACCCGCGACGGCGCCGAGGTGCTGGTGGCCAATTGCGGAGGCATCGAAGTCGAATCGAATTGGGATCGCGTCAAAAAGCTGAAAGTCGAGGTCGGCGACACGCCCTCGCAGCAGGCGTTGGAGAAACTGGCGAAGGAGGCCGGGTTCTCGGGTGAGGTCGCCAAGAAGATGGCCGCGTTCGCCGGCAAGCTGTTCACGTGCTTCGACAGCGAAGATGCGCAGTATCTGGAAGTGAACCCGGTGGTGGCCCGGCAGAGCGACGGCGAGCTGATCGCGCTGGATGCCGTGACCCTGCTGGACGGCGACGCCAAGTTCCGGCATCCCGACTGGAATTTCCCGTTCGCGGCGGAGTTCGGGCGGTCGTATACAAAAAATGAGATGGAGGTCATGGCGGTGGATTCCAAGATCAAGGGGTCGGTGAAGTTCATCGAAATTCCCGGCGGCGACACCGCGATGCTGCCGGCGGGCGGCGGCGCGAGCGTCTATTACTCGGACGCGGTGGTGGCCCGCGGCGGCAAGCTCGCGAACTACGCCGAGTACTCCGGCGATCCGCCCGATTGGGCCGTGGAAGTGCTGACCGAGAAGGTCTGCTCGCTCCCGGGGATCAAGAACATCATCGTGGGGGGCGCGATCGCCAATTTCACCGACGTGAAGAAGACCTTCGGCGGCATCATCGCGGGCTTTCGCAAGGCCCAGGCCGACGGTAAGCTCAAGGGCGTGAAGATCTGGGTGCGCCGCGGCGGCCCACGCGAGAAAGAGGGCCTCGAAGCGATGAAGGCCTTGCGCGAGGAAGGGTTCGACATCCACGTCTACGACCGCCACACGCCGCTTACCGATATCGTCGACATGGCGCTGGGGAAGAGCAGGTGAACTGGGGCTAGAGGCTATGGGCACGGGGCTATGGGCCGGACGGTACTCCCTCTAGCCCCTTGCCTCGCGCCTCTCGCCTGAACTGGGGGTTCCATGAGCATTCTGGCTAATACGGACACGCGAGTCGTCATCCAGGGCGGCGCGGCCGGGTTGAACGCCGCCCGGCGCATGGCGGAGTTCTGCTATATGATCAAGCGCCCGCTGAACGTG
This sequence comes from uncultured Nitrospirales bacterium, assembly GCA_964568195.1. Lineage (GTDB taxonomy): Bacteria > Nitrospirota > Nitrospiria > Nitrospirales > NS-4 > SCTG01. The sequence goes on along the minus strand of CAZMPH010000042.1, from coordinate 4,501 downwards.
GAGGCCTTCGTCTACCCGCCGGACGCCGGCAAGACGAACGAGGTCCCGTACGGGAACGGCCTGCTGACGATCCCGGTCTATAAGAGCGTGGCGGACGCCACGGCGCATCATCCGCAGCTCAACACCAGCCTCGTCTACATCGGCGCCGACCGGGCCTGCGCGGCCGGCCTGGAGGCGCTGAACGATTCCAAGATACAGACCGTTTCCATGATCACCGAGGGCGTGCCGGAGAAGGACGCCAAGCTGCTGGGGCGGCACGCCAGGAAGCTCGGCAAGGTCTTCAATGGCCCCTCGTCCATCGGCGTCATTTCGGCCGGCGAGTGCCGGCTCGGCGTGATCGGCGGCGCCTTCGACAACCTGGTCTCCTGCAAGCTCTATCGCGAAGGCTCCTTTGGGGTGATCACAAAGTCCGGGGGGCTCTCCAACGAGATCATCTGGATCTGCTCGCAGTTCGCGGACGGCATCACGACGGCGATCGGGATCGGCGGCGACGCTTATCCCGGCACCGACTACGTGAGCTATCTGGAGATGTTCGAGAAGGATCCGCAGACCAGGGCGGTCGTGATCGTCGGCGAGATGGGCGGCGACCTGGAGGAACGCGCCGCCGAGTGGTACGGGGCCAAGAAGCGGCGGATCAAATTGCTGGCGGTGGTGTCCGGATTCTGCCAGGAGAGCCTGCCGAAGGGGATGAAGTTCGGGCACGCCGGCGCTAAGGAAGGCATGAAGGGCGAAGGCTCGGCCCGGTCCAAAGCCGACGCGTTCAAGAAGGCGGGCGCGATCGTGCCGGACACGTTCGGAGCGCTGGGGCCCGCCATCAAGGCGACTTACGAGGAACTGGTCAAGAGCGGCCAGGTGAAGCCGATCCCGGACCTCAGCCCCGCCGACCTGCCGAAGCTCCCCAAGACCGTCGAAGAGGGGATGAAGACCGGCGAGGTGATGGTCGCGCCGCTGATCAAAACCACGATCAGCGACGACCGCGGGGACGAGCCGTGCTACGACGGCTATCCTGCCTCCGAGCTGATCAACAAGGGCTATGAAATCCCGCACGTGATCGGGCTGCTTTGGGACAAGCGCCTGATCTCCAAGCAGGAAGCCGAGATCATCAAGCGCATCATGATGCTGTCGGCGGACCACGGGCCCTGCGTGAGCGGCGCGCTGGGCACGATCATTGCGGCCTGCGCGGGCATCGGCATGTCCCAGGCGGTGGCCGCCGGCCTCATCATGATCGGGCCTCGCTTCGGCGGCGCCGTGACCGATGCCGGACGCTACTTTAAATATGCCATCGACAACAAGCTGTCGGTGGACGACTTCCTGGGCTACATGAAGAAGAACGTGGGCCCGGTGCCCGGCATCGGCCATCGCGTCAAGAGTCTCCGCAATCCCGACAAGCGGGTGAAGGAACTCGTAGGATATGTGAAGAGCCTGGGGATCAAGACGCCGCACCTGGACTTCGCGCTGGAGGTTGAGAAGGTGACCGCGGCGAAGAAGGACAATCTGATCCTGAACGTGGACGGGACCATGGCGGCGGTGCTGGTAGACCTCGGCTTCCCGGTGGACAGCCTGAACGGCTTCTTCATCCTGTCGCGCACGATCGGGCTGATCGGGCACTGGGTGGATCAGAAGCGCCAGGAGAGCCGCCTCATCCGGCTCTTCGACTATCTCGTCAATTACGCCGCGCCCAAAAGGCGGGAAGTCCCGCCGCTGAAGTAAGATGTTATCCGTTATACGTGAATCGTTATTGGGAAGTAGTCAAAGACAGAGTCCTTATCCGTGAAGCGAAACACGATTAACGAATAACGATTAACGGAGAGAGTTATGTCGCTGGAACTCGTCAAAAAGCTCTATGCCTCGATGCCCGAAGCAACGGCCAAGGCCAAAAAGAAGTTCGGCCGTGCCCTGACCCTGACCGAGAAAATCCTGGTGTCGCACGCCGATAATTTCGATACGCAGGTCTGGGAGCGCGGCAAGGCCATGCTGGCGCTGCGTCCCGACCGCGTGGCCATGCAGGACGCGACCGCCCAGATGGCCATGCTGCAGTTCATGCAGGCCGGCAAGAAGCGCGTGGCCGTGCCGAGCACGATCCATTGCGATCACCTCATCCGCGCCGAGAGCGGCTCCCAGAAAGACCTGGCCCGCGCCATCGACGAGAACAAGGAAGTGTACAACTTCCTGGCATCGGCGGCGAAGAAGTACGGGATCGGGTTCTGGAAGCCGGGAGCGGGCATTATTCATCAGGTCGTGTTGGAGAACTACGCGTTCCCCGGCGGGCTGATCATGCTGGCGATCGGCGTCGGCGGGGCCGACGCCGGCGAGGTCATGGCCGGCCTGATGTGGGAGGTGCTGCATCCCAAGTTGATCGGCGTCCGCCTGACCGGCAAACTGCAGGGCTGGGCGTCTCCCAAGGACGTGATCCTGTACGTCTGCGGTCTGCTGACGGTGAAGGGCGGGACGAACAAGATCGTGGAATACTTCGGTTCCGGCGCCGAGACCATCAGCGCGACCGGCAAGGGCACGATCACGAACATGGGCGCCGAACTGGGTGCCACGACCTCGGTCTTCCAGTTCGACCAGAAGATGGTCGCGTACCTGAACCTGACGGACCGCGCGGACATCGCCAAGCTGGCTGAGGCGAACCGCGAATTATTGACGGCCGATCCTGAGGTGCTGAAATCGCCGGAGAAGCATTTCGATCAAGTCGTCGAGATCGATCTCTCCAAGCTCGAGCCGCACGTCGTGGGGCCGCACACGCCCGATTTGGTCAGGCCGATCTCCAAGCTGGCCGCCGAGGCCAAGGAGAAGGGCTATCCCGTCCAGCTCAAGGCTGCCCTGATCGGGAGCTGCACCAACTCGTCGTACGAAGACATCGGCCGGGCGGCGCATATCGCGCGGCAAGGCTTGAAGGCCGGGCTCAAGGCCAAGACGCCGTTCCTCGTCACGCCGGGCTCGGAGCGGATCTTCCATACCATGAAGCGGGAAGGGTTTATGCAGACCTTCGAGGAGATGGGCGGGACCGTGCTGGCCAACGCCTGTGGCCCCTGCATTGGCCAGTGGAAGCGGGCGGACGCCGTGCAAGGCCGCCCCGATTCGATCATCAGCTCATACAACCGCAACTTCCCGGGCCGGAACGACGGCCTGAACGAGACCCTCTCGTTTCTTGCCAGCCCCGAAGTCGTCACCGCCTACGCCTTCGCCGGCGATCTCACGTTCGATCCGGTGCACGGGACGCTGAAGACGGCGGACGGCAAGGGGCTGAAGTTCGAGCCGCCGCAGGGAGACGAGTTGCCGGCCAAGGGCTTCGCGAAAGGGGAGGAAGGGCTCGTCCCACCGGCGGAGAACGGCGACGCGATCCAGGTCGAGATTCCGCCAAGCAGCGAACGGCTCCAGCTGCTGCAGCCGTTCCTGCGCTGGGACGGGAAAGATTTTGCCAAGCTCCCACTCCTGATCAAGACCAAGGGCAAGACCACGACCGATCACATCTCGCCGGCCGGGCCTTGGCTCAAGTACCGCGGCCACCTGGACAAGATCAGCGACAACATGTTCCTGGGCGCCAACAGCGCCTTCTCGCCGGAGCCCGGCAAGGGGACGGACGTGCTGGCCGGGGAGTCCGGCCTGACGATCGCCCAGATCGCCCGGCGCTACAAGGCGAAGGGCATCGGCTCGGTGGTGGTCGGCGACGAGAACTACGGCGAGGGGAGCAGCCGCGAGCACGCCGCCATGTCGCCCCGGTTCCTCGGGGTGCAGGCCATCATCACCAAGAGCTTCGCCCGCATCCACGAGACGAATTTGAAAAAGCAGGGCATCCTGCCGCTGACCTTCGCCGATCCCAAGGACTACGACAAGATCGAGCAGAACGACCGGATCAGCGTGATGGGCCTGCAGGCGCTGGCACCGGGCAAGCCGGTGAGCGTCACCATTCATAAGGCCGACGGGAAGGACATTACGATTCAGGCGCATCACAGCCTGACGGAGCAGCAGATCGGCTGGTTCAAGGCCGGCTCCGCGCTGAACGCGCTGAACTAACAAGATGCTGAAAAAGGAAAAACCATGATAACAAAAGCATCCAAAATTATTTATACGAAAGTTGATGAAGGGCCTGCACTGGCAACCTATTCTTTTCTCCCGATTGTCAAAGCATTTACAGCGGCGGCGGGCGTTTCCGTCGAAATGAGGGATATCTCTCTGGCAGGGCGAATGGTCGCCGCCTTTCCCGAACATCTGACGGCGCAACAAAAACAATCGGACGATCTGGCCGAATTGGGGGAGCTCGTCAAAACAGCGGAAGCCAATATCATCAAACTGCCCAATATCAGCGCCTCGATCCCCCAACTGAAAGCGGCCATCAAGGAATTGCAGAGTCAGGGCTACAAGCTCCCCGATTATCCCGAGGATCCCAAGACCGACGACGAGAAGGAGATCAGGACGCGCTACGACAAGATTAAAGGGAGCGCCGTCAACCCGGTGTTACGTGAAGGCAACTCGGATCGCCGGGCGCCGCTCTCGG
>CAZMPH010000041.1:14520-15661 GCA_964568195.1 uncultured Nitrospirales bacterium | reverse complement strand
GGCGACGGAAGAAGCTGGGCTGGAGCGCAACGGCAGCCCCCTGTCCGGCCTCAAGGGGATCGTGGAGGCGGTTCTCTTTGTATCGGGTGAGCCGCTCTCGATGGATCGGTTGCAGGGGGTGATGGAGGGCGTCTCCCGGGCGGAACTGATGAGCGCGCTCCGGGCGGTCCAGGCGGATTACACGGTGGAGGGGCGGGGGCTCCAGGTGGTCGAAGTCGCCGGCGGGTTCCAGATTGCGACGCGCCCGGACTGCGCGCCGTGGATCAAGCGGCTGGAAAAGGCCAAGGCCGGCGCCAGGCTGTCGCGCTCGGCGATGGAGACGCTGGCGATCATCGCCTACAAGCAGCCCCTGGTCCGCGCCGAGATCGAGCAGATCCGGGGCGTGGACACCGCCGGGGTGCTGAAGACGCTCCTCGATCGCCGGCTGATCCGCATCGTCGGCCGGAAAGACATCCCCGGCCGCCCCATCATGTACGGCACGACGAAGCAGTTCCTGCAGGCGTTCGGCCTCAAGGATCTGGGCAGCCTCCCGGCTCTCCGGGACATCAAGGACCTCAAGGAGGCCGAGCAATTCATCCTGCCGAACGTGGACCCGGAGGATCTGGCTGGCGCTGAGTCCTTTACTGGGCCGCGGGCGAGTGCTGTTGGATCGGGAGTGTGACGCGGAAGGTGGTACCGACTCCTTCCGCGCTTTCCACGGTGATGAGGCCGCCGTGCGCTTCCACCACATCCTTGACGATTTTCGTACCGAGGCCGGTCCCGCCTGTTTTCCGGCTGGGGGTGTTGATGGTAAAGAGGTTTTCGCGGATCTCCGGCGGCATGCCTCGGCCGGTATCGGCGACGTCCAGCAGCACGACTCCGGCTTCAGGCTTGACTTGGCCGCGAATGATGATGGAACCGCCCTCCGGCACTTCCGGGATCGCGTTGTTGACCAGGTTATAGAAGGCGTTGAAGAGCCGGCTCTCGTCCGCGTCGATTGACGGCAGGACATCGAGGTTTTCGACCCGGAGCGCAATCTTCTTCTCTTCTGCCAGCACACCAAGGGTCTTTACGACTTGGTTCGCCACGTCCGCCAGCCGGCAAGGCGCAAATTTCGGCGGCGTGAGCAGCCCCTTCACGCAGTCGGCGATGTCCTTCATCC
>CAZMPH010000041.1:0-14510 GCA_964568195.1 uncultured Nitrospirales bacterium | reverse complement strand
GTGCATGCGCCGGGTGGCGTCCCTTTGTATGGCGATCACTTCCTTGCATAGCTCTCGGCTTTCCTTCGCCTTGTGCATGTCGACGTTCGGCAGACTGTCGAAATGCTCTTCAAGCTCGCGCTGGAGGAGCCCTGCGCCCGACACCACCGGCTGGAGCAGATTCTTGATGTCGTGGCCGATGTCGCCCAAGAGACACGCCACCTCGGCCAGCTTGGCCGCTTCGAACAGGCGCGACTCTTCGATGGCGATGGCTGTCACCGCGGAGACGATGGTCAAAAGGGCCAGATCATCCTTGTCCAGAGGCCCCCCGCGCTTGTTCACGATCGTCAACGCGCCGATGGGTTCTCCCTCCCATCGCTTCAGGGGCAGCGCGATCATGTCGCGGGTCTTGTACCCGGTCATCTCGTCGATCCCTGGGAAATGGCGGGGGTCCTGCTTGACGTCGGCGATGACGTCCGGCGCTCCCGAGGTAAAGACCGCTCCCGCGATGCCTTGATCCCAAGGAATGGCGGTGCCGTTCTTGACCGGGCTTGCTCCGATCGAGTGGCGGAAGACAAGCTGCCTGGATTCCGGATCGGCCAGGAGCACCGAACCGCCATCCGCGCCGACGACATCCAACGCCGTTTGGAGAGCCTTTTTGATCAGTTCTTTCACATCGAAGTGCTGAAAGAGGGCGAGGCAAATCCGGCGCGCGGCGTCCAGTTCCCGCTCGCGCTGGAGCAGCTTGCGGTCGTCGTTCCTGCGGTATTGCTGACGACGGTTCGGATCGGGTGTCGAGTGGAAAGCGGTGGGCTGTCCGGCAAGCATGGAGGTTCCCTCCTTTGCGTGACACTGTGACGGTTGGGGAAGGAAGTCTAGCGCAGCTTAAAAAAAAAGGCTAGTCAGAGGTTCTGATTACCGGTTGCCGGCCGCGACGCGTTTGGCCAGGCGGTGGGCGAGGCGCATCATGGCGGGGGAACGATCGGCGGGGTCGAGCAGGACGTTCAGCACATGGAGCCGGCTCTTATCGGATATGGCCGCCTGGAGAGCCCGGATCAACTCGCCGTGGGTGGCCACCTTGTAGCCGACGCCTCCTCCGATCAGCTCGCAGATCTTCTCGTACCGCCACTCGTGGATGTCGTTGAACGGCCCGTCCAGAATCGCTCGCTCCGTTGAATAACCCCGATTGTTCAGGATGACCACGATCGGCGTCTGGCCGTAGCGCTGGCAGGTGGACAGCTCCGAACCGGTCATCTGGAACGCGCCATCGCCCACCAGCACGATGGGACGCAGGGAGGGGTCTGCGAACCCCGCGCCCACCGCCGCCGGCACCGCGAAGCCCATCGAGGTGTAGTAGGCCGGCGAGATGAACTCGCTCCGCTTGTGGACGCGCAGATCGGCCCCCGCGAACAGGGATTCGCCGATATCGGCGATCACCAGCATCTTCTCATCCAGCAGGCTTTCCAGGTGGCCGAAGAGCCCTCGCAGCGTCGCGGGCTGGCCGGGGGCCGGCATTTCCGCCGGCGCGATGACATGCGCCGGGATCGGGCGGGAGGGAAACGACGGCATGGGCGCGGCCACCAGAGCCTTCACGAAGTCTTCGAAATACACCCCTTCGTAGCGGTGATGTTTGACGGTGATGGCGTCCGCTGTCGCGTGAACGGTGCGGCCGGTTCTCATGAGGGGTGAATCGGCGCCCAGGTCTTCCAGGTCCGTCAGAATCGAGCCGAGCATGACGAGACAGTCCGAGTCATTCACGAACTTTTGCACCTCGTCGGGCCCAAACAGGCCGCCGTACACGCCCACGAAGAGCGGATGGTCCTCCCGGATGACGGACTTCCCCAGAAGCGTCGAGGCGATCGGGATGTTCATGCGCTCCGCCAGGCGCGACACGTCATCCTGGAGGTGAAAACGGTGGACCTCCGCGCCGACGAGGAACACCGGTCTCGCCACCGCGGTGAGCATCTCGCGTACCTCGGCGACCGCCTCCGCCAGGGCGGCCGGGTCGCTATGCTCGCCGTGATCCGCGGGGGGGCGCGCCGGCGCTTCGATCGGGGCGTGAACTAGATCACGGGGGATTTCCAGGTAGACAGGGCGCTTGTAGCGCATCAGCGCCGCCAGCGCGCGGTCGATCTCGCGCTCCGCCGTCAGGGGGTCGTCCAGGATGACCGCGGCCACGGTCACTTTTTCGAACACTTCTTTCTGGGTCGTGAAGTCGCGGACCATGTGGTGCAGAAGCGGGTTCTTCACGCGCTCGGCGAGGCCGGGCGAGCCTGACAGCACCACGACGGGCGACCGCTCCGCGTAGGCGCAGGCCACGGCGTTGACGGTATTCAGACCCCCGACGCAGTACGTGACGCAGATCCCGCCGATTCCACGAATCCGCGCATAGGCGTCGGCGGCATAGCCGGCGCTGTCTTCCCGTGTCATCCCGACGAGCTTGATGGGGGACGCTTCGATCAGTTGGAACAGGCTGAGGACGTAGTCGCCGGGGATTCCGAAGATATGGCGCAGTCCCAATCGGTGCAAGCGATCAAGGAGCGTTGAGCCGATCGTTCTGCGGTCGGTCATGCGTGGCCCTCCTTCCTAGAATCTATCCCTGGACGGTGTCGAAAGTCCAGCCGAGGAGGAGGCCCCTGGCGCCGGCCTGCGCGGAGTTGTTTCCTATGGAACCAGGGCGGGAAACCCGCTACAATCCGTGCTGCCATTTCCCACCCGGGGGAGCCTATGGACCTCAAAGAGCCGATCGAGCAACTGGCGATCCCGCCGACGCGCTTCACGCAACAGCTGAAATTTCCGGACCCGGCCAAGATCCGCATCTACGACGACACGCTGCGGGACGGGGAGCAGATGCCCGGCGTGGCGTTCTCGCCCGACCAGAAACTCGAACTGGCCAAACTGCTCTCCGAGATCGGCGTCCATGTCATTGACCCGGCCTTCCCGGCGGTCTCCGAATCCGACCGCCAGGCCTTGCAGGTGATCGTGAAGGCCCAGCAGCGGGGCGAGATCCGGAAGAACATCGAGGTACTGGCCATGTGCCGGAGCCTCAAGGAAGACATCGACGCGGTCGTGGACACCGTGACGGCCGTCGGCGCCAAGCCGGACGACGTCAGCGTGCTCGTGCTCTCGACCCTGTCCGACCTCCACCTCAAGTACAAGTTGGGGAAGACGCTGCTCCGCCGCGCGGGCCAGCCTGAAAGCCGGTGGCTCGACCGGCCGGTGGAGTACTACCGCGAGCAGAACCTCGATCTGATCACCGACGCCATCTGCTACGCCCGGGAGCGGGGCTTCTCGCGCATCGAGTTCGCCGCCGAGGATGCGTCGCGGTCGGACGTTGCCTACGGCGAGGTCTGGGCCAAGGCCTGCGTGGCGGCCGGCGGTACCCGGATGTGCTTCTCGGACACCTGCGGGGTGTTCACGCCGGAGGCCGTGGATCACTACATTCCCCGGCTCGTGAAGGTCCTCGGCGACGTCCCCATGACGGCGCATTTTCACAACGATTTCGGATTGGGGGCGATCAACACGGTGCGCGCCATCAGCCATGGGGCCCTCTATGCCGGGGTCACGGTCAACGGCATCGGCGAGCGCGCCGGCAACACGCCGCTGCACGAGTTCGTCATGGTGCTCAAGATGCTGTACGGCGTGACGATCCCGGGTTTCCGGTACGACATGCTGACCGAATTGCGCCGCAAGATCGAGTTGTACTCCGGCATCCCGATGCAGCCGCACGAGCCGATCGTGGGGGAGGGCGTGTTCAAGCACGAATCCGGCATCCATACGGCCGCGATTGCGATTCACCCCGCCATCTACCAGTTCATCGCCGAGGAGCTGGTAGGAGGCGAGCATCGGTTTGTGTTCGGCAAGCACAGCGGCGCCGCCGCCGTCGAGACTGTGCTGGCCAAGCACACCAAGATCCTGCGGGAGCATGGGGTGGAGATCAGCCCCGACCTGGTCAAGCACGTCCTCGACCGCGTCAAGACGATTCGCGAGGACATGCTGCCGGAGAAGGGCTATCCCGAAGCCATCGAGGGGCACTACCGGCACTATTACTCCCTTGGGCTCTCCGAGGAACGGATCGTCGAGATGGCCTTGGAAGCCCATGCTATGCTCGCCAAGCGCGCGGCCTCTTGACGATATCCTTGTCTCCATCGCACGCGTCCCGTACAATCATTTTCGCAACCATGATTGTGATGAACTTGTGAGCCGGTCGGCGTTCTTGGTCATGCTGGGAGCCGTATTTTCGCTGGCGCTCTCTGCGGCGGAGGGACAGGTTCTCCCGCACGATCCTAAGCTCAAAGGGTTCGATCCGGCGTTCCGGGGCCTGCTGGAAAAGGCCGACAGCCACGCCAGGCTGGGCGAGTGGAAGCAGGTCATTGACGCCCTGACGAAAGCGCAGGAATTCTCCGCCCAGTATCCGCCTCTCTTGTACCTCTTAGGCGCGGCTCACAAGAAACTCAGCCACTTCGACGAAGCGGAAGCCACCTTCAAGGCGTTCATCAAGGCCGCTCCCGACGCGCCGGAGAAGGCCGAAGTCACCAGGCTGCTGGCCGAACTTCAGGTCGAGCGCGAACAGACGCGCAAGCGCCAGGAGGCCGGGCGGAAGTTCCAGGAAGAAATTGACAAGCTGGCGAAGAGCGCCCCCGCAGGGATGGTCCCGGTTCCCGCCGGCGAGTTCCGGATGGGGAGCACGGAAGAGGACATCGCCGTCGCCATGCAGCTGTGCCCCCAGTGTCCCGAGGAGAGCTTTGCCCGCGAGACGCCTGCGCATGTCGTGTTCCTGGACGCCTTCTTCATGGACCGCCACGAAGCGACGACGGGCGACTACGCCGAGTTCCTGAAAGCCGCCAAGCGGCAGGCCCCTGATCACTGGGACGAGGGCTCGCAGGCGAAGCACGCGCAGATGCCGGTGATCGGGGTCACGTGGGACGATGCTGTCGAATACTGCAAATCGAAAGGGAAACGACTGCCGACCGAGGCGGAATGGGAAAAAGCGGCCCGCGGAATTGACGGGCGGCGCTATCCGTGGGGCAATGATCGCGCGAACCTGTTCTGGGCGAACTTCGATAAGTGCTGCATCTGGGCCGGCTATAGCCTGCTGACCGCGGTGGGGTCGCTGGAAAAGGGCGCGAGCCCCTACGGCGCGCAGGACATGGCGGGCAACGTGCGGGAGTGGGTGCAGGACTGGTACGACGAGCGCTACTACGCGGCGAGCCCCAGGAAAAATCCGGCCGGCCCCGATAAAGGAACGGAAAAAGTCGTGCGCGGGGGCGGGTGGTTGTCCCTCGCCAACGGAGTGCGAACAACCGCGCGCGAGAAACGCGATCCCGCCGCGCGGTCCACGTCGGCGGGGTTCCGGTGCGCCAAGAGCATGCCATGAGCGAGGCGCCCGCTCTCATCCTGCCTGAGAAGTCCCGCTCCATCGGCAACGACCTCCGCCGTAAGCTCGGCGCCGACAAGGTCAAGGACGACTTTCCCACCATCACGGCCTACTCGGTCGATGCCAGCATCTATAAGGTGGTGCCGAAGGCCGTCGTGCAGGCGGAGACGGAGGACGACATCGCCGCGACGGTCGCGTATGCGGTGTCCTCAGGTATTCCGATCACGCCGCGCGCCGCGGGCACCAACCTGACCGGCTCGGCCGTGGGCGAGGGGATCATCCTCGAGTGCGGCCGCATGAACCGGATCCTCGAACTGAACGTCGAAGAGAAATGGGTGCGGGTCCAGCCCGGGCTGAACCTGACCGAGTTCAACAAGAAGCTCGAGCCCCACGGGCTGATGTTCGGGCCCGATCCTTCCAGCCGTGACATGTGCAAGCTGGGCGGGATGCTCTCGAACAATTCGGCAGGCCCGCACACCCTGCGCTATGGCTCGGTGAAGGACAACGTGCATGCCATCCGCATGCACCTTGCCACCGGCGCCTGGTTCACGGCTGAGGCGCTGGCCGACGGCGATCCGGCGACCGAAGCGCTGCTCAACAGCCATCCGGCGCTGGCTGAGACGGTCGCAATCGTCAGAAAGCACGCCGATCTCATCCGGAGTAAGAAGCCCACCGTGTCGAAGAACAGCACCGGCTATAACCTGTTCGGGCTGGTGGACGGCCTGGAGCAGGGCATTGTGGACCTGCCCAAGCTGTTCGTGGGAAGCGAGGGGACGCTGGGGGTCATCAGCGAGGCGACGCTCAAACTCGTAGATTGCCCCAAGGCCACGGCGACCGCGCTCATCCATTTCCGCCATCTCGAAGAAGTGGGACAGGCCGTCTTCGACCTCCTGCCCTTGACGCCGATGGCGTTGGAGGTGATGGATGCCAACACGCTGAATTTGATCGGGCGCGAAGCCCACGGCGTGCCGGCGGATGCGGCGGCGACCCTTTTGGCCGAGTTTGATGCTCCCCCTTCCACTCAAATGGCCGCCGTCCTGGATCAAGTCAAGGCCATCTGTAGGAAATACCGTCTCTGCCAAGACCCCACGATTGCGGTGGAGAAGGAGCACCAGGAGCAGCTCTGGAAGGCCCGCAACGCGCTCTATCCGACACTCTACCGCTACGACGCGAAGAAGAAGCCGATCAATTACGTGGACGACGTCGTCGTGCCGGCCGACCGGATCGCCGAGCTGGTGCAGTACCTCTCGGCGTTCTTCAAAGGCCAGGACGTGAACGTGGCCATCTTCGGCCACATCGGCAACGGCAACGCCCACATTGTGCCCCTGCTGGACGTCAACGACAAGCACGACTTCGAGGCGATGGTCGTGGGCTATCACGAGATTCACCAGACCGTCATCACGCGCTTCGGCGGGTCCATCTGTGGCGAGCACGGAGACGGGCGCGTGCGGGCGGAGTTCGTCCGCAAATACTTCGGCGAGGAGCTCTACGCGCTGTTCACGCAGGTCAAGTCGGCCTTCGATCCGGTGCGCGTCCTGAACCCGGGCGTGAAGATCAGCGATACCCCCTTCACGGAGCACATCGACTACGTGCGGCTCTCCAAGCCCTGCGCGACCTGCGGCAAGTGCAACTCGGTCTGCCCGGTCTTCGACGTCTTCCAGACGGAGGACATGAGCTCAAGGGGCTGGTTCGAGATCGTGACCGCGCCGGGGTACGAGTACCTCAATTCGAAGCGGGTGGTGGAGGCCTGCGTGAACTGCAAGTCCTGCCGGACGATCTGTCCGGCCGGCGTGGATGTCTCGGACCTGATCATGCAGAAACGGGCCGAGCATCCCAACAAACTGGCCGGGGCCATCTTTGCCTGGCAGGGGATGCCCTCGTTGTTCGAGCCGTTCCTCAAGCTGATGGGGCGCACGCAGGGACTGTGGGACCGCCCGTTGCCTCGCAAGGTGTTGGAGCAGGCGCTCGCGCCGCTCCTGCATCAGCTTGCCTCGACCGCCCGGCTGCCCGCGGACATGGTGCTGCCCCGGCTGGCGTCTCGGTTACTGCGGGAGCGATATGCCGAGTTGACGGAAGAACAAGGACACCGAGGGCCGGTCGCCTATTTCCACGGCTGCGCGGCCAACTACTTCCAGGACGGAGTCGGCGACGCCATGATCGCGGTCTTGCGAAAGAACGGCATCGAACCGGTCCTGCCGCGGCAGCGCTGCTCGGGCACGCCGATCGAGACCTACGGCCACGTCGGTCGTGTGAAAGACTACGCCCGGTTCAATGTCGAATCGTTGAGTCGCTACGACACGATTGTGACCGGATGCGCGTCCTGCACGCTCAGCCTGAAGGACTACCCGAAGTGGTTTCAGGGCGAGGAACGGAAGCGGGCCGAGGCGGTGGCGGGCAGGGTCCGGCACGTCTCGGAAGTCTTGTCCGGCCAAGGGCTGAAAGCCCAGCCGACCAGACCCTGTCAGAAAACCGTCACCTACCATTCCTCGTGTCATTTACGCGCGGCCGGGGTGAGCAAGCCGCCGCGCGATCTGCTCAAGCGGATTCCCGGGGTAAAGTTCGTCGAGATGCAGGACGCCGACCGCTGCGCCGGCGGGGCGGGGACCTTCCTTGTGAAGGACTACGAAACCTCGCAGAAGATCTTCGAGCGCAAGCGTGCGGCGATCCGCGACAGCGGGGCGCAGGTCGTGGCGACCTCGTGCCCGGCCTGCATGATCCAGTTGAAAAACGGGCTGCGCGGCGAAGTGGACGTGCGCCACATCGCCGAGCTGCTGCGCGACGCGTATGAGTAAATGAAGTTCCGGTTCAGGAAATCCGACTACATCGCCATCGGCCTGGCTATCGCCGTCATCATCTTCGTCACCCTGCTGCCGGGGCCTCGAGACAATAACCCGCCGGTGCCCAACGATCTGGCCCATTACGGCATCAAGCTGGAAAAGGACTGTCTGGCCTGCCACGTGAAAGGCGGGGAGCGTCCCTTAAAAGAGAGACACCCGAAGCGCCAGGACTGCTTGAGATGCCATCGGGTAGAAATATAACTTAAATAATTTGACAATCAGGGTTTGATCCAGTATAGTGCGCCTTAGTCAGAGCCGAGACGGTCCGGCGGCGATGACGGTAACCATACTCCGGACCCGCGATCGCATCGCGTTCAGGTCCTGTTTGGAGCAGCTTCCCACCCGATTCTGACTCCCCTCGGTTCTCTGACCCCGTGACAATGCGATCCATACCGAAAGGATAGTTCTGTGCAGACGACTGTTCAAAGCAGTTTCAATAACCTCGGTTTGTCCGAGGCCATCTTGCGCGACATCGCCAAGGCCGGGTTCACCGAGCCTACCCCCATCCAGTCCCAGGCCATTCCGCCAGGGCTCGCCGGGCGGGACGTGCTCGGCTGCGCGCAGACCGGCACGGGCAAAACGGCGGCCTTTGTGATTCCGATGGTCGAGCGCCTAGCCGGCAAATCGGAAGGTTTCCCTCGTGGGTTGATCCTGGCTCCCACCAGAGAGCTGGCCATCCAGATCCAGGAAACGATATCGAAATTGGGACACAGCCGGCGTGTCTACGCGACGACGGTCGTGGGCGGCGCCGATATGAACGCCCAGATCAGGGGGCTGCGCCAGCGCCCGGACATCATCGTGGCGACGCCGGGACGGCTCCTGGACCACATGTGGAACGGGACCATCAATCTGCTGAAAATGCAGATCCTGGTGCTGGACGAAGCGGACCGGATGCTGGACATGGGCTTTGCGCCCCAGATCAACCAGATTCTGGAGGCCCTGCCGGAGGAGCGGCAGACGCTGCTCTTCTCGGCCACGATACCGACGAATGTGGCCGATCTCGTGCGGGCCAGCGTCAAGGATCCCGTGCGGGTCACGATCGGAAAGAGGGCAACACCGGCCGATCGGGCCGAGCAGGCCCTGCACCATACGACGCGGGAGGACAAGACCAAGCTCCTGCTCTCGCTGCTCGATGCGGATCGCGATTCGGTCCTCGTCTTCACCAGGACGAAACACGGCGCCGACCGACTGGGACGGGCGCTCGGAAACGCCGGCCATAAGGTGGCGGTCATCCACGGCGACCGGAGCCTCTCGCAGAGACGGGGGGCGCTGGAGGGGTTCCGGCGCGGGACGTTCAGGGTCCTCGTGGCGACGGACGTCGCGGCTCGCGGGATCGACGTGGCCAACATCGGGCACGTCGTCAACTACGATATGCCGAACACACCCGAAGATTACGTTCATCGGATCGGCCGGACCGCCCGCGTGAAGGCGAGCGGGCGAGCCACCAGTTTCATCACCGCGGATGACCACGTGCAACTGCGGGCCATCGAGAAGCTTCTGGGGCAGCCGATTCCCCGCGCGGCGGGCAGCGCGCCGCCCGCGCATCCCGTGCCGCCCGCGCACAACCAACGGCACAACGGACAGCGAGACGCCAGGCCGGGACAGCCCTCCGGGTTCAGACCCAGACGGCCCGCCCACGCCAGGCAGTCTCACGGGGCGTAAGCCGACCCTTACGTCGCGAACGGCCTCCCCGGGGCAACCCGCGGAGGCCGTTCTGTTTTCAGAGGGGAATGTAAGCGGAAAGTCTGAAAGGGCTAAGGCCTGACGCGGGTCTGGTTGATCGTGGCGACGCGGCCGCCGGTGAACGTGAGCTCCACGAGCCAATCGCCGCTCGAGTAGACGAAGCGATTCGCCCCGAAGATGGGCCAGGAGGAATAAGGCGAGCCGAACGAATAGCCTCCGCCTATCAGCGTCGTTTGCGGGAGTCCTGCGCGCCTGAGAATTTCCGCTTCAGACATGCCCACCGACAGCATGCGGACCACCTCGAAGGGTATCTCGCTGACAGGAGGCTGTACCTCAATCCGTTGCAGCGGGGGCGCCGGGGGAGGGGAATTGACGATGATATTGATGTTGATCGGCTGTCCTGCCGCTTGAGTCTGGGAAGCAGGCGGTTTCGGCTCCTCCTTTTGTGCCGGTGCCGGCGCCTCGGTCCGTTTCATGTACCCCAGCTCGGCCCGAAGGGGATACGTATTGCAGCCGGTCACGCCTTTCGTGTGGTTCGTGTAAATGGTGCTGCCGTCCGTCCGTTTGCAGGCCCATAGCTCGGGCTCGGCTGCGGCGGGCAGAGGCCACAGTAGCAATGAGAAAAACGCGAGCAGGAGAGGGATGCCGACGGGAGCCATGGCTTCTCCTCAAAAGGCTCTTTTTAGTGTAACGCGGGCCGCCCGGTTTCAGCAAGTTATAACAGCTCCACGGTGCCCTCGGTGGCATTCACTCGGACCCGTCGGCCGGAGTCGATGCGGGTGGTGGCGTCCTCGACACCGGCCACGGCCGGCAGACCGATCTCCCGTGCGACCACCGCCCCGTGGCTCAGCACGCCGCCGACCTCGGTGATCAAGGCGCCGGCCGTGAAGAAAAGGGGCGTCCAGGCAGGATCGGTGTAGCGGGTGACCAGGATCTCGCCGGGGCGCAGGTCGGCGCGGTGCGGGTCCGTGATCACGCGCGCGACGCCCTCGGCGCAGCCGGCGGAGACCGGCGTCCCGCGCAGCACGCGTGACCCCTCCAGCGGCACAGTCAGGAGATTGGCGTCTTCGATTCCCCTGGAGCCGATGATCAACGAGGGCGGGCGGAGCGTCGTCCATTCCCGCCACTCGCGCTCGCGCGACTCCAGCGTCGCCTGTGTCCAGGTCACCGTTCCCGATTCAGCCCAGGCGCGCACCTCCTGCTGCCGTAGCCAGAAGACATCATCCGCTGTCTTAAGACGCCCCCCCGCGGCGAGCCGGCGGCCCAGTTCCCGGTACACCCGCCGGGCCTCTTCAAGGCCAAGCAGCCAAGTGTACTTCATGGCCTCCCGGAACGGCAGCCACAGGACATACCGCTCGTAGAGCCAGCCGAACAGGCCGCGCAGCGAAAACGGCAGTCTTGCCCGAATGGCCGCCGCCGCGGCCTCGCGTCGGCGCATCCCTTCGACCAGCATCTCTGACGGAGTCGGCGTTCCGGCCGGATGCCGTAGGTAGTTGGTGATCGCCTGCAAGAGGAAGGTCGGATCCTCCCGCCAGCGCGGCGTCGTGATGTCCAACTCCACTTCGCCCCGATGGCCGTGCCGAGCCAGTAAATCCTCGAAGCGCTGCCACCAGCGCCGTCCCTCTTCCATCGCCTGAAGCACCAGCGCCAGTTGATCGGGCGGAGTTTTCTCGAAGACATCGGCCAGCGGACGCGCTGCCTGCGCGAGGCCCCAGAGATCGAGCGAGATGGTTGTCGTGGGATTGTGGGGGATGCCCTTGGAAAGATCGTCGATCAAGTCGGGCGGGACGTGTGTGTCGCAGATCCGTCGCAAGGTCGTGTGGAGGGCCATGGCCAAGCCCAGGTGCCGCAGGCCGTCCTTAGTCGGGTCCGATTCCTCATTGAACTCCTGGTCCAAGTCCGCGAGCAAGACGGCCGGGGAATCCTTGTCGAGCGGGCGGAGGACCAATACCCGCAACCGCTCGGTCGTGCGCGCGTAGGCCTCGCGCAGGTCGACCGGCGTGCGGAGGCGGACGAGCCACCACAGCGAGCGCAGGCCCATGCGGGCGTAGGCAAGGTGCAGTTTGACCCGCGCGGCGAGGGAAATCGGGATAGGGTTCAGCTTCTTGGCCCGTGCCAGTTCCGCGATGGCTTTGCCCTTGCTCTGATCGACCGCTTCGAGCACATGAAGCTGGTAGGCGATGCCCGGAAGGTTGATGTAGGCCGAGAGGTCCATGTAGGGCCGGCCGGCGACGAACGCGATGGGATTGAGGTCATGGACGAGCGGATCGTGCCGGCTGAGCCCGGCGACCTGCCCCCCGAGTGTCGGGCCGATGTAGCGGGCCAGGCCGTCGCGCGCGAGGGGTTTTGTAACGAACGGAAAGACTTCGCCGAAGTTGATGTCTGACAACACGCCGTCGGTCTGCCCCGCCGCCAGCCGCGCCGTCCGCTCCACAGGCCAGTCTTTCATGTCTTCCACATTTTCAATCCTATGTAGGGGCGGGTTTTAACCCGCCCTCTTCTAACAGGTCCGCCCCGACCACGCAAGCCGGTGGCGGGCGATTGCGGAATTGACATCCGCGGTGGCCGATGTGGTAGGATGGTTCCGTTTTGGAACCGTTTCGGATTTCGATCAGGGAGTGACTATGGCAACGCTCACGATCAAGAACATCCCCGATCCGCTCTACCGTCGGCTCAAGCAGAAGGCCAGCCGGCACCGGCGAAGCCTGAACGGGGAGGTGATCGCCTCCCTGGAGCAGGCCGTCCAAAGCGCGCCGTTTGACCCGGCCACCTTTCTGGCTCGCGCGCGGAAGCTGCGGGAGGCGACGTCTTCCTACTGGCTGAAGGATAAGACGCTGAACAAGTTGAAGCGCGCCGGGCGTCTGTGATCGTCAGCGACGCGAACCTCTTGGTCTACCTCTTTGTCCGAGGCCAATGGACCGGCCGGGCGGAACAGGTAGCGGCCCGCGACCCGCTCTGGGCCGCGCCGTTCCTCTGGCGCAGCGAGTTCCGGAATGCCTTGGCCGGGCTGGTCCGCTCCAGGGTGCTCCCCATGGACCAGACCCTCATGATCGTCGAGGAAGCCGAGCGCTGGCTGGCCGGGCGCGAGTACACGGTGCCGTCGGATCAGGTGCTGCGGCTCGCCGCCGTATCCGGTTGCTCTGCGTATGACTGCGAGTACGTGGCGCTCGCACAAGACCTGGGCGTCCCGCTCGTCACCTCCGACCGCCAACTCCTGAAGGCCTTTCCGGGAACAGCCCTCGCGCCGGCCACCTTCGCGGTGCGTTCCTAAACGGCCAGCCCCATTCACTCTTGCGCTTTCGATCCACGCGTATCCCTTTATCAGGTCCACTATCAGGTCCACCGCAACCACGCAAGCCGCGACCTGGAGTCCGTGACTTCTCATAAGGTCTTGGCTATACTTCCTTCCGGCTTCCGGTGCTTGGTACTAAAACGGAAGTTCGATCATAAAAGAGGAATGAGCTAGCCCTCCCGCTGATCGCTTCCGCCGCGCCGGTCAACGCTTCAGATTAAAACGTAGCCAGTCCTCTTCCGCCGCGCCGGTCAAATCTAAAACGGCTGAGTTGGGAAAGTTGGAGTGTCGGAAGGTTTCGTTTACAATGACACCGTTCTTTCTTCCGACGTTGTCTTCTTAAAAGCCGCGTGAGGGGTCGAGCATGCGAGGCTCAGGCGCCGATCTGATAACCCGACGGACCCTGCTAATGCGTGCGATCGGAGGAGCCGCGATTGCGCTGACCGGCATCGACGGCAGCCTCGCAAGGCTGGACGCGCTGGGACCGGAAGAGGTCAAGCCTGGGGATGACAATCGGCTCGTCCGCGTTTCCCGACCACAGGACCTCGAAACGGCCGTCCGCGATTTGGCTTCCTGGATCACGCCGAACGCTCGCTTTTTCGTGCGCAGTCACTTTGGTCCGCCGAGCGTCGAGAGCCTCAAGGAGTGGCGCCTCCAGGTCGACGGGGATGTGGGACGCCCGCTGACGCTCACGCTCTCGGACTTGAAACGTTTTCAAGAAGTCACGGTTCCCGCCGTCGTTCAGTGCTCGGGCAACGGCCGCGCATTCTTTCGTCCCCGGGTTCCGGGCGCACAGTGGGAGAAGGGGGCGGTCGGCAACGCCAAGTGGACCGGCGTCCGGTTGGCCGATGTGTTGCAACGGGCGGGCCTTGGAGCAAAGGCCAAGCACGTGCAGTTGTTGGGGGCCGACCGACCGCTGCTTCCCACTGTGCCGTTGTTTCTCCGCAGCATCCCGATCGAGAAGGCCATGCATCGAGCCACGCTCCTCGCCTACGAGATGAACGGGGAGCCGCTCCCGCTCCTGCACGGGGCGCCCTTACGGCTGATCGTGCCCGGGTGGGCCGGCGACGCTTGCGTGAAATGGCTGACCCACCTCACAGTGCAGGAGCATGAGGCCGAAGGCTTTTACATGCAAATCGCGTATCGAATGCCGGTGACGCCGGTGCAGCCCGGTGCCACGGTACGCCCTTCCGAGATGGTTCCGGTCACCGAGATGGTGGTGAAGTCGATTATCACGCGGCCCTCGGAAGGCGCGATGCTCTCCGGCGAAACGGTGCAAGTGGAAGGCGTCGCCTTCACGGGCGAAGGCGAGATCGTGCGCGTGGAGATTTCGACGGACGAG
>CAZMPH010000040.1:0-15826 GCA_964568195.1 uncultured Nitrospirales bacterium | reverse complement strand
CGGTGGTCGCCGTAACAATAGCCAACTCCGCGGTGGTCATCCCTCGCTCGCTTCTCATACCCCATTGATCCGTCCGTATCCGCATGGCCTTTCCCTCCTTCGCCCTCCGATCACGCCCGCGACCAGTTAATCGTGATCACATTATTTCCGGAGAACACGATCTCCACGATCCAGCGCTCGGTTGTCGCATAGATCCAGCGCTGCGTGCCCCTGTTCTTGAAGCTGTGCCGAGGGGAGCCGGCCCGGCTCAGAACTTCCGCCTTGGTCATGCCCGTGGAGAGCATCCGAAGCGTTTCGAAAGAAACCTCACCGGCCGCGTGTCCCTTGACGGAAGCCGCAAGCCGTTCATGCACGAGCGGATGAGAAGAATGATGGCCGTGCCGCCAGGACTCGGCATTGACGACCCCGACCGCGAGAAGCCAGAGACTTCCTCCCGCAATGAACACGATTCCGATTCTCTTCATAGGACACCTCCTTTGATGGTTGATGAAGCTCCGACCGTGTGAACTCAATGCAGGAGGGGTATAGCAGGAAGAATGCCAGTGGCCGATCAGGAGAATTCCGCTGTCAGGAAATCAGCTGGCAATCAATATTGATGCGGGTGATGTCGGTGGAGCCGAGCAAGGCAATGGCTGGAGCGAGGGACCGAAGGCAGAGCCGACACATGAACGCCCGTTCAGGGCGATGACGCAACCGTTCAGGGAGGGGACGTGCCGAGTCGCTCAGGCGGAGCTGCGAAGGAGACTCTCGAGGGAACGACAGCCGACGCCCAGATACTTGAGGAACAGATACTGCTTGTCGAAGCGATTGTCCGTCCGGACGACATCCCGCAAGCTTCCCTCTCCCGCTCGGCCCCACCAGGGCCAGTGAAACACCAGATGGGGATAGTCGGTTCCGAACAGCAGGCGATCATGCGTTTCCGGATAACGCCGCAATCGCAGCAACATGCCGAAGCGGTTGGGCAGCGTCAACGCCGAGACGTCTGAATAGAAATTCGGATAGAGCCGCACCAGGTCCAAGAACGTCGAAACGTACCGTTCGTAAAAGACCAGGCCTGAGCTGCAACCGTGCGCGGCGATGACCGTGACTCCCTCGTCCAAAGCGAGCCGCAATCTGTCGGGATCGCCTGCGGCCTGGTCCTGTCCGCCCAGGGTGAATTCATACCCGACATGGCTAAGCAGCGGAATCTTCAACTGAGCCATCTTCTTATAGAACGGAAGATAGCGCCGGTTGCCGAGATCAAACCCTTGCGTATTCGGTAGCACCTTCACCAGCGCGGCGCCGGCTGCAGCGCAGCGTTCCAGTTCCTCGACGGCGTCCCGCCGTTGCGGGTTGACGGAGACACCCGGCAGGAACTCATGCGGATACGACCGGGCGAGATTCAGGACATAATCGTTGCCGACCAGAAATTCCGTTTTCTCCGCGTCCAACATGCCGTTCGTGTCATAGACGCCATCCATGCCGAGAAGGACGGCTTTCGTGACATGCTGGGACCGCCGGAGTTCCGAGAGCAGATCCTCGACGTATTTCTGATTGGACCGCGCCGCATCCTCGATCGGCAGGCGATGCTTCCAGCGCAAGAATCGGAAGAGGGGGCTGTTGAGAAGCCTGGGAGAGATGTAGCAGCCGTTGTCCTTGGTCCTGAGCGCGGCCAGATGAACGTGGCAATCAATCACGGGAGGACGGTCGATCCGTCTCGGCCTTGCGCAACCAGCGATAGGTCCGGCCGAGGATCCGGGCAGCGGCCGTTTTATTGCCGCCATGTTCTTTGACGGCTCGCTTGATCAGGGCCCATTCAATGCGTTTGAGTAAATCCGTGAGCCCTTTCCCGCCTTTCAACGCCTGGACGATCAACGGCCATTCGACCCGGTCCACCAAATCTTCAAGCCCTTCGGCTGTGATGGTCTCGCGCGACTCACGGAGCGCCGGCGGCAGGAGATCAGACCCGATCAATGCGGTCTTCGACCCGGCGAGGGCGACGGCCCGCTCGATGACATTCTCGAGCTCACGCACGTTGCCCGGCCAGCGGCAGCGGATCAAGACCTCGAGAGCCTCACCGGTAAATCCCTTGACCGACTTCTTCTGGACGGCAGCATGTCGGGCGAGCAGATGTTCCGCAATCAGCTGAATGTCCTCGGCACGCTCCCGCAATGGGGGAATGTGGAGCGGAAATACATTGAGTCGGTAAAACAAATCCTGGCGGAACTTTCGTTCGGCGACGAGCGATGGAAGGTCCTGGTTAGTCGCCGCCACGATCCGGATATCCACCTTGATGTCCTCATGGCCGCCGACCCGCTGGAACTCCCGCTCCTGGAGGACCCGCAAGAGCTTGACCTGCATGGCGGGCGAGACTTCCCCGATCTCATCCAGAAAAAGCGTGCCGCCGTTGGCTTGCTCGAACTTGCCCTTCTTCTGCGCCACGGCTCCGGAAAAGGCTCCCCGTTCATGGCCGAAGAGCTCGGATTCCAGAAGATTCTCCGCCAGCGCGCC
Organism: uncultured Nitrospirales bacterium; assembly: GCA_964568195.1. Classification (GTDB taxonomy): domain Bacteria; phylum Nitrospirota; class Nitrospiria; order Nitrospirales; family NS-4; genus SCTG01. The sequence goes on along the minus strand of CAZMPH010000040.1, from coordinate 13,336 downwards.
GCAATTGATCGCGAGAAATCGCCCTGCGCGGCGCGGGCTGAGCTGGTGGATGAGACGGGCCGTCTGTTCTTTCCCGGTCCCGGTTTCGCCGGTGATCAACACGCTCACATCCGACTGAGCCACGCTCCGCGCGAGGCCCAGCAGTTCTTGCATGGGACGGCTCTTGCCGACCATCCCGCCCGTTTCCGTCGCCCCGTACAGCTCCTCCCGAAGGTATTTGTTCTCCTCGCTCAGCTCACGGTTGCGCATGAAAATGCCGAGGACCCTTCGTTGCGTAGCCTGCAACCCAGCCAGATGATCGAAGAGCAGGCGGGAGATCACCTCCTTCTGCGTCCTCTCGGTGACGCTGCCCGGACTCCGCCGGGCGGAGTCCGTATTCGGTCGTTCCTGCCACCGGAAGCGATACCGGGTGTATGGCGCGTCATAGATCGCGCCCTCGCGCAGCGCATACTCCAACGAGCCCACGCGCAAGGTCCCGCCGCGCTCAATCCGGATCGCGCGGCAACCTTCGCCGGACTGTTCGGCCGGCAGATCTGGAGCCAGGGCCCGCCCCCTCTCCCATCCGGCGGCCGGTTCAAGACCCAGCCCACACGTCCGGGCCGTTGCCACGGTGCGGCCCGTCGCGCGCTCCTTGATAGTCCAGCCGGTCGCGGCACCTTTGGCTCCGTTCGCCTTCAAGACATAGCCCTTGCCGAATTCCTCCACGAGCCCAGCCAACCGGACCTGCGAGTACTGCTCCTCGCACGAGACGGATGCCACAAACGGATAGAGCTGGGCAAACCCCTCGATGTTGCCCTTGACCAGAAGACTATTGCCGATCAGCGGATCAACGGGAGGCATGAACCGGACCAGGATATAGAGTGTCCTGGACTCCTCAGGACGGGCAAAGGCTTGCATGCGGAGGTAATTGCTGTAGGCCGTGGCCCACATGCCGGAACAGCGAACGACCGCGTCCACATCGTCCAGATATTTTGCGACGGTCTCGATAAGCGTCGGTTGCCGTCCCTCGGCGGACGCGAAGAACGCCAGCGACGCGCGATAGGTGACCTCCTTGGAACCGCTGGCGTCTTCGCTCCGGCGGATCAGCTCACGCAGCACCGCTTGCGGGACCCAGTTGTTCGTGTCGAGGAGAAAGGCCTTCGGATCGCGGATATGGTCGAATCCTTCCACCACACCCATCACGCGGTGATAGTCCATCCGCCCGGCGGCCCCGTCCAGGCCGTCCAGGTAGCGGATCAGCATCCCGGTCAGAAAGCACGTGACCCAGGGATCGTCGACCGTCTCCTCACCCCTTGTCGAGGCCATAGTCCTTGATCTTGGTGAGGAGCGTTTTATAGCTGACTTGGAGGATCTCCGCCGCCTTGGACTTGTTGCCGCCCGTGTCGCGCAGCACGCGCTCGATCATCCGCGATTCCACGGCGCGGGCCGCCGCGCTGCTGGCCTCCTGGAGGCTCCCGATCGGCGTCAGGTCTTCCTCAAGCGGGCGTTCGTTCTGGCGCAGACCGATATGCGCCGGCAGGATCGTGAGGCCGTCGCACAGAATGACGGCCCGTTCGATGCAGTTCTGCAGCTCGCGGACGTTCCCCGTCCACGAATGCTTCATCATAATCTCCATCGCTTCGGGAGATACCTTCAGGCCCTCCCGCTTCAGTTCCCGGCAGTACATCGCGAGGAAGTACTCCACCAGCAGCGGAATGTCCTCGCGGCGATCCCGCAGCGGGGGGATGACGATCGGGAACACGTTCAACCGGTAGTACAGATCCTCCCGGAAAACCTGCTTGGCCACCGCCGCCTGCAGGTCCTTGTTGGTGGCCGCCACGACGCGAACGTCCGCTTTGACCTTGGCGGTCCCGCCCACCCGCATGAATCGGTCGCCCTCGAGCACCCGCAGCACCTTGGCCTGAAGGCCGTGGTCCATATCGCCGATTTCATCGAGAAAGATGGTGCCTTCATCGGCCAGTTCGAACTTCCCGATCTTTCGCCCCGTCGCCCCCGTGAACGACCCTCGTTCATGCCCGAACAGCTCGCTTTCCAGGAGGTCCTTGGGAATCGCCGCACAGTTGATGGCGACAAATGGGCCTTTCTTGCGCGGGCTGAAGTCATGAACTATCCGCGCGAAGAGCTCCTTGCCGGTGCCGCTCTCACCCATCAGAAGCACGGTCGTCGTGCCCGCCGCGACTTTCTTCGCCTTCTCCAGCGCTTCGCCCAGCGCGCGGCTCTGGCCGACCAGCTTCGCCGAGCGGGCCTGCGACAGCTCCTCCTTCAGGAGCAGGTTCTCGGTCTCGAGATGCCGCTTCTCCAGCGCCTTGCTGATCGTGACCAGCAGCTTCTCCGGGTCCACCGGCTTCTGAAGAAAATCAAAGGCCCCGTCCTTGACCGCCTTGACCGCCGTTTCGATGGAGCCGTACGCGGTCATGACCACGACCGGGATCATGGGGTTCTCGTCCTTCACGGCCTGCAGCACTTCCAGCCCCGACTTCCCCGGCAGTTTGAGATCGGTGAGGACAAGATCCACCTTGTGGAGGCGGAATGCTTCCAATCCGGCCGCCCCATCCAATTCCAAGATCACGGTATGGCCATCGAGTTCCATATGCTGGGCCAGCACCCGCGCCATGCGTTCATTGTCTTCAATCAGCAATATGGTGCCCACGCGCGCTCCTCAACCGACCGGAAGATAAATGTGAAACGTCGTCCCCTTGCGTTCCCAACTGTCCACCTCGATCCGTCCGTTGTGCAACAGGACGATCTTGTGAACCAGGGCGAGCCCCAGGCCCGTCCCTTTGGCCTTCATCGTGAAGAACGGGAGGAAGATCTTGGCCAGCCGGTCCTTGGGGATACCCACGCCGGTATCGGAGACTTTTACTTCCACCTCCCGGCGACGCCCCTGCGGGGTCCGCACACCGGCCGACACGGCAAGATCCCCGCCCGCCGGCATGGCTTCGATGGCGTTCTGGACCAGATTGCTCAAGGCCTGGCGCATCAGAATCTCGTCCATGCGGATGATGGGCAGGTCCGGGAAGCAGACCACCTCGACGCGCGGATGCGGCGCGGGCATCTGTTCGACCACCTGCTCGATGACCCGCTTGAGCCACGGCTCCAGCGCCACCGGTTTGAGATCGGGCTCCGTCTTCCTCGCAAAATTCAGGAGCTGCGTGACCAGGTGATCCATGTCCGAAATCACATGCGTGATGGTCCGGACGCTTTCGTGGATCTGGCTGCCGGTCGGTAATTGCCGGGCGATCAGTTTACCGGCGCCCAGGATGGTCCCCATCAGGTTCCGGAACTCATGGGCGATCCCGGCGGACATCTCTCCCAGCACCATCATACGCTCGCGCAGCTCCACCTGCTCCTGGAGCGCCCTGATCTCGGTGAGGTCGGTGCAGACGAACGTGGTCCCGATCAGGCCGCCAGTGCGATCCTTCAGCAGCGACGTGCTGACGCCGACCCAGATTTTCCCGCCGTGGGGGATCTCCAGCTCGAACTCCTCCCGCGTGATGACGTCTCCATGAGCCAGCGCGCGCTCGAGCAGGCGCGCGACCACGCTCTGCGCGCCGAACACCTCAGTGCAGGTCTTGCCGATCACGTCGTCCCGCTTGAGCCGCAGGATACTGGCGGCCGCGCCATTGAACGTGGTCACCGCCCCGTCCCGGTTGAACGTGATGACGCCGCTTGAGACGCTGCGAAGGATGTTTTCGTTGTAACTCTCGACCTCCTGCGCCCGCTCCTCGGCGGCCGACCGCAGACGTTCGAGTTCCTGTTCCTTTTCCCGTAGACGCCGGACGACGTCGTGGAACGCATCGATCACGACGCCGGTCTCAGCCGGCTGGCCTCGTCGCGTCACCCTGGAAAAGGCGGCGTACAGAAGGAGCAGCACGAAAAGCCCCCCCAGGACCTTCAGCAGGAGATCGGCGGCAACCTGTACCGCCCCACTGCCGTGCAGGGTGGGAGCGCGCTGCGCCACCATGAGATTGAACGCCAGCGTGATCAGGAAGAGGACGAGCAGGAGGATCGAAATCGCAACGAGGGGATGATTCCGAGGTCGCAGCGCCACGGTTCACCGCCGTTCCGAAAGGAGAGATCCATACCAATCCAGGATTTCCGTTCCGTACAACATCGCCACCACCGCCCCAATACATAAGTAAGGACCAAACGGAATATGTTGGCGCCACCCAAGCTTGCGTAGAGCTATGAGTGTCAGACCGACAATTGAACCGAGGCTAGCTGCCAATATAACGATAAAGATGACAAGCTTCCATCCTACGATCGCGCCAATCATAGCCAAAAGCTTGACATCTCCCTCCCCCATACCTTCTTTCTTAAAAAGGTATGGGCTGATCACCAGCATGAAATATAAATACCCGCCTCCCAATAAAAATCCCGAAATGCTTTCCCACCATCTTGGCAAGATCACCATTCCAGATATAAGACCCAGTACCATTCCCGGATACGTGATTGCGTTCGGAATGATCATGTGATCGAGATCGATGAAACTGACGACGAGGAGAGCCGAGAACAACAGGAGGTACACGAACGCGGTCACCGTCACCCCGAAGCGCCATGCGATGAATCCGTACCCGGCGGCGTTCAGCGCTTCCACCAGCGGATAGCGCCATACGATGCGGGCCTGGCAGTTTCGGCACCGGCCCCGGAGCCACAGATAACTGAGGATCGGTACATTGTCGTGCCAGGCGATCGGCGTCTTGCATTGGGGGCACCGGGAACCCCGCCGCACGAGGGATTCCCCGGCCGGCAGGCGATAGATGCAGACGTTCAGAAAGCTGCCGATGACGGCGCCGAAAAGGGTAGCCGCGACCACGTGCCACTGCGCGATCATCCTGCCTCCGCCGGGGGACTCTTCCAAGCGATCATTCGCGGGCCCATTGTACGTGAAGGCCCTACAGGGAACAAGGCGCCGCTGCGTCCCTGTCGACTTTTCCTATTTACAGCAATTACTTGGTTATGTGATACTAATGGTGTTACTGGTAGGGCGGATATGGAGAAAGACAAGGAGCGAGAACCCCTATGGATAGAAAAAAGAAAAACGGCGTGACGTCCCTGACGGACCGTGAGCAGGAAATCCTGCAGTTGATCTGGAACGGACTGAAAAACCGTGAAATCGGTACCCGCCTCAAGATAAGCGTCAAAACCGTCGAAGCGCACCGCGCCAACATGATGAAGAAGCTTCGCGTCTCGAACGCCGCCCAACTGCTCAAAGCCGCCATCGAGGAAGGGTTCATCCGGGTACGGCGCGCGTGAACTCGCGCGTGCCGGCGCGCTGCCTCAGGATTTCATACAGCACGACGGCGGTCGCCACCGAGACGTTGAGGCTCTCCACTTTCCCCTGCATCGGGATGCGGACCGTTCCATCGCACCGGCCCGCGACGAGGGGACGCATGCCCCGGCCTTCCCCGCCCACCACCAGCGCCACCGGCCCCCGGTAATCGACCTCCGTATAGCTCCGGGTCCCTTTCGCATCCAGCCCATAGATCCAGAACCGGGCCTCTTTCAGTCGCTCGATGGCTTGAGAGAGGTTCACGGCGCGGGCCACGGGGAGATGCTCGATCGCGCCAGCCGAAACCTTGGCCACGGTGGCGGTCAGGCCGACGGCGCGCCTGGTCGGCAGGATGACACCTTGCGCGCCGGCCGCCTCAGCCGTCCGCAAAATGGCGCCCAGGTTGTGCGGGTCCTCGATGCCGTCAAGGACGAGCAACAACGGCGCGTCGAGCTTGCCGGCCGATTCGAGCAGATCATCGAGAGACACGTACGGTTTTGCCGCGGCGACCCCAATCGCCCCTTGATGCCGGGCGGTGCCGGCACGGCGGTCCAGGCCCTCGCGAGTCTCAAACGCCACGGGCACGTGACGCGCCCCGGCCAGTTCGAGTATCTCCTCCACCACACGCCCTCGGCGGCCCCGCTCCAGATAGATCCGGTGAAGCTCCCGGTCCGGCGCGCGGAGCGCTTCGAGCACCGGATGCAGGCCGTAGAGCAGATCGGTCGAATCCCGGTGGCTCATCGCTTCCAGCGAGTTGTGCCGTCGGGCCGGTCTTCCAACGTGATTCCTTCCTCGGCCAACGTTTTTCTGATTTCATCCGCCCTCGCAAAATCCCTCCGTGTCCTGGCTTCGTTCCGCTCATTCTTCAGTTGCTCGATCTTCTCATCTGTCAGACCCTTTACACCAATATCAGAGAGATCAACATTGAATCGCCATTTCTCCAATTGAAACAGCCCCATAACGGAACCAAGCAAACGAAACGTCTGACGAGCTTGCTCTCTGGCTTTAGTCGAGAGACCGGTTTCTAACAACTTATTCACTTCACTGCGAAGTCCCTGCAACTCCGCAACTGCCGCCGGGGTATTGAAGTCATCGTCCATCGCCTGCTCAAAAGCAAAGCGGGTTCGTTCGATGACGGTCGTAAGTTTCTCGTTAGCCGGACCTTCTGTCTTGGCCGTTTCCTTTAGACGGTTGAACAGATCATAAAATCCATCCAACGCATACTTGGCTTCCCTTAAGCCTTGATCGGAAAAATCCAAAGGGCTGCGATAATGATTCGTCAGCAGAAAATAGCGAAGTATCTCGCCGGTAATCTCCTCAGGCCACTCCGACTTCTCGAAGATTTCCCGGATCGTAAAGAAGTTCCCCAGCGACTTGGACATTTTCTCCTGATTGATCTGGACGAATCCGTTGTGGACCCAGTACCGGGCAAATTCCTTTCCGGTGGCGGCGCAGGACTGCGCGATCTCGTTCTCATGGTGCGGAAAGATCAGGTCCATGCCTCCACCGTGGATATCAAAGGTCTTGCCAAGATGTTTCATCGACATGGCCGAACACTCAATATGCCACCCGGGCCGGCCAGGTCCCCAAGGGCTGAGCCACTTGGGCTCACCAGGTTTGGAGGACTTCCACAAGGCAAAGTCCATTGGGTTCCTCTTGCGTTCGTCCACCTCCACGCGTGCCCCGGTCAGGAGATCCTCAGGCTTACGCTTCGATAGACGTCCGTACTGCGGAAAAGTTGACACTTCGTAGTACACATCTCCATCGACCTGGTAAGCATGTCCTTTCTTGACCAGAGTCTGGATCAGATCTTTAATATCAGAAATATGCTTCGTGGCCTTGGGTTCTTTGCTGGCTTTGACAACTCCAAGGCGCGACATGTCTTGCCGATACGCTCTAAGATATTTCTCTGCAATCTTTTTCCAATGAACTCCTTCTTTCGAAGCACGATTGATGATTTTGTCGTCGATGTCTGTAAAGTTTCTGACGTACTTGACGGCATACCCACTAAAGCACAAATAGTTCCGGATGACGTCGAAGACAAGCGCGCTTCGGGCATGGCCGAGGTGCGAATAATCGTATACCGTGACGCCACAGGCATACATCTTGACTCTCTTCGGCTTCAGAGGCTCGAAGACTTCCTTCTGGCCGGACAGCGTGTTGTAGATTTTCAGCATGCGTCGGCGCTCCACGCAAAGGCCCCGATGAACGGCACGAAGACGCAATCGCCTAGGCCGCTGACCACCAGTCGCCCCTGTTGCTTGATGCCGCGCTGGAGGACCTGAATGTTCCGGTCGCCGACGGGAATCACGATTCGGCCGCCCTCCCGCAATTGTTCCACGAGCAAGGGCGGCACGCTAGGAGACCCGGCCGCGACGAGGATGGCGTCGAACGGCGCGGCCTCCCCCCATCCGTAGGTCCCATCGCTGTGCCGAACGGCCACGTTCCGGTATCCCAACCGGTCGAGCCGCTCACGGGTCTGCAAAGCCAGCGACTTCACCCGCTCGATGGAATAGACGCGGGCGGCCAGTTCGGCCAGGATCGCCGTCTGATACCCCGACCCCGTCCCGATTTCCAGTACCTTGTCGGTCGCCTGAAGCGCGAGGGCCTGTGTCATCAACGCGACGATGTAGGGCTGAGAAATGGTCTGCTTCTCGCCGATCGGCAGAGCCGAATCCTCATAGGCCCGATCGCTCAGCGCCTCATCGAGAAACAAATGACGAGGAACCTTCCGCATCGCCTCCAGCACGCGCGCATCGGCGATGCCCCGGGCGGCAATCTGTCCCTCAACCATTTTTATCCGGGCCTTGTCGGGATTGGTCATCGGAGGAAAGAAAGAACAAGCGAGGTTTGGTCGGGGCGGCGGGATTTGAACCCACGACCACTCGCACCCCAAGCGAGTGCGCTACCGGTCTGCGCTACGCCCCGAACCGTGTGAATCATTGTCCTGTATCGGCGAGCGGTTACTGCTGCTCTCCGAGCACCTTCAGCATCTCCTGAACCTCGCGCTTGACGCGCCGCATCACATCAACCGTCGCGCGGGAGGGGCGCCGCTCTTGCGTGCCCTCCCTGGTATGCCAGCGCCGTTTGAGTCCCTCGATCGTGTAGCCCTTATCGTAACGCATCCGCTTGATCTGAAGAAGAGTCTCGATATCCTTGGGCGTGTACTTCCGCTGGCGGCCGCGGGTCTTTTGGGGTCGCAGGAATCCGAATTCGGATTCCCAAAACCGCAGCACATAGGAGGGAAGGCCGGTCAGCCGGCTGACCTCGCCGATCTTGTAAAAGAGCTTCTCGCCGACCGCTGCGCTGGTTTCGGCGGATCCTGATGCCCCGGTAGCCATACGAGCCAACGCGGGCGGCTAGTTCACGTATTTTTTAAAGATTTGGCTCGGACGGAAGGTCACCACGCGTCGAGGGGTAATCCCGATCTCTTCACCAGTCCGGGGGTTCCGACCCTTCCTGGGCCCTTTGCTCCGGACGACGAAATTGCCGAAGCCGGCGATTTTAAAAGACTCGCCCTTCTGCAGAATCCCTTTGATCGTATCGAGGACCAACTCGACGAGGTCGGCAGCTTCTTTCTTGGAGACGCCAACCTTTTCATAGATTTCGGTCGCCAGGTCTGCCTTTCTCATTCCAGCACCCCCCGATTCGCCTCGACAGGCAAAAACCCCTGAGAGATCACTACGATACGAAAGCCACCCCGAGAAGTCAAGCAGAACCGTCCTTGGAAGAACGCCGATCTTTCACCATCTTATACTCGATGCTGTCGGCCAAGGCCTGCCAGCTCGCCTCCATGATGTTCTCGGAGACCCCTACCGTCCCCCATTTTTCCTTATGATCTCCTGATTCGATCAGCACGCGGACACGCGACGCCGTCCCCTTGTTGGCAGCCAGCACACGAACCTTGTAGTCCAGCAGCTTCACCTCTCGCAACTGCGGATAGAACTTCTCAAGAGCCTTGCGTAGCGCATAGTCCAGGGCATTGACGGGTCCCGTGCCGACGGCCACCGTGTGCTCTACTGTGGCGCCGACCTTGACGATCACCGTGGCCTCCGAGATCGGCTGCTCGTCCGCACGCCGCTTTTCCACGATCACCCGAAAGCCCATCAATTCGAACGACGGCTTATGCTTGCCGAGCATGCGACGCATCAAGAGCTCGAACGAGCCCTCCGCCCCTTCGAACTGATAGCCTTGATTCTCGAGCTCCTTGAGGGTCGCCAGCAGTTCCCGGGCCTTGGGGTCTTTCTTGCGCAGCTTGATATGAAACTCCGCGGCCTTCGCCGCCAGGCTGCTCTTGCCGGCGTAGTCGGAGATGAGCATCCGCTGCCGATTGCCGACCGCTTCCGGACGGACATGCTCGTAGGTCATCGGGTTCTTCATGACCGCATCGATATGCACCCCGCCTTTATGAGCGAACGCCGAGTCCCCCACATACGGCTGGTGCTTGTTCGGCACCAGGTTGGCGATCTCGGCCACGAAGTGGGAGACCTCGCGCAGGTTGCGCAGCTGCTCCGGCGTCACCGACGGCAGTTTCATCTTGAAATTCAGGTTCGGGATGATCGAGGAGAGGTTGGCATTGCCACACCGCTCGCCGATCCCGTTGATCGTCCCCTGCACCTGGAGCACCCCCTCCTGGATTGCGATCAGCGAGTTGGCGACGGCCATCTCCGCGTCGTTGTGGGCGTGGATGCCGAGGGGCGCGCGGATTTCCCGCGCGACCCCCGCGACGATCCGCCTGACTTCCCAGGGCATCGTCCCGCCGTTCGTGTCGCACAGGATGATCCGCTCCGCTCCCGCCTCCTGCGCTTTCAAGAGAGTTTGCAGCGCATAACCCGGATCGGCCTTGTAGCCGTCGAAGAAGTGCTCGGCATCGTAAAACACCCGGCGGCCCTTGTCCTTCAGGAAGGCCACGGAGTCCTCGATCAGCTCGAGGTTTTTCTTGAGCGAGATCCCCAAGGCGTCCGTGACGTGCAGATTCCAGCTCTTGCCGAACAGCGTCACATAACGGGTGTCCGCATCGAGCAGGGACTTGAGGACGGGATCGTTGTGGACAGTGTTGGTGGCCCTCCGCGTCGAGCCGAAGGCCACGACCTTGGCCTGCTTGAGCGGCACCGTCTTGATCATCCGGAAGAAGTCGATGTCCCTGGGATTGGCGCCGGGCCACCCGCCCTCGATGAAGTGGGCTCCGAGCTCATCGAGCTTCCGGGCCACGCGCACCTTGTCCTCAGCCGAAAACGAAACGTCCTCGGCCTGGGCGCCGTCGCGCAGCGTCGTGTCGTAGATCTCGATGTGTTTCGGCACAGCCATCCTTCGCGTGTCAGCCTTTCTCCAGCCCGAACGCCTTGTGCAGGGAACGGATGGCCGGTTCCATGGACTTCTCTTCGATGACACAGGAGATTTTGATCTCGGAGGTGCTGATCATCATGATGTTGATGCCTTCGTGGGCCAGGGTCTCGAACATCCGCGCAGCCACGCCGGAATGGGACCGCATGCCGACGCCGACCAGCGAGACTTTGGCGATCTGTTCCTTAACCTCGACGCTCTTGGCCCCGATGTCCTTGGCGATGCGTTTCGCGAGGTCCACCGCCTTGGGGAGGTCCACCCTAGGGATGGTGAACGACAGGTCTGTCAGATCGCCCTGGCTGACGTTCTGGATGATCATGTCCACCAGGATGTTGGCGGCCCCGATCGCTCCGAAGATGCGGGCGGCGATCCCCGGCTTATCCGGCACCCCGATGAACGTCACCTTCGCCTGGTTACGATCTCCCGTCACGCCGGAGACCACGACTTGTTCCATGTCCCGATCCTCCTTGGTTACCAGCGTTCCGCTGCCTTCGGCGAAGGTGGATTTGACCACCACCGGCACCCCGTACTTGGCGGCGAACTCGACCGAGCGGCTCTGAAGCACCTTCGCCCCCAGGCTCGCAAACTCCAACATTTCCTCATACGAAACCTTGTCCAGTCTACGCGCGGACGGCACCACGTTGGGATCCGCCGTGTACACGCCGTCCACATCGGTATAAATAATGCAATGATCGGCCTTCAGCGCGGCGGCCAGCGCCACGGCCGTGAGATCCGATCCCCCCCGCCCGAGCGTCGTGACGTCGTTCTGCTCGTTGATCCCCTGGAACCCCGCCACGACCGGGATGATGCCCTTATCCAGGGCCTGCTGGATCCTCTCGGCGGCGATGCGCTCGATCCGGGCCTTCGTATGTGTGCTGTCGGTGATGATCCCGACCTGCCGCCCGGTGTAGGAGCGGGCTTCGAATCCCATCGAGCGCAACGCCATCGCGAGCAGGGCGATCGTCACGCGCTCTCCGGTAGAGAGCAGCATGTCCATCTCCCGCTCGTCCGGGAAATCGGCGACTTCGTGCGCGAGCTTCACCAGACGGTCCGTTTCGCCGCTCATGGCGGAGAGCACGACCAAGACCGTGTCGCCCGCCTGCCGGCTCTTGGCGACCAGCTTCGCCACGTGCTTGATCCGGTCGACGTTCGCGACCGAGGTCCCGCCGAATTTCTGAACCACTAAAGACATATGCGCCTGCGGCTTCCCCCGGGCCAAGGACGCGTCCCCGCGCGTCCGGGGCGGGCGGGGTGAGACATCGCGAGCTCTTGGGCGAGCAGCGTTCTAATGGTACCTCACTTCCCGAGCAGCTTGCCGAGCAACTTCGTCGCGTCGGCCAGCACCGTCTTCGTGGCCTGCGCGTCCGCCTCGTTGAAGCCGCGGTCCGCATCGACGCGAGCGCGGGATGCCGGCCCTTCATAGAGGGCGAACGGGACCGGATCATTCGTATGACACCGGAGCGCGACCGGCGTGGCATGGTTGCAGACCGCCAGCACGCGATGCGGCCCCAGCTTCGGCAGCCCCTTCAGCAGCGTTCCCACCGTATGCTCGTCGAACGACTCGATGGCCCGCACCTTGGCCTGCACATCTCCCCGGTGGCTCGCATCATCCGTCGCCCCCAGATGGATGTACGCCAGATCCCGCTTCTCCAGTTCTTTGAGCGCGCATGCGGCCTTCCCGAGATAATCGGTATCCACGGCCCCCGTGGCGCCCGACACTTTCGCGACTTCGAAACCGCACGTGAGACCCAACCCCCGCGGCAGGTCCAGCGCAGAGATCATGGTCGCGGACAGGCCGTAGCGCTCCGTCAGCTTCGGCAGCTTCGGCGCCTTGCCGTGGCCCCACAGCCAGATGCCGTTCGCCGGCGGCTTACCCGCTTCGATCCGATCCTTATTGATCTGATGGCCGCGCAGGATCGCCAGGGCCTCGTCCATCAAGGCTCGCAGTACCTTGTCGCCGTCCCCTTTCGGCAGAAATGCACCCACCGGCTTGCCCACGATGTCGTGTGGAGGCGTCACTGTCACGCGGTGCTTGCCCTCCGCCCAGACCATGAGATTCCGGTATGACACGCCGGGATAGAACTGCACGACCTCCGTCCCCAGTTGCTCGTTGATGTCATAGATCAGCTCCTTGGCTTCGAGCGAGTCGATCTGGCCGGCGCTGTAGTCCTCCATCACGGCGTGGGGACCCAGCTTCTTCACATCGTACCCGCCGGTATCCGCCCGCAGGGTGACCAGGTTGCACCGGTAGGCGACATCGTCGGGGTTCAGCGCCACGCCGAGACCGGCCGCTTCCAGCGGCGCAAGTCCGGTGTAATACTTTTTGGGATCATAGCCCAGGATCGCCAGTTGCGTCACATCGCCGCCAGGATAGAATCCATCCGGCGTGGTCTTGACCAGGCCCAGTTCGCCGTGACGGGCGAGGAAATCCAGGTTGGGAGTCTTGGCCGCCTGCAGCGGCGTCCGCCCCCCGAGTTCCGCCAACGGATGGTCACCCATCCCATCCCCCAGCAGGATCACGTATTTCATGCGAACCGGATGCGCCCTCCCCGCGCAAAAAAATAGAGGTTAGTAGCCCAGTACCCTCACGACGTCTTCTGTGTTGGCCTGGATCGTCGTCGGCTTCTGCGATACCGAGATCGCGATGTCCACATCCTTGAGGCCATGTCCGGTCAGCGTGCACACGGCCGACTCGCCGTCCTTGAACAGCCCCGCCTTCTG
>CAZMPH010000039.1:0-16047 GCA_964568195.1 uncultured Nitrospirales bacterium | reverse complement strand
ACTTCGACGGCGAAACGCCCAGCTGCGCTGGGCTATGCGGGGGCAGGACCCGCTCTTGCCCTGCTTGCCGTGCATCTTCAGCCGGTGCTACGATGGCGCTCCCATGCTGACAGTAGAAGAACAGACGCAGGCCGCGCAGCCGGCGGGGACGGGCCAGCAGAAAGAGCAGGCCGTCCAGCGGATGTTTTCGTCGATCGCCCGCTACTACGACCTGAACAACTCACTCCTGAGTCTCGGTCTTCATCACTCCTGGAAACGCCACGCCGTTTCATTCCTGGACCCAAACAGCCAACTGGTGCTGGACGTGGGTGCCGGAACCGCTGATCTCGCACTTCTGGCAGCATCCCGCCTCGGCGAGAAGGCGCGCGTTGTCGCAGCGGACTTGAACAGACCGATGCTGGCGATCGGAGTGGAGAAGGTGCGGAGAGCCAAATCGCAACGCCAGATTGTCTGTGTCCAAGCCAACGCAGAACGGCTCTGCGTCCCGGACGCCGCGTTCGACGCCGTGACAACCGGCTTCTGCATGCGCAACGTCGGGAACCTGCCTCAGGCGCTTCGGGAAATTCTGCGAGTCCTCAAACCAGGCGGCCGCCTCATCTGTCTGGAGTTTTCGCGGCCGGTGGCCGGATGGCTCCGCGGCCTCTACGACTGGTATTCCTTCACTCTGCTGCCATGGCTCGGGACTAAAGTTTCAGGCGACCAAACCGGCGTCTATGAATACCTGCCGGCCTCGATCCGCGCCTTTCCCGATCAGGAAGGCCTCACGCGCCTGATGCGCGAAGTGGGATTCAGCCGGGTCGAATACCGCAACCTGAGCGGCGGCATCGTCGCCATCCACGTCGCCGTCAAATGATGACCGCCAGGCGAGAGGCACGAGGCCAGAGGCTATAGGTCAGATCATGATGAGATCCCAGCGTCCCTAGCCCATAGCCTATGACTTCGATTCTCTACATCTTTCTTCCCTGCAAGCAGATCTATCCGGTCGGCTGCACCTACCTCGCAGAGTACATCCACCGGCGCCGTCCCGAGATTCGCCAGCGCATCCTGGACCTGTCGCTGATTCCGCCCGGCGAGCGCTCACGGGCCATCCGGGAGACTGCCGAGGCCGTTCGTCCCGACCTCGTCTGTTTCTCCTGGCGCGACATCCAGATCTTCTCGCCGCACGAAGGGGACGCCTCGCTGGAACAGGCCTTCACTTTCTATTACTCGAACAACCCTCTCAAGAAGATCGCGGCGTCGCTCTCGGGTGTCAAATCGCTGTATCAGTATTACTCCGGCATCCGGGCTAACCTCTCGCACGCCTGGTTGATCCGCAAGACCTGCCCCGGCGCGCAGATCATGATCGGGGGCGGGGCCTTCGGCGCCTTCGCCGACCAGCTCATCGAAAAGCTGCCCGAAGGAACCATCGGGATCCTCGGGGAAGGCGAGGAGGCCATTTTGAAAATCGTCGAAGGCAAACCGCTCGATGGCGAGCGATTCATCGCCCGCCAGGACGGCAAAACGATCAGAGGCCTGGGACAGAGCTACACGGACCTCGGCACCCTGACCGTGGATCTGCCGTACATTGCGTCCATCTTCCCCCAATACACGACCTATGCCCACGACTGCATCGGCGTGCAGAGCAAGCGTGGCTGCCCGTACGACTGCGCCTTCTGCCTCTATCCCTATCTGGAAGGCAAATCCGTCCGGTACCGCCCGGCCGCACTGGTCGTGCAAGACATCGCGCAGCACTATCACCAATGGGGTACGCGCCGGTTCTGGTTCACCGACGCCCAGTTCATCACCGGCAAAGCCGCCTACCCCCAGTGCACCGAGATCATGGAGCGGATCATCGTCGAGAAACTGGAGCTTGAATGGTCCGGTTATATCCGTACGTCGCTGATCACCGACGACTTCGCCAGGCTCATGGTCCGGTCAGGCGTCGGCGACCTGGAAGTCGCGATCACCTCCGGCTCGCAGGAGGTCCTGAACGGGCTGCACATGGGCTTCATGCTGGACCGCCTGTACGACGGCTGCCGCTACCTGGCCGAGGCCGGGTTCACAGGCAAGATCATCCTGAACTACTCGCTCAACGCGCCGGACGAGACGGAAGCGACGCTGCGGGACTCCATCGAGTCCTACAAGAAGGTCGCGGCCATCCTCGGCGAGGAGCGGGTCTTCCCGATGATGTTTTTCCTGGGCATCCAGCCGAACACCGACCTTGAGAACAGGCTGTTGGAAGAAGGGTATCTGACGTCCGGCTATAACCCGCTGATGCTCACGCCGACCAGCATCCGGAAGCTGCTCTATAACCCCGCCCCGCTCAACAAGCTGATCGGCAAGGCCTGCCTGGCCGCCTGGAACCGGAAGAAGGGGCCCCGCACCGGCAGCCGCGACCCGCGCCCCTGGTCGGGCGCGCTGGCGGGCTCCTCTCCGGCCCTTGATCAGAGCGCCGGACGTTATGCCGACGCGAGCCTCCTGCGGGGGGTGGAACTGAACTCCGGAAGGGATGTCCTACTGACCCTGGACGAGATACTCAACTCCCGCAAGTCGGCGGGAAATCAGGTCCATTGACCCAGGAAAACTATTGCAATTGCTCAAATTCCGGTGCTAGGATACGCCCTCGCTTCACCCTATTCTCATACTGCGGCGGCCAGGCTGGGTGTTTCGGTAAGGAGACGGTATGTATAAGACGATCTACGTCCCGGTCGACAATTCCGACTATTCCAACATGGCGCTGGACGTCGGCGTCTCCCTGGCGAAGACCTTCGGGGCCAAGCTCGTGGGCAGCCACGTCTATGCGGCCAAGATGCACGATAAGCGCTTCAAGCAGATGGAAGCGGGCCTCCCCGAGGAATACCACGACGAGAACGAGCTGGAGCGGCAGCGGCAGATCCATGATTCGCTGATCACCCGCGGGCTGCAGATCATCACCGACTCCTACCTGGACATCGTCGACAAGAAGGCCGCCGAGGCGAACATTCCGGTTGAACGGAGGTCCCTGGAAGGCCGCAACTTCAAAGTCCTCGTCGAAGACATCAACACCAACGCCTACGATCTCGTCATCATGGGCGCCCTGGGCGTGGGCGCCGTGAAGGACAGCGTCATCGGCGGGGTCACCGAGCGCGTCGTCCGGCGCGTGCGCGCTTCGGACATGCTCATCATCAAGAACACCTATCCCATGAACGGCGGCTCCATCGTGGTCGCGCTGGACGGCAGCCACTATTCCTTCGGGGGGCTCAAAACCGCGCTGGCGCTCGGCAAGGCCCTGAACAAGCCGGTGGAAGCCATCTCGGCCTTCGATCCGTACTTCCATTACGCCGCCTTCCACAGCATCTCCAACGTGCTCAACGAGGAAGCCGGCAAGGTCTTCCGGTTCAAGGAGCAGGAGAAGCTGCACGAGGAGATTATCGACAGCGGCCTGGCCAAGATCTACCAGGCGCATTTGGACATCGCCCGCGAGATCGCCCAGGCCGAAGGGCAGGACATCAAGACGACGCTTCTCGACGGCAAGGCCTTCGAGAAGGTCCTCCAGTTCGTCCGCCGCGAGAAGCCCTGGATGCTCGTGATGGGCCGCCTCGGTGTCCACAGCGACGAAGACATGGACATCGGCTCGAACGCCGAGAACCTGCTGCGCATGTCCGAGTGTCACGTGATGATCTCCAACAAGAAATACGTGCCCCCGATCGATCAGCAGGCCGAATACACCATCGCCTGGACCGAGGAAGCCCTGCGCCGCATGGAGAAGATCCCGGTGTTCGCGCGCGGGGTGGCCAAGACCGCCATCCATCGCTACGCGATCGAGAAGGGCCACACCATCATCAGCAACTCGGTGGTGGACGCGGCCGTCGGGCACATCCTGCCCAAGGGCGCCATGGAGGCCATGAAACAACTCGGCGCCACGCTCGACGAGCAGGGCATCGACCGCAACAAGATGAAGGCCGACGAGGGCGTGGCCCGCGACATGATCGGCTCCACGCTATCGGGCATGATGGGCGGCATCGTGGAAGAGAAGCCGGCCGTCAGCCCGGGCACGCAGGCGTACCTCGACCGGATGAAGCAAAATTACTACCTGTGCAGCGGGTGCGGCTACACCGCCAAGGGCGACCAGCCGGTCGCGTGCCCGATCTGCAAGGCGACAGGCGACAAATTCAAGCTGATCGACAAGAGCATGTTCGAAGCGGCCGCCAAGACCGAAGGCATCCTTGAGACTGAGATGGCCTATGACGACGTCCCAATGCAATGGACGAAGGACGCCAAGGAGGCGATCCGGGCGGTCCCGGCCGGCTTCCAGCGGCGCCGCGCCAAGGCCAAGATCGAGAAGACGGCCCGCAAGATGGGAATGACGACGATCACGCTGGAGTATGCCAGGCCCTACATCGACGAAGCGGCCAGTGAGGAGTACCAGCCTATCTTCGCCAACAAGGGCACCGGCGCGTTCCCGCCTGCCGAGAAGAAGGCGGAGCCGGCCGAATCCAAGCCGGCCTCCCAATACACCTGGACCGCCGACGCCGTGGCCCGCCTGGAGCGCGCGCCCGCCGGCTACATGCGCGACTGCACGAAAGCCTTGATCGAGAAGCACGCCGAGAAGATCGCCGCGACAACGATCACCCATGAGATCGCGGAAGAGGGGATCGAGCAGGCCAAGGGCTACATGGAAGAGGCCATGAAGACCGGCAACCTCAAGGACATCATCGAGAGCTTGATCGGCAACAAGCAGTCGTGAACGAGACCCTCCAGCTCATCAATCCAATTCCTCTGCGGTACGTGGACCGCCCCGGCCTCCTGCCGGTCGGGCGGAAGCCGACGCCGCAGAACGACTGGAAGCCGTATCTCATCGCCCTGAACCTCACCAAACGCTGCAACCTTCGCTGTGGGCACTGCTACCTCGACGCGACGACGCGGGCGTCCGGCGCGACCGATGAGCTGACGACGCCGGAAGTCTTCACGCTCCTGGACCAGATGGCGATCGTGAACAAGCACTCGATCGTCGTCATCACCGGCGGCGAGCCGCTTACCCGCCCGGACATCCGGGACATCGCGCGGCACGCCGTGTCACTCGGCTTCATGGTGGTCTTCGGGACCAACGGCATGTTGATCGACGACGCGCTGGCCAAGGAACTGGCCACCATCGGCGTGATGGGCATGGGCATCAGCGTGGACTCGACCGACCCGGCCAAGCACGACGCCTTCCGCGGGCTGCCCGGCGCGTGGGCGCGGACGATGGCCGGCATCGAGGCCTGCAAGCGCAACGGGCTCCAGTTCCAGGTCCACTTCAGCGTCTCCCCGATGAACTACCGCGAAGTGCCCGAGATGGTGGCCTTCACCCATCAACTGGGCGCGCGGGTGCTCAATCTGTTTTTCCTGGTCTGCACCGGCCGCGGCGAAGAGATGACGGACATCACCCCCCAGCAGTACGAGGAGGTACTGACCTACCTCGTCGACACGCAGAAGCAGTACCCGGACATGCTGGTGCGCGCCCGCTGCGCGCCGCATTTCAAGCGCATCGCCTACGAGCGCGATCCCAATTCCCCGATCACCAAGGCCACCGGCTACATGGGCGGCGGCTGTCTCGCCGGCACGAACTACGCGCGGATCACTCCAGAAGGCAACATGACGCCCTGCCCGTACATGCCACTGAGCGCGGGCAACGTCCGGGAGATCAGCTTCGTGGACCTGTGGGAGCGCTCGGAAGTGTTTGATTCCTTCCGCGAGCCGAAGCTCAAGGGCAAGTGCGCCGACTGCGAGTACTCCGACATCTGCGGCGGTTGCCGCGCCCGGCCCTACGCGGATCACGGCGACTGGCTGGACGCCGACGAGTGGTGCCTCTACCAGCCGAAGGGCGGGCCCAAGATCAAGGTCCATGAAATCGGCGTGGATGCCGCGCCGGGGACCTTCGAGATCCGTTGGGATGACGAGGCCACGGCCCGGTTCAAACGCATCCCCTACTTCATGCAGGCGATGGTCAAGAAGAGCGTCGAGGCCAAGGCCCGGGAGCGCAGCCTGTCCACGATCACGCCCGAGTTCATGGAAGAGCTCCGCAAGGCCCGCTTCGGCAACGAGAAACCGGTCTTCAAATTCTGATGGACCGGTTCATCACCGCATTCGTCGACCAGTGGATCCCCATCGTGAACCACTGGCTCCATCTGATGTCGGCCATTCTCTGGATCGGCGGGCTGGGCCTGCTGATGATGGCGGTGGTCCCGTCGCTGCGGAAGTCGGTCCCCGGCGAGTTGGTCAAGCCGCTCGCCAACGCCATCTACCAGAAGTACCAGCGGATCATCGGCGCCCTCATGCTGATCATCCTGGTCACCGGCGGGATCAACATCGCCTACGTCAACAAGCTGATGAAGGCGGTCAACGGCGAAGGGTTCACCAACCCGTACCTGATCGCGCTGGGGACCAAGCTGTTCTTCGTCACGTGCATCATGACCCTGTTTCTTTACAACATCATGTTCCCGCCGGCGCCCGAGGAGAAGGGTACGGCCGAGGGGGAAGAAGCCGACCCGGAGGGCATTCCCTTCCTCCGTGCGGCCTTCTGGTTCGGCATCTTCATCGTCCTCATGGCCTCGACCCTCAAGCACCTGCACCACTAATTCCTCGCCTTCAAGAACCAAATCATCGCCAAGCAGCAGTAACCGGTTACGACGACACAAACAGGGATTGGAAGGACGGGTCGGCCTCGATCACGCCTTTGAGCGTGTCGTTCTGGAGCAGGAACTGCCAGGAGTTCTGCGAGGCGCCGGGGAGTTGCAGGTACCAACGGCGCGCCTCGGTCAGCAACTCCAGCATCTTCTTGTTGTCCCGGGTGGGCATGAACGCCAGGCTATACGCCATCGTATAGGCGCCCGTGAATTTTTCGAGTGGGCGATCCGTGAACCGGAAGGCCTCTTCCGCCTCGCGATACGCGGCCTGGAGGCCCGGGTCCTCGACCCGCCGGCTCCATTCCACGCTGGCGATCCGCGACCAGGCCAGTTCCAGCAACACGCGCGCGCGGGAGGCGGGCCGCTCCGGCGGGACCTCCTTCACGAGCTGCTCGTGCACGGCGATCGCGTTCTCGTGCTCCCGGTTCCAGCGGTAGGCGATCCCCAGTTTCAGCCGGTTCTCACGGTCCTCGGGGGCCAACCGGGCCAGCGTTTCCATGGCCGGGAGCATCCGGTAGAGAAAGTCCGCCGGCAACGGCTGGCCGCGTTGGGCCAGGTGGGAGGCTTCCGCGATCTCCATCCGATAGGTCTGTGACACGGTATTCCAGTACAGTTCATTGAAGCGGGCGGCCAGAGCCGCATCACCGAGCGCCACCTTGTGCGCGGCCGCCCCAGCGTTCAGCAACGCCTGGTACATTTCACGGGAGAGCAGGGCCAGGGCCTCAGGCTGGTTCGGATCGATGAGCAGCACCCGGTTGAGCAGCGCGATGCGGTCGCGCTGCTCCGGATACTGCGCGACGCGCCCCACCGCGGCGGTCAGCACGCCCGGCGCGTCGGCCGGGCCCCACCATACGCGCGTGTCGTGCAGGTAGCCGCCTCGCTCGGTCACGAACGGAACGGCGGCGCCGTCCGCGCCCGTCACCGGCAGATTCAGAACTGCCACGTCGCCGGGAAATCCGAGCTTCCTGAGCCCCGTCAGCACCACCCACTTGACGGTCACCCCCTTCAGCGCCAGACGCGCCTTTTTCGCCTTGCGCGTCACGTGATCCTCGCTGGGAGCATAGGCGACCGGAGAGGTCAGCGGATCCTTGTAGGTCACTCCCAGCTTGACGACGGCGGCCGGAGCTTCGACCAGCGGCCCCCCATCGCGAATCCGAAACGACGCCGCCGGCAGCGGCGCGCTGTTGATGGGTTCGACCTTGAGGCCGCCCGCGGGAGGCGACAGCCCGAGGCGATCCGTCACGAAAAATGACGGCGCGTACTCGGTGAGGTCCTCGTTGAAGAACACCAGAGACCCTTTGCCCGGCCACAGCTCGTTCGCGCCCATATCGCGCTGTTCCACCGCCGTCTCATGGGCTTTCGCCAGCTTGTCCCAGCACCGGGCATAGACCGGATCGGACTCTGGTGGAAAGGCCTTGGGCGGCGCGGGCCCGGCCGCCACCATGCTCCATAGGCAGGCGAAGTCCAACCGGCACGCCGTCAGACGGTCCCCCGACGCAACGGCCTCGGCATATCGCTGCGCGGCGGCGAGCGCCACCGGTACAGGTTTGCCCTTTTTCGAAGTCTGCGCGGCCTGCGCGGAACCAAGCGCCCCGAGCCCCAGCGCGACGCACACGGCAAGTCCGGAAACAACAAAAAGAAGACGACGCATCACATGATGCCTCCCGTAAAGGCTTCTACTCTAACATCCCGTGTAAGGAATGCGAAAGCGGCTAATACGGACCGAGGTGATACGGAACGTCGGTGACGATGACGCGGAATTTGAAGAGCACCGCCGCCTTGATCAGCAAGGCGTGCTGGTTGTGCAGCAGGTTCTCCCACCAGCGCGCCGGCAGGACCTCTGCCAGCGCCACCGTGACCCACCCACCGGGATTCTCCTCTCGGACCGTTTCGATGTAGTCCAGCAACGGCGCCAGAAACGACCGATACGGCGACGGCAAGATCACGAGGGGCAGTCCCATGCCCCACTTCTCCCAGTCTTCCTTGACCTTGGCCGTCTCGTCAGGGTCGACGTCCACATGGACGACGCGGAAGTCATGGGCCCGCTGTCGAACATAGTCCATGGCGATGACGACCGCGCGATTGACACTGCCGATCGGCATCACGACGATGTTCGGCGGCGGATTCTTGGGCCGCTCGTACATGGTCAGCGCAAGCTGCCAGTCGGCCATCTTGTAATGCCATTGGATCTTCTTGAACATGCCGATGAGGATCGGGATCAGAAAGATCACCACCCAGGCACCATGCGTGAATTTCGTGACGGCCAGGACCACCGTGGCCACGCCGGTCGCGACGGCCCCGGTCAGGTTGATCGCGAACTTCTTTCTCCAGCCAGGGCCTTTCCTGTCCTGCCAATGCCGGACCATGCCTGCCTGCGATAGCGTGAACGAGAGAAAGACCCCGATGGCGTACAGCGGGATCAACGCATGCGTGTCTCCCTCGAAAATCACGAGGAGGAGCCCGGCGAAGGCCCCCAACAGAAAGATCCCGTTCGAGAAGGCCAACCGGTCCCCGACATTGCGCATCTGGTGAGGCAGAAAGCTGTCCTTGGCCAGCAAGGAGGCCAGACGGGGAAAGCCGTTGTAACTCGTGTTCGCCGCGAGGATCAGGATCAGCATCGTCGCGACCTGCATGAAATAATACAGGGCGCCCCCGCCGAGCGCGATTCGTGCGATCTGGGAGATCAGAGTCTCGTCCTCGCGCGGCACGAGCCCGTAGATATGGGCCAGAATCGTGAGGCCGAAAAACAGGCCCCCCAACATACAGGCCATCCAGATCATGGTGGTCGAGGCATTCTTCGAAGCCGGATCCCGAAAGGCCGGCACGCCGTTTGAGATCGCCTCGATGCCGGTCAACGCGGTACAGCCGGAGGAGAATGCGCGGAGCAGCAAAAACAGGGTGAGTCCTTCCACGGCCGGAACGGACGGGAGCGGGTGTGCCTCCGCGGCGCCGAAGAGCGCCCGCCCCATGCCGACAATGATAACCAGACCCAGACTGCCGACGAACATATACGTCGGCAAGGCGAAGATCTTGCCCGATTCGCGGACGCCCCGCAGATTGCCCAAGGTCAAGATGACGATCGCCAGCAGGCCCAGGCCTACGCGATGCTCATGCAGCTCCGGCACCGCCGAGGTGATGGCTGCGATCCCGGCAGCCACGCTCACGGCCACGGTGAGGACGTAATCGATCAGCAGGGCCGCGGCGGCGACCAACCCGGGCGCTTCCCCGAGGTTGGATTTCGCCACGACAAAGGCCCCCCCTCCCGAGGGATAGGCGTAGATGGTCTGCCGGTAGGAAGCCGTGAGAATGGCCACCAATCCGACGATCACGATGCTGATCCCGATGGAGTAATGGAGGGCGACCGTTCCCGCCAGGACCAGGACGAGCAGAATTTCCTCAGTGGCGTACGCGACGGAGGAGAGCGGATCTGACGAGAAAACCGCCAACGCGACGGGATTCGACAGCCGCTCATGGGCGGCATGAGCCGTCGCGAGGGGACGTCCGAGAAGCCAGCGTTTAAACCACATGCTCCGCCCTATTTGGAGAAATCCTGCGGCGGGACCGTCGGCGCGTCGTCGACCTTGCGGACGCGGCCGAACTGATCGTACTCGACCCTGACGCCGTGCCGGCTCAGGGTCCCGAAACGATAGTAAAAGGTCTCGTACAGGTACTGGCCGTACTGCTTCTCTTCCACGCTGGAATAATGGACCATGATCTTGTGCGCTTCTTCCCGCGTCATGCCGTAGTGCACCACCTTCTTATAGTGCTCGTACGGGAACGTGCCGCGCCGCTCGATCTTCGACCACTCCACGCCGAGCGCGCTTGCCAGGGCCTTCATCTCCTGCACGTACCAGATGCGGTCGGCGATAACCAGGAGGACGAACGTCACAACGATGGCGGCGATCCATTTGGCGGTCCAGGGCATGGACGGCCGCCTAGGGTGGGGCCAGCATGGGAGCGGTAATGACTTCCACGCCCTTCGGCACGGTGAACACGAACAGGTCGTCCGTGAGGCCGGTGTTCGCCTTGATCGCGCTGAACGTGAACGTGGAGACGTTGCCATTGACGTCGTGCAGGGCGACCCGGCGCAGGAAGTGGGTCGCCGCATCGACCTCAACGACGATGCGCGGCTGGTCGGGCCCGCCATCCGGAAGTGTGAGGCTCAGGAGCGGGAGCCCGCCATTGCCCTTGGCTCCGTCCGGCGTCAACGCGACCAGATAGTGCTCGTCCAGCCGGCCGATGCCCTGGAGGAGCTGGAGAGGGGCCGGCGAGTTGGCCATCTTGGAGAGCTGCCCGTTCAGAACCTGTTTGTGCTCGGGAATATAGAACTGGACCTTGTCGTTCTCCACGAAGATCTGTTCGAGCGTGGGCTCCAGATAATCCCACCGGAGTTTGCCCGGGCGTTTGAGATAGACTCGGCCAGCCGATTTGATAGCGGAAGCAAAGCCTCTGACGGAAGTGGTCTGCGCAAACTCGGCGGTGAGGTCGGTGGTCTTCTGGTAGCGGGCCTCGACCTTCTTCACCAGATTCTTGACGGGATCGCCGGCCAGCGCGGGTCCGGCCGAGCAGGCACCGCCGATCAGGAACGCCGTCAAGGCGAGCCTCCGGGCGAACGAGCGCCGGGTCATGGGCCTTCGTCCACACCGACGCGCTTGACGAGCACCTCCCGGCGGCCGTCCCGCGCCATGCCCCCGACAATGCCGTCCTGCTCCATCATCTCGATCATGCGAGCGGCGCGGGGATAGCCGATGCGCATCCGGCGCTGCAGGAAGGAAGCCGACGCCTGACCGGTGCCAATGACGATCTCCTTAGCCTGCTCGTACATCTCGTCGCGCTCGCCGGAGTCGCTCCGCCCTTCCGCTTCCGCCGTGACCGCTTCTTCGCTATAAGCCGGCCCGCCCTGGGCCTTGACGAAGTCCACGACCTTTTTGATGTCCCCGTCCGGGACATAGGCGCCGTGCACGCGGGTCAGCTTACCCGTGCCAGTTGCGAGATACAGCATATCGCCGCGTCCCAGCAACTGGTCCGCGCCGTTCTGATCGAGGATGGTACGGGAGTCGGTCTTCGACGCCACCTGGAAAGCGATGCGCGCCGGGAAGTTCGCCTTGATGAGGCCGGTCAGGACATCCACGGAAGGCCGCTGCGTCGCCAGAATCAGGTGGATACCGGCAGCCCGGGCCATCTGGGCCAGCCGGGCGATGGAATCTTCCACTTCCTTGGACGCCACCATCATCAGGTCCGCCAGCTCGTCGATGACGATGACTAGGTACGGCAGCGGCGTCGGCGGGGTTTTGAGGTCCGGGGTGGCCTCCGTTTCACCGGCGGACAGCCGGTCTTCCTCCGAAAGGTACTCCGGCTCCGTTCCCGCAACGACTTCGGCCTCCGTCGGAATGTCGACGGGTTGAGGCGGCGGCACGCCCTGCGCCTCCGCCACGACACGGTTGTACGCATCGATGTTGCGGGCTCCATACTCGGCCATCAGCTTGTACCGGCGATCCATTTCCTTGACGGCCAGCATGAGCCCGCGCGCGGCGGCTTTGGGCTCCGTGATGACCGGCCGCCACAGATGGGCAATCCCCTCGTACTCCGTGAGCTCGAGCATCTTGGGGTCGATCATCAGGAACTTCACCTCGTCCGGCTTGGCCGCGAAGAGAATGCTGAGAATCATCGTGTTGAGCCCGACGCTCTTGCCCGATCCCGTCGCGCCCGCGACGAGCAGGTGCGGCATCCCGCGCAGATCGGCGACGATAGGCGTCCCGAAGATGTCCTTCCCCAGCGCGAGCTTCAGGGGCGACCGCGACGCCTTGTAGGACTCACTCAGGACGATTTCCTTCAGCGTCACGTCCTCGCGCCGCGGGTTCGGCACTTCGATTCCGACCACCGACTTCCCCGGAATGGGCGCCACGATGCGGATGCTTATCGCCTTGAGCGCCAGCGCCAGATCGTCGGCAAGGTTCACGATGCGGGCCACCTTGACGCCGGGTGCCGGCTCGAACTCGTACATGGTCACGACGGGGCCGACGTGCGTCTGAATCACCTGGCCGTTGATCCCGAAATTCGCCAGCGCCTGGGTCAGGATCTGGGCTTGGGCGCGAATCTCCTCATCGCTGAGCCGCTCCACCGCCGTCGCGGGGTCGCCGAGCAGCGTCACCGGGTCTGGCAGCACATACCCGGGCCCGCCGACCACTTCGGGGAGCAATATTTGCATGGGGAGTTCTTCGCGCCGCGGGCTCTTCCGCCGGCGGCGGCGTTCCGGCGGGATATCATGGACGGGCACCGCCTCCTGCGGCATCTCCATAAGACCGACTTCGGCAGGACTGATCTCGCTGACGGCCTCGCCGGCCGGCGCGATCGGCGCGGCCCGGATGATCTTGACCGCGCGCTCTTTAGGCTTGCGCGGCTTCTCAGCGGATCGGGCACGAAACTGCGTCCACCGCTCCTGCGCCCATTCGCGTAGCGTAGCCGTGGTTTCCGCAGCCTGCTGCGCGATCGTCACCAGCGACACGGGGGTCGCAATTAGGACGGAGAGGAGCAACCCGGCTGTGACGACGATGTGCGCACCCACAGGGGCGAAGTATGCCACGAGCAGTTCGCTGAGGGATCTGCCGACATGGCCGCCGGCAAGGCCCAACTGCACCCACCCGCTGCCCAACGTCGGGATGCCGCGCAGGCGGAGCGCCAGCAGCATGGAGAGGAACAGGACCAGCACCGTGAAGCCTCCCGCGCTGCGGAGCGTGGTGGCCGTCCCCCCGCGCAGGAAGCAGCGGAATCCCAGCACTCCCAAGGCAATCGGCAAGAGATACGCTCCCCCGCCGGCAGCCGAGAAGGCACCGGTGGCCAGCGTCATGCCGACCTTGCCGATCCAGTTGTCTATGGACTCGGGATGAAACGACTCTTCAAACAGAATCGGATCGCGAGGCGAGTAGGACAGCAGCGAGAGACCGAGCAGGAGGGCCATGGTGAGAAAGACCACCCCCACCATCTCATGTCGGTTCTCCGCCGCACCGCTTTTGGTGGTACCGGCAGCGGCCATATCGGGGAAGGCTACCATATGCAGTGGCGAGAGATCAATGCTTCCACTGGTCATTGTGGGGCCAAACGAAACGGGCTACCCTCCTAGGAAGGTAGCCCGTCGTGGCGCTTGGGGCGCCGTCAAGTCGGTATGGGCTCGCCTTATTGTGTGGAACCCGCCTTGGGCGGAGAGTGGCACGCTTCCGTCGGTGATGCGAACCGAGCGCCTCTACCCCTTTGTCGGGACTCCTCGTGCGCAGCCTTGGCCTAGAATGATCGCCGCAGCGATCTCATGCCGAGAGGCACCGGACCCGAGGCTTACGCGAGGCGGCTCGGCACCGAGCAGAAGGCCCACCGTGGCGAGAGATGCGCCGCCGTCGGCGGGCGTACATGGTCCGGGGGAGTAAGGTCTTCCATAAGAACACCTCCTCCTTTCAAAACGATGCTACGCCCGCCTCATCGAGGTGTCAATCCTGGTGGGAACAGCTAGAGGGATGAACGGACACGCAACGGGGAGTCGTCTATCAGGAACGGGCTGCGCCCCCCACCTCAGCGGCATGATGCATGGGCTGGATGCAATGCTCGGCCTCTTCCCGCCGACCGCAATTGGCGCAGGCGTAGAAATGGGCCACTAACCCATCCAACATATCAAGCACACGCTCCGGAAACATCGAACCTTTACACTTCTTGCACTTACGCATCGGATCCTCCAATTGTCACACGAGCTTACCATAAATAAGGCCCTGATCAGGTTTGTCCAGCGCTCCGGTCAAGTTTTTTGACTTTCGCCTAGGCCTTTCGGTTCTGACCTCAATATATGGGATACCGGTTGGAGGTGATACACTGCCGGCGTGGTGAACGCTCCCGGCGCTTAAGCGCCGTGGTTCTCTCGAAGCCATCGCACGTATTGCGCGACGCCTTCTTCCAACGGCGTGAACGCCGCGTCGTACCCGACTTTCTTCGCTTTGCTCATGTCGGCCTGGGTAAAGTACTGGTAGCCGTTCCGGAATCTCTCCGGCGTCGGCACCCATTCAATGTTGGGCTTTAAACCCAATGCCTGAAACAAGGCATGGGCCAGATCGAAAAAACTCCGCGCTTCGCCCGTGCCGCAATTGTAAATGCCGGAGGCCGGCTTCCGCTCCAGACAAAACAAGCAGAGCCGCACGGCATCATCCACGAAAACAAAGTCGCGCTTTTGCTGGCCGTCGGGAACGTCGTCCCGGTGGGATTTGAACAGCGTCATCTTGCCGGTTTTCCGGATTTCATGAAACCCGTGGTAGATCGGAGACGCCATCCGGTTTTTATGATTTTCGCCTGGGCCGTACACATTGAAGAACTTGAGCCCGTGCCAGACAGGAGGAGTCCGGGACTCTTTCAGGGCCCAGAGGTCAAAATCGTGCTTGCTCCTGCCGTACAAATTCAGCGGCTTGAGCCTGGCAAGCAGCGCGTGGTCGTCGAAGTAGCCGTGTTCCCCACGGCCGTAGGTGGCCGCGCTGGAAGCGTAGACCAGTGGGATTTTTTTCTCTGCGCACCATCGCCACAATTTTTGGGTATAGCCGGTGTTCCACGTTTCCATATACTGTTCATCGGTTTGTCCCGTGTCTGTGCAGGCGCCCATGTGCAAAACCGCCTCCACGCCCGTGAGGCCCGGCAATCTGTCGAAGAGTTCAGCCCGGTCAATGAAAGTAAGGCCTTCCAATCCTCTCGCGCAATCCCGCTGGTGCAGGTAGCTTCGGGCGTCGACCAGGATCAGTTCTTTCTTGTCCTGTTGAAGCAGGGTCCGGGCGATCCGATGTCCGATAAAACCGCAGGCGCCCGTTACAAGAAGACTCATTCCCTTTTCCCGAAGTCGTGTGATGCCGTCGACGCGTTATAGTAAAGCATATTCGCTCCGGTTTTTCGCAAAGAATTTCAGGAGAACGAATCGGTCAACGCGGCGAATTCTTCGAGGCTTAACGTTTCGGCGCGCCTGCGAGAATCGATGCCGGCCTTCTCCAGCGCGGCGGCCGTCGGGGCCGCTTCAAAGCCTTCATCGCGCAGCGAATTCGGAAGGGCCTTGCGCCGGTGGGCAAAGCCCCCGCGCACCACCTTGAAGAACAAGCCCTCATCACGGACCAAAACCCTCGGCCGCGCCAATGGGGTGAGCGACACGACGGCCGACCCGACCCGCGGCTGGGGGCGAAAGCACGAGGCCGGCACCTTGAAGGCCGGCCGCACGTCGCACCGGAACTGCGCCGCGACCGACAGCACGCCGTACTCCTTGCTGCCGGGAGCCGCGGCGAGCCGCGTCGCCACCTCCTCCTGAAGCATCAGCACCATGCGGTCTACCCGTCGCCCCTGCTCCAGAAGCCGGAACAGAAGGGGCGTGGAGACATAGTACGGCAGATTGGCGACCACTAGAAACGGGCTTGGC
>CAZMPH010000038.1:13796-16301 GCA_964568195.1 uncultured Nitrospirales bacterium | reverse complement strand
GGCGACGGGCGCCCACACCCTCACCTCGGTGGGGGTGGCGCTCGGCACCCCGGCGGACATTGAGTACCGGATAGGTCGCGGTATGGGTAAAGGCCTGGTGGGGCTGGCCGTTGCCCTCGATGATGTCGGTGACGGTAAAGCGCCTCATGCACTGCCTCCGGTTTCAGTCGTGACGATATTAAGGAAAGTATACCGTATACCATGGCGCGCGCGTGAATCAAGTCCGTGAGGTTTGACGCCTGTGCGCAGACATGTTATCACGCCCCAACCGTAGGACATGTTCCAACGGGTGACGCCTCTCCATTATGAGCACGCGCCAAAAACTACTCTGGGTCGCCGCGCTGTACTTCGCCGAAGGATTTCCCTTCGGGCTCGTCGCGGACGCCGTGCCGGTGTATTTTCGTTTGCAAGGGGTGAGCCTCACGGACATCGGCCTCTTGGGGCTGGTGGGGCTCCCGTGGACGCTCAAGTTCCTCTGGGCGCCGGCGGTGGATCTCTGGGGCCGCCGCCGCACGTGGATCTGGGTCTGCCAAGCCCTGATGAGCGTGCCGCTCCTGACGCTGGCTTTCCTGCATACCCAGGAGCAAACCTGGGTGCTCTGGACTGTGCTCGTCATGCTCGCCGTGCTCTCGGCCACCCAGGACATTGCGATCGACGCCTACACGATCGAGCTGCTCGACAAGAAGGAAATGGGCGTCGCCAACGGTGTGCGGGTGACGGCCTACCGTATCGCCCTGATCGGCGCGGGCGGGCTTTTCGTCGCGGCGGCCGGCTATGTCGGCTGGACTTCCGTGTTTATCGGAGCGGCCGGCTTGATGGGATTGCTCGCGGTGGTGTCCTCCGCCACGCCGGACGTGCGGGCGGAAAGGGCCGCCGGGCAGCCTGCTCCGGCTCGCTCGGCGGCGGACGCGATCCGCGCGCCGTTGCGGCTGTTCCTCGCGAGGCCCGGCTTTTGGGCCGTGGCGGCCTTCGTCCTGACGTTCAAGCTGGGCGACATGGCGATCGGGCCCATGATCAAGCCGTTCTGGGTGGACCGGCAGTTCACGCCGGTCCAGATCGGCTTGGTGCCGGGCACGCTCGGGGTCGTGACGACGATCGGCGGCGCGCTGCTCGGAGGGGCCCTTACCACCCGGTGGGGCATCTTCAAAGCGCTATGGGTGCTGGGGATGCTGCAGGCGGTTTCCAATCTCGTCTATGCCGGGGCCGCCGTGCTCCCTCCGTCCGAGGCGCTGATGTACGTGGCCTCGCTCGTCGAGTCGTTCTGCGGGGGGTTGGGTACGGCTCCGTTCCTGGCCTTCCTGATGAGCATCTGCTCCAAGGCTCACGCCGCCACGCAATATGCTCTGCTCAGTGCCTTGTTCGGATTGACGCGCGCCCTCTCCGGGGCGTTCTCCGGCGCGGTGACGGAACAGGTCGGCTACGCCGCCTATTTCACCGCCACGTTTTTTCTCGCCTGGCCGGCGTTTCTCCTGTTGCCGTGGGTGAAGGTCTGGGCCGAAGACGAGCGGGAGAACCAAGGGTCCTGACTCTCCCGCCGCAGCCTCCTTTCATTACGGGTTGGGGCTTGCCTTTGTCGCGTCCTTGATATGCCCTTCCGTCACGCCCTTCCCGACGTACCCGGGGCCCATGGGAGTAGGCAGGGCGCGCGCATCACCGCGCTTCAGCGTGTCATCCTGCCCTCCGGAGGAGGACATGTTTTGCTGCTTCAGGGTCTTCGGGGCGTCTTCGGCAGCCTTCAGATTTGCGGCCTCGCCGGTGGCGGTGGTGGCTTTCTTCGTCTCATCCGGGTAGCCCTCGTGCTTCTTCATCATGGCCGGGTTGGCGAACGCGGCGGTGGCGGTGAAGGCGAGAAAAGCGACCACTGCCGCCAGGGTATACATGGCTTTCATGGTACAGCCCTCCTTATATATGAGCGAGCGCGGCCCCCACACTCCTGACCGGCTCGGGTATGGTTTGATGGGTTATTGTGAGAGCCGCGCCCGGGAGTTTGTCAAGGGCGGAAGGCAATAAAAAAGGGGAGGGTCCTGCGACCCTCCCCCCGGAAAAACAAAATCTGTACGCCTTACTTATTTGGGATTGGCGTTGACCTTGGTGGCGTCCTTGATGTGGTTATTGGTCACCCCACTTTGCACATAGCCGGGCCCCGTGGGAGTGGGCAGCGCGCGCGCCTCGCCGCGCTTCAGCGTGTCAGCCTGCCCTCCGGAGGAGGACATGTTTTGTTCCTTCAAGGTCTTCGGGGCGTCTTCTGCGGCCTTCAGCGAAGCGGCCGAGCCGACGGCGGTGGTGGCTTTCTTCGTCTCATCCGGGTAGCCGTCGTGCTTCTTCAGCAGGGACGGGTTGGCGAAAGCCGAAGAGGCCATAAACATGAATCCTGACACCAATGTGATCGCGAGCAGTGAACGTTTCATCGGACCCTCCTTAAATGGATGAAACCCGGTTTTCAATAATGACCCGAAAATTAGGGGGTCGAGCAAAGCCGAAGGCGACGATACCGCATTCCCCATA
>CAZMPH010000038.1:2438-13786 GCA_964568195.1 uncultured Nitrospirales bacterium | reverse complement strand
CCCGACCGGGGGCGGCGCCGCCCCCGCCCGCCCTGATGGCGGGCCGCGGCATGCGCCGGAAGCCTGATGATCACGGCCGTGCCCTGCTCCGGGCCGCTGGCGATCGAGATCTGGCCCCGGTGCTCTTCGATGATCTTTTTGACCGACGCCAGGCCGAGCCCGGTGCCGGCCGCCTTGGTGGTGAATCCCGGCTCGAAGATCTTCCCGATATGCTCGGTGGGAATCGGGGCGCCGTCGTTCTGGATCGTGATGGCCACCTCGTGCCGCCCGCGCGCGCCTTTGTGGGGCGCCGCCTGGAGGCGGATGTGGCCGCGGGGCGTCATGGCTTCCAGGGCGTTCTTGAGAATGCTCAGGAACACCTGTTGGAGCTTGCCCTCATCCGCCTTGATGGGCGGCAGGATGTCGGAGAACTGTCTGGTCACCGTGATGGCGTTCTTTTCCAGGTCGTCGGTGATCACCGCGAGCGCGCTTTCGAGGACCTCCGGGATCCGGACGACGCGCGGGTGCAGGTCAAGCGGCTTGGCGAAGTCGAGGACCTCGTTGAGGATGGCCTCGATCCGCGTGAGCTCCAGGGAGGCCTTTTCGACCCGCTGGAGCATGTTCTCTGCGTCCGCCGCGCGTGACGGCGGCTCCTGCAGGGCCTCCTCCATCTCCATGCGCGTCTTCGTGAGAGGACGCTGGATTTCCTGCTCGAGGAACGTGGTCACTTCGCGGATCGCGCCTTGCCGCGCGTGGCGGATCATCAGCTCGTGCGCCTCGTCGGCGTCGTGGGACGGCATGAAGCCGGCGCCTTCGCCGACGTTCGGAGCGCCGGTCGTTTCGGGGGGAGCGACGCCCCCTGAGCGCGGCCCCAGTGCGGGGAGCATCGCGGCCAGTTGGTCTAGCTGGGGGGCGGCGGCCCGCGCCATGTCGGCGTTGTAGACGTCCGTCGCCTTGGAGCCCAACACGATGGTGCCGATGAAATCCTGGCCCTTCCGCAGGGGGAGGCCCAGCGCCGTCTTGAACTTGTCTTTGTACAGCTCCTTATAGTCCAGGAACCGGCCCTGGGTGGAGGCCAGGTCGCGGTCCATTCTCGGTTTCTTGTGCCGGATCACCCAGCCCGCGGCGGAGCCGTCCAGCGTGGGCGTCTGGCCGCTCCGCCACTCGCAGCGGCCGGCCGCGTGAGACAGGAGCGTCGTCAGGATTTTCGCGTGCGGGTCGTACCGCGTCAGGAGCGCGCGATCGTACGGGATCAGCGACCGGATCTGGGCGAACAGCGATTCGAGCCCTGCGTCTCCGGTTTCCGAGACGGGTCCTGCCGATAGAGCCGGCGCGGGCGCCGGCGGTCCGGCGGCGAGGATGTCGGCCTTGGCGAGCGCTGCCTCGAGCTCTTCGGCCGCTTCCCCAAGATGGCGCCGGTCTTTTTCGCTGAAGGAGACGCTATCCTTGCGACCGACCACCAGCGCGCCGCAGACCCGCCGGGACAGTCTCAGCGGGACTCCCAGGAGCGAGCGGTGGGCGGGGGCCGTCATCCGGATACGGACGGTTTTCGGGCGGGCCTCGCCGTTGCCCGCGGCGCCGTCGAACCCGACTTCTGGAACCGACAGCGCTTTGACCACGGCCTGGACCTCGCGGGGAGAAAAGCCGCGATTCGACTGGGAGAGGTACGGGCCGAACCCGTCCTCCTTCAGGGCGATCAGAGCCATGTCGGAGCCCAGTTCGTTCAGGGCCGCATTGAACGTTTTCGTGAGTGAGGTCGGAATCTGCACGGTTCAGTGTTCTCCAACAATGCCGTCGCGGAGCGCATTGTAGCAACCTCGCCTGTGACAAGTAAACCTGTGTTGAAAGCACCGGGGGAATGTAGGATACTGGCGGCGGTTTTTCGAGCACCTTGGCCGGGAGGTGTGCGTGATCCGCGGTGTCGGGATCACCCTGATCGTTGGGACGTTGAGCGCCATGCTGGGGCTCGGCAGGGCGGAGGGTCAGCAACCCAGATTGCAAAGGCCCAATCCCGAAACGGGTGAGCGAATTTACAAGCAGAACTGCATCAACTGCCACGGGGTCTCCGGCAGAGGAGACGGCGCGGCGGGGGACAAGCTGGAGCCCAAGCCGGCGGACCTGACCTCGGACAAAACCCAGGCCAAGCAGGATGCCGAGCTGCTGGAAACCATCAAGTTCGGCCGTCCGGGCACGGCCATGCCCGGCTGGATGAGCGAGCTTGACGAGCGCGATTTGCGCGACGTGATGGCGTACATCCGCACGCTGGGCCAGAAGTAGAATCGTGAACAGCGTGGACTCCCTCATCGACTTCGGGCGAGACCTCTGCGGCGATCTGACCCAGGCCGAGGCGCGCGAATGGCTCGTCACCAACGGGCTCGGCGGGTATGCCTCCGGCACGGTCGCCGGCCTGCTCACGCGCCGCTATCATGGTATGCTCGTCGCGGCCCTGAAGCCTCCCGTCGGGCGCACGCTCCTGATCGCCAAGCTGGATGAGACCGCGGAATACGGCAGCCACGTGTTCGAATTGTTCACGAACCGCTGGCACGGGGGATCGGTCACGCCTCACGGCTACCGGTATCTCGAACGGTTTCGGCTGGAGGGGACGGTCCCGACCTGGACTTACGCCCTGGCGGATGCGCTGCTGGAAAAGCGCGTCTGGATGGAGCAAGGCGCCAACACCACCTACGTCCGCTACGATCTGGTGCGGGGCGCCGGTCCTGCCGCCTTGAGCATCAAGGTGCTGGCCAACTACCGCGATTACCATGGCAGCACGCGGGGGAACGGCTGGCAGATGCGCGTGGAGCGCGTGGAGCGGGGTCTCACCGTGACCGCCTACGACGGCGCCGTCCCGTTCTATCTGCTGGCCGATCGGGGCGAGAGCGAAGCGGCGCATGACTGGCACGTGGGCTTTGATCTCGCCGTGGAGCGCGCTCGCGGACTGGATGACCGTGAGGACCATCTGCAGGTCGGGACGATCCGGGCCGCGGTCGAAGAGGGAAAGCCGCTCACGATTGTGCTTAGCACCGATCCAAATGCCTCGCTTGATGGAACGAAAGCTCTGGAGCGGCGCAAGCGGCATGAACGGAATCTTACCGGAGTCTTCGCCAAGGCGCATCCCGCTCTGGCGAAGCAGACTCCGCAGTGGGTCGAGCAGGCGCTCCTGGCCGCCGATCAGTTCATCGTGGACCGTCCCTCGCCGGAGGACCCGGACGGCCGGTCGGTGATCGCCGGCTACCACTGGTTCGGCGACTGGGGCCGCGACACGATGATCGCGCTGCCGGGGCTCGCCCTGACGACGGGGCGGCCCGCCATCGCGCGGCAGATCCTGAAAACCTTCGCTCGCTTCGTGAATCGGGGCATGCTGCCCAACCGGTTCCCCGACGCCGGCGAGACGCCCGAATACAATACCGTGGACGCCACCCTCTGGTACGTGGAGGCGATCCGCGCCTATCACGCGGCGACAGGGGACCATCGTCTCGTGCGGGAGCTCTTCCCGGTGCTGGGCGAGATCGTGGACTGGTACCGGCGCGGCACGCGTTACGGCATCCGGCTGGACCACGCCGACGGTCTCCTGCGGGCCGGCGAGGAGGGCGTACAGCTCACGTGGATGGACGCGAAGGTCGGAGGCGGGGTCGTCACGCCGCGCATCGGCAAACCGGTGGAGATCAACGCGCTCTGGTACAATATGCTGCGCGCCATGGCGGCGCTGGCGCGGATTGCGAAGAAGCCTGCCGGCGAGTACGAAGACCTGGCCGCGCGCGCGTCCGCCGGGTTCGCCCGATACTGGAACGACTCCCTGGGATATTGCTATGACGTGCTGGACGGGCCGGACGGGGACGATCCGTCGCTGCATCCCAACCAGATCTTCGCGGTCTCTCTTCCCGAGAGCCCGCTCGGATCGGCGCAGCAGAAGGCCATCGTGGACGCCTGCGCGCGCCATCTTGTGACGTCGCACGGGCTCCGCAGCCTGGCGCCGGATCATCCTCGGTACGCAGGACAGTACAGCGGCGATCAGCGCAGCCGGGACGGGGCCTATCACCAGGGGACCGTGTGGGGGTGGCTGCTCGGCCCGTTCGTGACGGCGCATCTCAAGGTCTATCGGGACCCGGCGCGCGCGCGGTCGTTCTTGGAGCCGATGACCCGGCACCTGCAGGCGCGCGGCCTCGGGACCATGAGCGAGATCTTCGACGGCGATCCGCCGTTCGCGCCGCGTGGGTGCATCGCGCAGGCCTGGACCGTCGCCGAGATGCTGCGGGTATGGGCGGAGATCGCGACGTTCAAGAAGCCCGCAGCCGTCGTGCGCAAGAGGAAACGCTGACGAGATGAAAGATCACGATGCGCTGAAGAAGATGGCGGCCGACGCGGCGGTGGAGTACGTCAAAGACGGGCAGGTCGTCGGCCTGGGGACCGGCTCGACGTTCCGCCACGTCGTGGCCAGACTCGCCGAACGGGTGAAGGGCGGCCTCCGCATCCGCGGCGTGCCGACCTCCCTGGAGACGGCACGGCTGGCGATGCAGGCCGGCATCCCTCTGCTGGCCGACGACGGCGAATGGGCCGTGGACGTCGCGCTGGACGGCGCGGATCAGGTGGATCCGCAGCTGAATCTCATCAAGGGCGGCGGCGGCGCGCTCCTGAAGGAAAAGATCGTGGCATCGGCCGCGGCCAAGTTCGTGGTCGTGGTGGATGAGACCAAACGGGTGCCGGTGCTGGGCGGCACGTTCCCGTTGCCGGTGGAAGTCGTACACTTCGGCTGGGGCACGGTGGCAAAGAAGCTGGAGAAGTTCGGCTGTATGGTGGCGCCCCGGATGCAAGACGGCGCGCTCTTTACCACAGAGGCGGGGCACCTCATTCTCGACCTGTGGTTTCCGAAGATCGAGGACCCGGGCCGGCTGGAAACCGAGCTGGAGAAGACGCCCGGCGTCGTCTGCACGGGCCTCTTCGTCGGGCGCACCGATATCGTCATTGTCGCCACGCAGCAGGGCATCGTCACCATTGCTCGCCCCGGCATCCGCCCGTGAAGGTCGCCCGGCTTTCTCCCAAGGCCAAGCTGCCCGTGAAGGCCTCGAAGGGCGCGGCCGGCTACGATTTGTTCGCGAGCGAGGCGGCTGTCGTACCGGCGTCCGCCGTGCGCGACGGGCGCGTCGAGATCGGCCATGCGCTGGTGGGGACGGGAATCGCCATCAGCTTGCCGCCCGGCCACGTCGGCCGGATCGGGTCGCGGTCGGGCCTCTCCACGCGACAGAACATCGAGGTCGGGGCCGGCTGGATCGATCCGGATTATCGGGGCGAAGTGAAGATCGAGATGAAGAACTTCTCGGGCCAGGACTTCATCGTGGAAGAGGGGATGCGGATCGCGCAGTTGTTCATCCTGCCGTTCGCGTCGCTCGAATTGGAAGAGGCGGACGGCCTCCCGTCCTCCGCGCGGGGAGTCGGCGGGTTCGGCTCGACCGGCCTGAGATGAACGCATCATGACGCTCAACGACCTCGCCAAGCGGATCGCCGCGCAGCTGAAGCTCAAAAGCAGCGTCGTGCGGGCCGTGCTTGAGTCGCGGAAGACCGACCTTCCGGGAACGACGGTGACTCAGATCACCGAAACGGCTCGTGATCTGATCCACGAAGAACTCCTGCGCTTGGACGCACAACACCACCCACAGGGTTCCAAACCGGTGCCGCGTCGGGGTGAGACCGCTGCGCCGCGCAGGAGCCGTTGATGGCGTTGGGGAAAAAGATCGCGGTGATCGGCGCGGCAAGCGGCCCCCCTACTTGCGGGCCCTGTTCCGACTCAGGTAGAGTACCGGTTATGGCGACCGAGATTCCCGTATTCCCGACGGATGCCCGGCTGACCTATTCCCGTCCCGCCGATCCCCGCGATGTTCTCATCAAGGAGATGGAGAAGCGGAAGATTCCCATCAGTATCGGCAAGACCTGTCCCGTGAAATGCACCTTCTGTTACGAGATCGATCATGGCTACCGGGACACTCAGGAGCCGGGCAAGACGACCCAGGAGGACTGGAACTTCATCCTCGACTACATCAGCAAGAAGCCGACGAATCCGGGCGAGCAGTGGGTGTGGGGCGGCAACGAGTACATGGAGTGGACCGACCTCTTCCTCCATCCCAAGGCGATGGAGTGGCTGGAGGATTTCCTCAAGTACACGGACAAGAACGTGACGATGTTCACGGTCGGGTACGTGCACGTCCCCAAGATCCACCAACTGGCCGCCCAGTATCCCGGCCGCATGAACTTCGAGCTCTCGGTCATCACGCTCCACAAGGACTACCGCAAGGCGCTCATGCAGCACGCGCCGTCGGTCACCCACCTGATGAAGGTCCTGGAGGGGCCGGCGGTCACGTCCGCCAACTTCTACTCGTTCGACACGGGCACCATGTCGGAGGACGCCCAGACCATCTCGCGGCTCAACCCGAACGTCATCCTCTGGATGGGATGCCTCACGTCGCTCAAGGGTATGGACGAGAATACGGCGCGGCTCTGCCGACAGGGCAAGCGGCACTTGCCCGAGGAGGCCCTGCGGGTCTATGAGGCCGGCCTGCCCAACATCACGACGATCCATACCGAGCCGTACATCACCGCGTTCCTGAACAGACATAAGATCCTGACGGTCTTCGACTCGCTGGGGCTGGAGAAGCACGACACGGTCGTGATGGCCAAAAGCGTGTACCGTCTCTTGAGGATGTACCGGAAGAACCGCGCCCGCTTCCTGTTCGTGCCCAACGCGACGCTGGGCGGAGACTCCGACTGCACGATCCTACTGACCTTCGACGACATCCTGAAGCGCCTGAACGGAGAGAAGGTCCTGTACCTGCCCAAGTGCGTGATCGAGAGCCCGCGCGGCAACGACTGCGACATCAGCGGGGTGACCCTCGTGGAGTTCGAGGCCAAGGCGCGCTGCAAGGTGAAGGTGCTCCACAAGGTCAATACCAAGCTCGCCGACAGGAAGCTCTGGGAACACGGCTACCTGAGCATCTATGTCCGCGATTATCTCGCCAACCCGGCGACGAAAGAGTACGAGCAGAGCCCCGTGGCCGCGTAGCCGGCAAAGGAGCCTCCGGTGGAATATTGGGTGAAAGTGGTCCTGACGGACAAGGAAGAGCTGCGGTACAGCAACGTGATCCGCCACACCATCAGCGACGACATGGAAATCCTCGAGATCGACACGCCGAAGGAAGTCATCATCATTCCGATGCGCCAGGTGAAGTACATGACCTGCGACGCCGGGATCTTTCAGCAGAAGAAGCCATGACCGGAAAAGCAGCCCGTTTCTTTTTCCTGCTGTGCATCGTCCTCGGCCTGTCCGGCTGCGTGAACAAGGAGAACTACAACAGAGAGGTCAACCGGGCGAACAACTTCCAGCGGCTCCTGGCCGAGGAGGAGAAGCGCAGCGCCGAGCTCGTGGCCGAGATCGCCCGCCTCAAGAGTCAGGTGGCGGATCTGGAGGCCAAGAACAAGGGGCTGACCGCCCAGCTCAACGATGCCAAAGCCCAGGTGGTACGGTCGCTGGAAGAGGTGGGCCGCCTGCAGGACGAGATCAAGCAGGCGCGTGCGATGGCTTCCATGCTCCCTGTTCCCTCCGTCATGCCGAAGGTGCGAGGGGTCTCGCCGACTTCAACCGAGCCGCCGGACCGGCTGGACGAACTGAAGGATGACGCGGTCGGCAAGAAGAAGAAGCCTTAATGCGAAACTAGCTTGAGTAGCTCCTTCAGGCGGGTCGTGACGTCGGCGGGGGCGAGTTTGGTGACGGTGCCGGTGCGGCGTTCCTTGAGTTCGATCTGGCCCTCCTTCAACCCTTTGTCGCCGATCACCACCTGGTAGGGGCAGCCGATCAGGTCGGCGTCGTTGAACTTCACGCCGGGACGCTCGTCCCGGTCATCCGTCAGCACGTCGATCCCGGCCTTCTCTAACGCCGTCTCCAGCGCGACGGCCGCTTCGAGGACCTTGCCCTTGTCGGCGAGCGGCAGGACGTGGACGTGAAACGGCGCGATCGGCGCCGGCCAGATGATTCCCTTCGCGTCGTGGTTCTGCTCGATAGCGGCCGCGGCGGTCCGTCCCACGCCGATCCCGTAGCAGCCCATCACGATGACCTGCTCCTGGCCCTGCTTGTCGAGATAGACCGCCTTCATCTTCTCGCTGTACTTGGTCCCCAGCATGAAGACGTGGCCGACCTCGATGCCGCGCACGATCCGAAGAGACTTTGCACAGCGGGGGCAGGCGTCGCCCGCCGTGGCGTTGCGCACCTCGGCGTGTTCCACGTTGGCGGCGTACTCGCAGGCGTCGCAGACCGCGATGCCTTCCTCGCCGGTGTCGGCCAGCACCATGAACTCGTGCGAGGACGTGCCGCCGATCAGGCCCGTATCGGCTTCCACCGGCCGGAAGGTGAGCCCGCAACGCGTGAAGATGGCCTTGTAGGCCTCGTACATCTTCCGATAGCTTTCCTTCGCGCCGGCCTCGTCCGCGTCGAATGAGTAGGCGTCCTTCATGATGAACTCGCGCCCGCGCATCAGGCCGAAGCGGGGGCGGATCTCGTCACGGAACTTGGTCTGTATCTGATAGAAGTTGGCCGGGAGCTGCCGGTAGGACCGGACCTCGCGCCTGACGAGGTCGGTGATGATTTCCTCGTGCGTCGGCCCGAGACAGAAATCCCGCTCGTGGCGGTCCTTGAGCCGGAAAAGTTCCTTGCCGTAAAAGTCCCATCGGCCGGTCTCCTGCCAGAGTTCCGCCGGCGCGGCGATAGGCATGAGGACTTCCTGCGCGCCCGCCTTGTTCAGCTCCTCGCGGATGATGCGCTCGACCTTGCGGATCACGCGCAGGCCGAGCGGCAGGTAGGTATAGACGCCGGCGGCGACCTTGCGGATCAGGCCGGCGCGCAGCATGAGCTTGTGGCTGACGATCTCCGCTTCCCCCGGGTCGTCCCGGAGGGTGGGAATCAGGAGCCCGGACTGCCGCATTACCAGGGCCAGAGGTTGACGATGTCGTTGCGAGTCGCGAAGAGCATCAGGCCGATCAGGAGGAAGATGCCGACCTGCTGGGCCAGCTCGCGGCTGCGGATGCTCAAGGGCTGGCGCTTGATCGCCTCGATCGCGAAGAACGCCAGGTGGCCGCCGTCGAGGATCGGGATCGGCAGCAGGTTCAGCACGCCGAGGTTGATGCTGAGGATGGCGATCAGGAACAGGTAGCTCGAGAAACCCTGCATTGCGGCGTCCCCCGAGATTTTCGCGATCATAAACGGGCCGCCGATGTTGTCGGCCGAGATCTCGCGGGTGATCATCTTGGCGATACCCACCACGGTCAGCTTGATCCAGCCCCAGGTGGCTTCCAGCCCGTCCACCGGCGCCATGAGGATGTTGTCGCTCTTGACGATGGCCTTGTTCGCCTTGGTGATGCCCATCTGTCCGACTTCGATTTCGGTCCCGTCGGCCAGTTTCTCCTTGCGCGGGGTCGGCGTGACCGTGAGGGTCTGGGGCCTCCCGTCGCGCTCGACGACGATCTGCAGCGGCGCGCCGGGGCTGCGCTTGACGATGTCCGTCATTTCATTCCAGGTGCTGATGCGCTTGTCGCCGATCTGGACGATCTTGTCGCCGCCGCGCAGGCCCCCGGCCTCGGCGGGAGAGCCCGGGACGACCGTCTCCACGTTCGACGTCAGGTCGGCGAAGGAGGGGACAAAGAGCGGCGCGCCGGTGGCCAGCCAGGCGGTGAAGATGACGTAGGCCAGCAGCAGGTTGAAGACAGGGCCGGCCGCCACGATCAGGGTGCGCTTGAGGAGCGGCGCGTGGGCGAACGAGCGTTTCTTGTCCTCCTCGCTCACTTCGGGATCGCTGAGGTCCTCGCCCAGCATCTTGACGTAGCCGCCGAGGGGGATCGCCGAAATGACGTACTCGGTCTCGCCGTACTGCCGTCCCGCCAGCTTCGGCCCGAAGCCGATGGAGAACTTCAGGACCTTGACGCCGGAACGCCGGGCGACCCAGAAATGGCCGAACTCATGGAAGGACACCAGCGCCCCGAGCGCGACCACGAACGCGAGCGTATAGAATCCGTAATGTTGGATAGCTTGCATCGGGTCACTATAACATAAAAGAGATTGCGGTTACCGCACTGCGGCGGCCGCGAGGGACTCGACGACCTGCCCGGCCTTCGCTCTTGCCCATACGTCCGTGCCCAGCGCATCCTCGATCGTTGAGACCTCCACCGGCTTGTGCGCGTCCATCGTCCGCCGGATCGTCTCGTCGATGCCGAGGAAGCCGATCTTGCGGTCCAGGAAGGCCTGCACGGCCACTTCGTTGGCGGCGTTCAGCACGGCGGGCATCGTGCCCCCGACCCGCAGGGCTTCGTAGCCGAACCCGAGGCAGGGGAATTTGTCGTGGTCGGGATCGAAGAACGTCAGCGTGCCGATCTGCGCCAGATTGAGCGAGGGGAGGTCCAGCGGGATGCGCTCCGGGTAGTTCATGGCGTAGGCGATCGGCGTTCGCATGTCGGGGAGGCCGAGCTGGGCGATTACCGAGCGGTCCTGGTACTCGACGAGCGAGTGAATGATGCTCTCGCGATGGACCACCACCTCGATCTTCGAGGCGGGGATATCGAAGAGCCACCGGGCCTCCACGACCTCCAGGCCCTTGTTCATGAGTGTCGCCGAGTCGATGGTGATCTTGTCGCCCATCTTCCAGTTCGGGTGCTTCAGCGCTTGCTCGACCGTGACGTGGCGCAGTTGTTCCTTCGTCATGTTCCAGAGCGGGCCGCCGGACGCGGTCAGGATCAGCCGGAGGATGTCCTCGGCCCGGTGCCCCTCCATGGACTGGAAGAGCGCGCTGTGCTCGCTGTCCACCGGGAAGATCCGGACGCCGCGCGCTCGGGCCTCGTCCTGCATGAGCCGCCCGGCCATCACCATCGGCTCCTTGTTGGCGAGGGCGATGAACTTGCCGGCCTTGATCGCGGCAAGCGTAGGCACGAGGCCGGCGCCGCCGACGATGGCCGAGATGACGAGGTCGGCTTCCGGCATCGCCGCGACCTGCCGGAGCCCGTCCGCGCCGTGCAGGATGGTCGTCGTGAG
Organism: uncultured Nitrospirales bacterium; assembly: GCA_964568195.1. Taxonomy (GTDB): domain Bacteria; phylum Nitrospirota; class Nitrospiria; order Nitrospirales; family NS-4; genus SCTG01. The sequence continues at coordinate 2,748 of CAZMPH010000038.1, read as the reverse complement.
CCCCTTGCAGCGCGCGCGGAGCCGTTCCGCGGCGGCTTCGTCGGACATGGCGACGGCGGCCGGCGAGAACGCCCGGATCTGCTCTTCGAGCTTCTCGACGTTGGTGCCCGCCGTGAGCCCGACCGCCCGGAACTTGTCCGGGAACTTGGCGATGATGTCGAGCGTGTTGGTGCCGATGGTCGTTTACAATGAGAAGCGGGCGGATGCCAGACAGTTTAGGGATCGCCGCGGCGAGCTAATACCAGAAACAGGCGCAGTTCCTCGTGATGTGGCAGAGCCCGTAACCGCCGGTACCTCCCAACTGTCGGAT
>CAZMPH010000038.1:0-2428 GCA_964568195.1 uncultured Nitrospirales bacterium | reverse complement strand
AGCCGGTGGAGCCCAGGATGACGATCCGCTTCATGCGCCTCAACTCTCCTCAGGGGGTTCGCACGGTGAGGAGGTAATAGTAGAGTACCGGCGTTGTGAAGATCAAGCTGTCCACCCGGTCGAGCACGCCGCCGTGGCCGGGGATGATCCCGCCGGAATCCTTCACGCCGGCGCTGCGCTTCAGCATGGATTCGCAGAGATCGCCGAGCGGGGCCGCGACGCCGACGAGCAGGCCGAGCGCGGCGGCGTCCGTCGCGCTGAGCGAGTCCAGGAACCACGCCCGGCAGGCGAACGCGGCGGCGACCGATCCGAGCAGCCCGCCGACCGCTCCCTCCCAGGTCTTCTTGGGGCTGATGCGCGGGGCCATCTGATGCCGTCCCAAGAAGGTGCCGACGTAATACGCCGCGGTGTCGTTGGCCCAGGTCACCAGGAACAGGAAGAAGATCAGGAAGGAGCCGTCGGCGAATTGCCGGATGAGAATCAGGTGTCCGAGCAGCCAGGCCACGTAGCAGATGCCGAACGCGATGACGGCCGTGTCCAGCAGCCCGGACTTGAGCTCCCGTCCCGCCAGGACGTGGCTCAACAGAATCGCCGCGACGATGAAGGTGATGGTCGCGGGTTCAGTCAGAAGGCCGGGAACGGCGAAGCCCGCTGTGACCAAGAGCCCCAGCGCGAGCCCGAGGCCCATGGGGGGAGAATATGGGACCGGAAAATGAAACCGGTAGTACTCGTACTGGGCCAGGAGGATACCGATCGCGACGAACGCGGAGAACGCCGCCGTCGGCAGGTGGCGTACCAGGATATAGAAAAGCGGAAAGAAGACGAGGGCCGAGTAGACCCGCCGGCGATCCACTAAGCGGTCCTTTTGCCGACCTTCTCGTCCGGATGGTCGCTGAGCTGATCGCGGGTCTGGCCGAATCGCCGCTCCCGCCGCTGATAGTCGTGCAGGGCGAGCAAGGCCTCATGGAGGCGGAAGTCCGGCCAGAGCGTGGGCGTGAAGTACATCTCCGTATAGGCGAGCTGCCAGAGCAGGAAGTTGCTGATGCGCGTCTCGCCGCTCGTCCGGATGAGGAGGTCCGGATCGGGGAGACCGTGGGTGGAGAGATAGCCTTCCAGCAGGTCTTCGTCGATCTGGTCGGGCTTGACCGCGTCGTTCTTCACGTCCTCGGCAAGCCGGCGCACGGCGTCCACGATCTCCGAGCGCCCGCCGTAGCTCAGCGCGACGGTCAGGTTCAGCTTGTTGAAGTGCGCGGTTTCCCGTTCCACCTTCCTGACCCACGCCAGCGCCGATTCCGGCAGGGTGTTGACCCGTCCGATGGCCCGGAAGCGGGTTTCTTTTTCAATGAGGGCCTTCAGCTCCATCTGAAGATAGCGTTCAAGAAGCATCATCAGCGCGTTGATTTCGGCGGCGGGCCGTTTCCAGTTCTCCTGCGAAAAGGCGTAGATCGTCAGGGCCTTGATGCCGAGATCCCGGCAGAGGTTGATCATGTCCCGGACGGATTTGATCCCTTCGGTATGGCCCGCCATCCGGGGGAGTCCCCGCTGGGCCGCCCACCGGCCGTTCCCGTCCATGATGATGGCGATGTGCCGGGGGAGCAATTCGGGAGCGAGAAGGGACTGGAGCTCGCTGTCCGACAGGTGTTCGAGCTCGGCTGCGGTGTCCTTCATCATGGCAGGAGTCTACCGAGGCGTCCCGATATTGTCAAACGGACGGGAACGCCGAGATTCCTGTCGGCCGGGCGCTTGCCCCTCTCCAGGATTGAGGCTATACTCCACCGGTTTTTCCCTGAAGAGCGACATGGAGGGTGATCGTTCGAGCCATGACGGTGGACGTGTTCAAAGACATGCGGGGAGGCGGACACGAGGAGGTGGTGTTCTGCCAGGACGCCGACTCGGGCCTGCGGGCGATCATCGCCGTCCACAGCACGCTCCTCGGTCCCGCCCTGGGCGGCGTCCGCATGTGGCCTTACGCGTCGTCGGATGAGGCCTTGCAGGACGTTTTGCGGCTTGCCGAGGCCATGACATATAAGGCCGCGGTGGCGGGGCTCCCGCTGGGTGGCGGCAAGGCCGTCATCATCGGAGACCCCCGGCGGGTGAAGACCGCGAACCTGCTGCGGGCGTTCGGTCGCGCGGTCGAAAGTCTGGGCGGACGCTATCTCACGGCCGAGGACGTGGGCATGACCGTCGCCGACATGGAGATCGTTCGCAAGGAGACCAAGCACGTCACGGGCACCTCCGAGAAGTCGGGCGGCAGCGGAGACCCTGCCTGCCTGACGGCCAAGGGAATCTTCTATGCCATCGAGACCTGCATGAAAGAACTGTACGGCGATCCCTCGGTGCAGAACCGGACGGTGGCGATCCAGGGCGTGGGGAAGGTGGGCTATCAACTGGCCGAGCTGCTGGCGACGGCCGACGCCCGCCTCATTAT
>CAZMPH010000037.1:0-16598 GCA_964568195.1 uncultured Nitrospirales bacterium | reverse complement strand
CCGTGCGTGTTGCGATCCATCAGCCCCAATATTTGCCCTGGTTGGGCTATCTTGATAAACTGGATCGATCGGACGTTTTTGTGTTGCTGGACACCGTCCAGTTCAAGAAGAACGAATGGCAGAACCGGAACCGGATCAGGACCGCGCAGGGCTGGCAGTACCTGACCGTGCCTGTGCTGCACGAATTTCCACAGCGGCTAGATCAGGTTCGGATCAACAACCAGACCGATTGGCGCCGTAAGCACGTGCAGGCTCTGGAGACGCACTACGGGAAGGCGCCGCAGTATGGCCGATATGCCCCGCTCTTCCGGGAACTCCTGGCCCGCGACTGGGAAAGGCTGTCTCTTCTCAACGAGGCGGTGTTGGCGGCCTTGGCGGGGGCCTTCGGCATCACGACGCCGATCGTCAAGGCCAGTCAGTTTGAGGCCAGGGAAGAGCAGACCGGGCGGCTTGTGGATTTGTGCAAAGCAGTCGGCGCCGATTGCTATCTAGCGGGTGCCGGTGGGCGCGGATATATGAATCTCGAAGAGTTTCAAGCCGCGGGAATCGCCGTCGAATTCCAGGGTTTCGTAAGCCCGGAGTATGCGCAAGTGTATGGGCCTTTTATCCCAGGGTTATCGGCCGCTGATCTCCTGTTCACTTGCGGCCGGGAGGGCTTCCGCTATGTTCGCGAAGCGCAAGCGAGGTAGAGCATGAATATTCTGGCACTGGGCGCGCATCCGGACGATTTCGAAATCGGATGTGGAGGAACGTTGCTGAAATATGCCCGCGCGGGCCATCGCGTCTGCCTTATGGTGCTGACGGATGGGTCCCGGGGAGGAGATGGCCAAGAGCGACGGACCGAACAGATGGCCTCGTCCAGAATACTCGGGGCGCAAGAGGTTTTCTGGGGAGGGTATCGGGATACCGAGTTGCCTGTTTCCCGCGAGGCCATCCAGAAAATCGAGGACGTGGTCAAAAAGGTCGATCCGGCATTCATTTTCGTGAATTACATGGACGACACCCACCAGGATCATCGCCACCTGGCGACGTGTACTGTGACCGCCACGCGTTACACGCGGAACGTCCTGTTTTACGAGACGCCGACGACGCAAAACTTCTCTCCGACGGTCTATGTCGACATTGATGGGCTGCTCGAAGAAAAGATTAGGTGTCTGCAGGCGCATGCTTCCCAGGTTGAGAAAACGAACGTCGAAGGACTCAGCATTCTGGAAGTCGCCCGTGCGTTCGCGCACTTCCGAGGGCTCCAGGGTCGAGTCCGGTCGGCCGAGGCGTTCGTCCCGCTCCGACTGTTCATCAATGTCGGGCCCGACCACGTGTGAACGGGCCTCCGGTTATCCCCCATTCCCGTCCGTCGCTCGGCGAGGCCGAGGCGCAGGCTGTAGCCGATGTGGTCCACACATGCCTGATTGTTCAGGGCGAAAAAGTCCTTGAGTTTGAGCGTGCCCTGGCGAAGATGACCGGCCAGGATGAAGGCGTCGCCGTGAGCTCAGGTACGGCGGCGTTATTTCTCGCGCTCAAGGGGCTGGGGATCGGCCCTGGAGATGAAGTGATTTTCCCCTCCTATGTCTGCACGGCGCCGTGGCATGCAGTCCGTCAAGCGGGGGCCGTGCCTATCCTGGCGGATATCGCCCCCTCCACATACAATCTCTCCCCTGTGGCCGTCGCCCGTGCGATCACCCCGCGGACCAAGGCCGTGATCGTGGTGCATTCATTCGGGCTTCCCATGGATGTGGCTGATCTGAAGGTGGCGGGGATTCCCCTCATTGAGGATTGCGCGCAGACACTCGGCGTGTCGGTTGGAGGAGCCCCAGTCGGTAGCCAGGGAACCCTGGCGGTCTGCTCGTTTTACGCCACGAAAATGATGACGACCGGCGAAGGCGGTATGGTTCTAGGACGGGAGGCGTCGTTGATGGCGCGGGTCCGAGCCCTCCGAGAGTATGACAAGCGCGACACATTGGAGTCCGCCTTTAATTACAAGATGACAGATCTGCAGGCCGCCATTGGCTTGAGCCAGGCCGCACGCTTCAAGTCATTTCTCGAAAGACGTCGTGTGATCGCCATGAGGTATGCCGAAGCTGTTCGCGGGGCCGGATTGGAACCGCCGCAGGTGCTTCCTGGACGGGAGCATGCATATGACCGGTTTGTCGTACGAATGCCCACGCCAGTGGGGCCCATGCTTGAACGGGCCAAAGTACTCGGTATTGCCTGTCAGCGGCCGGTCTACCTTCCCATTCACCGGTACTTGGGCCTTACGGGATTCCCGGAGTCAGACGCCGCTTGGGAACACACACTGTCGATTCCCATCTATCCGGCACTATCCGATGGCGAGGTCAACCGCGTTGTCGAAGCCTTCCCGTCCATCCTGGCCGGATAGCGCGGCAATGGATAAGGAAATGCCGAAGGTGCTGTCTCTTTCCAAGGTTGGACGGCTCGTCACCGTCGCGGCCGGCGTGTGCGTGGGGGTTTTGCTGCTGCCTTCCATACAGGTGTGGTTCGATGCCGCCGGGATGCGCTGGCTTTACGTACTCCTGGTATCCTACCTGGTCGCCGTCGGATTGACTCCTCTCATTCGGGGGTTGGCGCTCAAGGTCGGCGTGGTGGATCATCCGTCTCCCCGGAAGATCCATCAGACCGCCACGCCCTTGCTGGGCGGAGTTGCGGTGTATCTTGCATTCCTCATCGCGCTTCTGGCCAATGCGGGGGGGATGGTGGATCCCTTGATTGTCACCGAGGGCATGCTGGGCGTACTGATCGGGGGAACCGCGCTCTTTCTCGTCGGTATCTGGGATGATATCCGGGAGGTGCCTGCTTCAACGAAACTGCTGGTGCAGATCGTCGCCGCCGGGATCGTCATCTGGTCCGGAAAGCTCCTGACCTTTTTCCCGCACGGATTGGCGGGTGACACGCTCAACGTGTTCCTGACGGTGCTGTGGATCGTCGGAATCACCAATGCGTTCAATTTTTCAGACGGCATGGACGGCTTGGCGACTGGGCTGGCCATCATCATCGCGTTTTTCATGGGAGTCGTCGCGTTTCAGACCAACCAACCTGTACTGGGATGGGTGTCGGTCGCACTCATTGGGGCCGGGCTTGGTCTTCTGCCGTATAATTTCAAGCTCAGGGCGCCGGCCACGATTTTTCTCGGTGACGCGGGAAGCACCTTTCTTGGCTTTACTCTGGCCTGTCTGGCCGTCAAGGGGAACTGGGCGGACGGGAAACTGATTGTTTCGGTCTCCACCCCGATCCTGATTTTCGGTGTCCTTATCTATGACATGGTGCACACGACGGTTGAGCGTATTTACCTGGGGAAGGTCTCGACGGTGAAGGAGTATCTGGAGTATGTCGGGAAAGATCATATGCACCATCGGCTGGAGAAGGCCTTGGGCAGTCGCACGGATGCAGTCTTGATGATCTTTCTCTTGAGTATCGCGCTCGGGCTGGCCGGCGTTGTCCTGCGGTCCGCGCGTACGATGGACGCCGTGTTTCTCCTGCTCCAGGCGACGATCATCGTGGTGGTTGTGTCGATCCTAGAGCGGCGAGGGCGAGGCGCATGAGTCCCTCTTGCGACACCCAGGTGATTTTCTTTGACGCCGCCGACACGCTCTTTCACGTGAAAGGCTCGGTGGGAGAAATATATGTCAGCCACGCGCGTAAGTACGGTGTCACGGCCGGGAAGGAGGTCGTCCAGCAGGCGTTTGCCAAGGCGTTCGCCGACGCTCCCCCGCCCGTGTTCGCCGTGAGCGATCCGCAGGAAATCAAGTCGTGCGAGCGCATGTGGTGGTTCGACGTGGTTCATAGCGTGTTCTATAGGGTCGGAATGTTCGAGGGATTCGACGAGTACTTTGAAGAAGTGTTCGCCTATTTCTCCAAGCCCGAGTCGTGGGAACTCTACCCGGATGCGGTACCCGCCCTCCGCGCCTTGGAGGCGCGCGGGATCGAACTCGGCATCGTGTCGAACTTCGATTCCCGGCTCTATGATATTCTCATCGGTCTGGGGATTGACCGGTTTTTCGAGAGTGTAACGATTTCCAGTTTCGCAGGGGCAGCCAAACCTTCTGCCCAGATTTTCCACCGGGCGCTGTACAAGCACGGCATGGAGGCGCGCGAGGCCTTGCATGTCGGGAACAGCCTGAGGGAAGACGCGCAGGCAGCCGTTGCCGCGGGGCTCGGCGGCGTGTTCCTCGATCGGACGGGGAAAACAGATCGCTGCCAGGGCGTGATCACGATCAGCGGTCTGAGCGAACTGTTGACGTTGCTCGGCGCGCCGCTGCCGAGCTAGCGTCTGTCCGCCGGAAGCCGTCTTGCACCATCGGGAAAGGTTGAGGCATGATGGGACGGCAGTACTTTCCGGGAGCGAGGATCGGATGAAGATCATGATGGTCGGAGCCGGGGCGGTGGGCGGCTTTTTCGGAGCCAGCCTGGTGAAAGCCGGTGTGCCGTGCTCCTTTCTGTTGCGCGCCCAAACGCTCGCAGCGGTCCGGCAGAAGGGCCTGTCGGTCCACAGCGTGGACCAGTCCTTCACGGTCTATCCCGTTGCAAGCAGCGAGCCCCATGACCTGCCGCAGTCCGATCTCATTATTCTTTCGGTCAAGCGATACGATCTGGATGAGGTCATCACCCACCTCCGTCCTGCCTTGTCCCCTCAAGCCACGATTCTCACGCTTCAGAATGGGGTTGACACGGAGGCGCGCATCCGGGAACTGGCTCCGGGCATTCCGGTCCTCGGCGGGGTCGCCTACATCTATTCCAGGATCGCCGAACCCGGCGTCATCGAGCATTACAAAAGAGGGGCGGTGGCCATCGGGAAGTGGAGTGCCGGGGGGATGGGGGAGCCGACGATGGAGGAGGACGCGTCCGCACCGTCCTTTCAGGGAAAAGGTCCGTTCGCCAAGCTCGGCGAGCTTCGACGGCAAGGGAGCCACGCTCAGGCGCCTCTCGAGCCGACTCCGACCGTCGAACTTGAGGCTCTTAAATCGCTCTTTGAAGGGGCCGGGATACCCTGCCAGGTGTCTGATAACATCATGCGGACGAAATGGGAAAAAATGTGCTGGAACGTGGCATTCAATCCGCTGACGGTGCTGCTCAACGACCGCGTCTCAAAGGCCATCTCGCATCCGGAGATGCGCGCAATGATTAAGCTGATCGTCGAAGAAGCGGTGGCGGTGGCGCAGGCCGACGGCGTAGATCTCGATCCCGACATCGCGGACAAGGTCATCCAATGGTCGCAAGAGATTCGCGACATCCATACGTCCATGTTCGACGACTGGAAGGCGGGCCGTCGGACGGAGATCGATCACCTCAACGGCTACCTCGTGCGGCGCGGGAGCGAATTGGGGATCCGGACTCCGGTCAATGAAGCCGTCTGTGCCTTGATCAAGACCATCACCGAGCCGGCACCGATGGGGCCTGTCCTCCTCCGGATCGATGGCCAGGTGATCCAGCCGCTCGCCTTCGATATCGAGGCGCTTGCCAAGCTGCCGGCGACAGAGCAGATCCCGGACGTGTCCGTGGAAATCCCCGATATGCGAGGCCAGGCCGTCCGCGTTCGTGCGTTGCTGAATATCGCCACCTGCAAAATCGGCGTGGACCATGTGACGTTTCATTCCGCCGACGGGCAGTACGCCGCCAGCCTGCACATGAAAGAGGCGGCGGAAACCGGCATCCTCATCTATAGGCGGGACGGACATCCCTTGAGCAAGGAAGAAGGGGGGCCGTTTCGCCTTATCTCACCCGGCCTGGGCGATTGGTGCGCGAACGTGAAAGGCGTGACGCGCATGGAGTTCACCGTCGGCCCCGGCAAAGACACGCGCCCTGCGGCGAAACAGTAACCATCAATGGGCTGCTGGGACAATACACGAGTCGTCTGGAATTCCTCTTCGTTCGCGACGCCGCTGAAGGCGTCGTCCTGGCGGCCGAGCGGTATAATAGTTCCGAGCCGGTCAATCTGGGCGCCGGGTTTGAAATGTCCATTACAGATCTGGCCGGTCTGATCGCTCGCTTAACGCGCTACTCCGGCCGTGTGGTATGGGATGTGACTCGTCCGGACGGCCAGCCACGTCGCTGCCTGGATGTGTCCCGCGCTGAGAAAGAGTTCGGGTTTCGGACGTCGACTCCTTTCGAGGAAGGCCTCCGGGAAACCATCGCGTGGTTCGAGGCCTCTTTGCCTTCTTGAGGGTTCACCCCGATGCCCGCCGTGTATGTAAGCAGGCGTCTGCCTGATCCGGTGATGGCGGAATTCGCCCGGCGCTTTACCCTCATCGGCCGCCCCGGGGATCGCCCGGCGACAAGAGCCGAGCTGTTTGAGGCGGCCGCCGCCGCCGATGCGATGGCGGTAACCTTGACGGATCGCGTGGACGAGGAACTCCTGCAAAGAGCGCCGCGTCTGAAGGTCGTCGCCGTCTATGCCGTCGGCTATGATAACGTCGACGTTGCGGCGGCTTCGAGACGCGGCATCGTCGTGACCAATACCCCTGAGGCTCTGACGGAGGCCACGGCCGATCTGACCTGGGCGTTGATTCTGGCGGTGGCACGCCGGATTCCGGAGGCGGAGCGACTGGTGAGAGAAGGGAGATGGGAGGGGTGGGCGCCCACGCAGGTATTGGGTACGGATATCTTCGGAAAGACGCTTGGGATCATCGGGATGGGCCGGATCGGCCGCGCAGTCGCCCGGCGAGCGACGGGGTTCCGCATGAATGTCCTGTATCACAACCCGCATCCCCTCGCTCCGGACGTGGACAGGGCGTTGTGGGTGAGGAGCGTCTCTCTGACGCAGTTGCTTCAGGATGCGGACATTATTACGATCCACGGTCCGTTGAACGGTTCGACGCGGGGCATGATCGGAAAAGCCGAGATCGCACTGATACGGCGGACGGCCTACCTTATCAACACGGCTCGTGGCGCAATTGTGGATGAACCGGCTCTGATCGAGGCGCTGGAGCAGGGGCGGCTGGCCGGCGCCGGCCTGGACGTGTACCCGGAGGAGCCTCGCGTCGATCCCAGGCTGCTGGCGCTCCCTAACGTGGTGCTCTTGCCGCACATCGGATCCGCAACGCGAGAGACACGGGTGAAGATGGGCATGATGGTCCTCGAAAACATCACCGCGGTCCTGGCCGGCCGGGAGGCGCCCAACCGCGTTGGCGTTGCTTAACGAAGGGAAGGAAGAGAGTATATGGATCTGTTCAGCAAAGTGCCGCTGGTCGAAATTCCTGTCATGATTACGCCGGAACAGAAGGCCTGGCTGGAGATGATGATGAAGAAAGGCAAGATTGCCGTCCCGCCGGGGGGCAGCCTCCCGGAGGGATCCGTGATCTCCATCTTTATGCGGACGATGCTGTGGAACGCCGAAGAGCTGCGTCAGAGCCTGGACATGGTTCCCAAGGAAGCGCTGAACGCGCTGCTGGAAAAGAAGGAGTTGGTCGAAATCCGCATCCAGATTTCTTCAGATCAGAAGGCGTGGCTCGATCAAGTGAGTGCGTCCAGCAAGGCGTCGCTCCAGCCAAGCGACTCTGCCGCGGCGCTCTTCGTTCGGGTCCTCCTCGAGAACGCGATAGAGCAGCAGAAGGCCCTCGAACGGGCTGATCCCTGGGCCGATGATGATGAAGAGTGAAGCCTAGGGAGCGGCGTCGCGTCTCGGAACAGGACGCCCCTCTTCGAGATCCAAGAGGTCGATCCACGTGACAATGTCGGTGCGCGAGGGGTCGATCTCGTCCCGGGTTTTTTTGAAATAGGCCCACTTGGCGTCGTCGTCGGGACCCCGCTCCAGCATTTGCTTGTTCCACAGCTCAATTTGCTTTTTGGAACGCGGCCGCCCGTGCACGGCCAGCCACTCGAGGATGAGTTCATCGCTGCGGGACTTGGCGGCGTAGGCGAAGTCCTGCTCCAAGACCTCAAGAAATGTCAGGAGGGCCTTGTCCAGTGGGCAGGGGTAAATATAGGGCCCGTTGATTCCGGCCTCGCGCGCGCGGCCCTTGTCGATCATCCGGGCCAGATGAACATAGGCACCCAGCAATTCGCGGGAACTTCGGGGATACTCCTTCGTCAGGTCGCTCGGCCGCGGACGCTCCACGCGTCCCATGAGCGAATCGGGCGTATTGCCCTTCATCGGGCCCATGCCGGTTGAGCCGGGGATGTCCATGGACATGCGTGTGCCTCCTTACAGCAGCCGGTGGTTCGTGAAGGTAAGAGTCTTGACTGACACGGTTCCGTTCTCCCCGGAGATAATGCGGCGCGATGCGGGCAGGTCCGCCTGGCCGACCCGGACGTGGGAGTCGGTAAAACTCTCGGCGTTCGTCAACCGGCCGTCCTGCGGATTGAAGTAATAAACGGTGTATCGGGTAGTCAGGTACTTGTTGTCCGCCGTGATTGCGCTGTCCTCGACGTTGATGGTGAATTTCATGGGTCCCATCGTCCGGTTGATCTGCGTTATCCGGTCGTCCTTCACCCGGTAGTGGGATTTCATGGCGTCGTGAATGTGAATGGTCTGGCCCAGGGGATGAGCGGCGCCCCTGTCCAGCGTGAGGACGCTTTTCCCGTCGGATTGGTCGAACGTCCGGGGACCGCGGTGGACGGCGATCATGCCGATCGTACCGGTCGCCCATTTCTGGATTTCGGCATCCGCAAGCGATACGGCGACATCCTGCGCCGATTTGACTGTGACCGTTCCTTTGAGCTCTTTTCCGTCTACGTTCACGGTAAGGTCGGCGGTGAATCCTTTGAAAGCTGCCGGCCAGCGTGCGGTCTTCTCAAAGGCGCGACGCAAGAGCTCCCGGGCTTCGGGATCATCCTGGGCATCGGTCAGGGGAACCTCCTTGCTGTATGTCATCGCCATAGGATGTCTCCTTTCGTATCAACGAGTTCCATGAGAGTTATTATTATAACAACATCTCCTTTCTGTGGATAAGATTTTCCCATCTGTGGATAAGATTTTCCCACCCGCATCGGCGCATGCGCACTTTTTTCACAGCCAGATATTTTAAATTTAACTGTATTATCAATGAATTATAAATTATTAAATACGGTGTACTACGTATCTCACATGGATTGTGGATTAATGAGATTTTTAGCAGGAGAAGAGCGATTTGTGATAATATCAAACGCTCGGCATCATAATACCATTTTAGGTCAGAGGACAAAAAGGCATGAAGAAGATTCGAAAAAATAAAGTAAAAGTCAGGACGCACAAAGCTTTCAAAGTGCATAAAGCCCACAAACTCAGTGGGCATCGCAATGAGCGGCATCGGAAAATCGCGACAGTAGCCGGCGGCCCAGCCAAGGCATCCGAGAGCATCAGGCCTGCCAGACCGATTGAAAGAACGAAAGGCCAATCGGCGCTTGCCACCACCGTGGCCGAGGACGAGTTGGAAGAACGGCGCCGGCTGTTTGCCAAAGCGCGGAAGGGTGACAAGGGGGCGGTGGCGAAAATTTATGAATTGTATGGGGCGCGGATTTATACGACGGCCCAAGTCAAGGAAGTTCAGCCCAACGGATTCGTTATGCCGGTCACTCAGTCGCGGAAGCGCGTCCGAACCGCCTGAGCGGTAGCCGAAATCCGGCGCGTGGGAGTGACCGGAAAAACTGCTGGAATGTGTGGTATGGGGCCGGCCGGCTGATGAAGCTGGCCGGCCCTTCGGCGTTTCAGCGCTGAATCTCACGGGTGCATCCCATGAAAGAACGTGATCCTGAGAAGCTGAAGCTCTTGTACGAGCGGTTTCGTGACGTGTGTCTAGTCGAAAAAGAGGTCTGGCTCGAGCTCTACATGCCGCGGGATATTTCGGGAGAAGGGGTGCGCATGACCAACGTGCAGGATCGGTACGAAGTGGTAATCGAGAATCCCGACGTGGAAGCTGTCCTCGAAGCCAATATTCCTCGCGGAGCCCAGGCGCTAGCCGCAGCGATCGCGGAATACAAGGATGCGATCAGCTTTATCAAGAAAAGCTGAGAAGATGAGGAAGCGGCTGCTACTGGACTGCCACGCGCAAGCCGCCACCGGCCAGAACGGAGGCAACCCGCTCGCATATTTTGAGAGGCCCTTCGTACACTTCGGCCGATCCCATATGGTCGATCCGGTACGCGAGTTCGAATGCGCGGGAGGGAGTCATTTGAGGGACGGCCCGGCACAGTAAGTCAATCACCTGCTGGTACGTGTGGCAGTCGCAATTATAGACAATGACGCGGGCGCCAAGCTCATCGCCGGTAAGGGCGCCCGCCTCTTCTATGGTCTCGGGAATCGGGGCTGAGGGGAGAGGCGCCATGTCGCTAGAGGAGGGCCAGCCGCAGCAGGTATGTCGGCAGGGACATCCGGTCTCGCTTCATGATGCGCTGGAGCAGTTGATCGTGGCGCGGCGAGTCGGTGATGGCGTCCATGCCGTGCTGCTGGCACAGCTGGATCGTGTGCCAGAGCGAGACGGATGTTTTCACCAGCATCAGGCCATACTCGAACGCAACCGCGCGTTCCGGTTCCAGCTTCAAGCAGGACATCTGGCGGATGTCCGCGAGAGTGATTTGCCAGTGTATCCACCGTTCCGGCATCCACGGCTGGAACGCGGTTCCAGGCTCGGCGAGGCCACGTTGAAAGCGTATGTCGTTCCTGACGGCGAAATGGAAGATTTCGCGCCACTGGCGATCCTTCAAGTCACGGTCGATGCGACGATCCATTTCCGGGCTCAACGGTCCGCTGACGTTGAGGCCCTGGACGATGCGTCCTTGCTCCAGCAGGTCGGTATGCATGTCGCCCATACGATCAGAGTAGGCCATGGTGCCGCTGGTGGGGGTCAGTTGGAGCGCCATATAGTCCCGGAAATGGACGGTGTCGTATCGGGACAGAAAATGTTCGAGGCTCTCCGGGGGACACAGATGAAAAGGATAGTACAGCCCGGATCGGATGTTCATCTCGCAGGAGTTCATGTGAGATCCATCCTCCTTTAAAAGCGGGGCGCGGTTGTTGGAATCCCGGTCGTCCTCCGTGCTAACCTCCGGCTCGGTATGGCTCACAGTGTAGCGGCATTGCTCAACGCGAAGGTATGGTGGCCGCTTTTCCCCTTGCTGTTGTTGCTGGTCATCATCGCGCTCAGCGCCGCCACCGTCTGGGTTGTCAAGGGGAAAGCCACCAAAGCCGATGTCCTCATTCAGGTGTCGGCGCTGGTGTGCTACCTTTTCACGGCGGTGGTCGCCATGGCCAGCGAGGGCGGTACGCTTTCACCCCATGTCCACCGGTTGCCGTCTCTTGTGACGCAGGCTCTGCTGCTGGCTCAATTGGTGCGGATCTGGCATCGCGACCGGGCGCGACCCCTGCGAGCCCTCAACCTGATCGCCTGGGGCGGCATCCTCGCCGATACCGCGCTGCATTTTCTCATCAAGCCCGAGTAGCTCGCCTCACTTCCGAAGGCCGCAGGACCGGGCGACTCCGTCCCGGTAGCGGAGCCAGTGTTCCAGGCCCTCCTGCAAGGTGCCGAGAATCAGCTGCTGGTCGGCGGCTCCCGTCGCGTATGTCAGAATGGACTGCCAGGCTGCCTGGCGATGGGAGGGTTCGACCATCAGATGCACACGAATGAGGTCCAGGTACTTGAGGTCGATCCCGTGGTTCTGCACTAGGTGATGCTTGCGCACGATCTCCTCAATCTGCTCGGCGTCCTTGGGGGGAGAGGGATGGAGGACTTCCTGCCGGTCATGGAGGTTCCCCTCGACAAAGATGGTGATGACGGCGAGCCCGGTCAACCAGTCACCGTCCAAGGTGACCTTGTCGAGCCACTCCCGGTATGCCCGGCTCTCTGAGAGAAGACTGACATCGCGGAAGTGCGCCCGCTCGAATCCCAAGCCGAGCATCATGGTCAGGAACAAGTCGGGGTGGGATTGTCCCAGCGAGAGGCCCCCGGTGTCTTCCTCGTACAGGTTGCGGGCCAGTTCGCTCCGGACGGGGCGGGGAGGATTTTTCCCGTGGATGCGGCCGAGGAACACGGGGAAGTCCCGCACGTAGACTGCGTACTCCTGCCGGAAATGGATTTCGAGCTGGGCCTTGGTGATTTGGGGGCCTGAGAAATGCGGCCAGGCCCAGTGGTCTTTTCGATCCATGATCGCCATCATTTTTTCGCGGAACTGTTCGCTCAAGAGAGGCTTCATAACGTTCTCCGTTGCATCGCTCTAGGCGAGCCGTTAGAATGCGTGGTCATATGCAAACCCTGACCATTCAAAACACCGACGATATCTTGAAGGTTCTTGCCGACGTCTCGCTCAAAGGGCGAGGCATCACGGCTGAGAGCCTTCTGGATACGGTCCTTGACGAAGGCTTCACGGAACCCATCTATTTTAACGCCACGGGAGAGGATCCCGACGCGTATTACCAGGGCACGCCCAACGCCTGGGCGGTCTACACGATCCGCGAATGGAAACGGGTCATGATGGTATCCGGCGGGCCCGGCCAGGAACGGCGTATTCAAATTACCGAGACTCCCTGATCATTCCGTAGCTCCAGCGTTGCATTTTGAGCTACTCGGGGCCTAGAATCAAACATGACCAAGCTCCTGTCACCCCGCGATGAAGCCGAACTGATGGTGCTGACGAGCCTTCTGGAATGTGACGGCATCGATTTTTACGTCCAGAATGAATTTTTCGGCGGCCTGTATCCGGGCCTCAATATCTTTCCGTTCAACGAACGGGTGATTCTGGTCGCCGAATCCGATTTTGACCGAGCCTCACTGCTGGCCCGTGATTTTCTAAGCTCTGAGACCGAGCCGCCCGAGCGCGAAGGGCATGTGGGGTGACCGTACGTCAGTACCACCCACCGACCAGGGCGCTTTCCTCGAAATAGAGATAGCGGTGCTTGACGGTCGAGCTGTCGATCCAATCCTCAAACACCCACAGTTCCCGGCGGATGCCTGAGTCGGTATACGTTATGTCGATTTTGTAGGGAGACCCCCAACTCTTCAGGACTTGCTCGCGGCTCATACCGACGACTACGCGTTTTTTGGCGATGGCCTCATCAAGAGACGTGTATTGATAATACGGAAGGAAGCGCCAGGTTACCATCCCGAGCAGCATGGCTACGAGTATTGCGTACAGGGTGATGCGAAGGGAGCGCTGGCGCAGAAAAGGAAGGGACTGCGGAGCCACAGGTGCCTCGTTCGTCACGGTGTCAGGAGCGCACATCTCGTATAATCTACCAGTGTGGTTTCCGTATGGTCAAGCGCGCCGGATTCCCGGCTAGGTGCTCGTATGTATGTCGAAGTCGACCCGAATCCCAACTGTGAGAATTCCGTCTTTGTCCGATTCCTAGAACTGGGGCCGGCGCGTCCGGTTTCGCAAGTGCGGGTGTACGACCGGGTCTCCTCCGGTGAGTGGTGCCGGGTGACCGGTTGGCGGGAGGACCCATCCGCGCCTGTGTGCCCTGCGATGGCTCAACCGGTGGAGGATTCAGGCGCCGGCGTCGTCTATCTGGTTTCCGGGGGGAATTGGGGGCTACGGCTGAAGCCCCTCGAAGCCGATGAGGAATGGAGCCTCGAAAGCGCGCGGCAATGGGGAGAAGCCTATCTTCTCTTGGCAGATCAGCGGGACGTCCGGTTCGCTGATGACTCGGAGCGCTGATATTACGGCGCGTAACGCGGCTTGGGAATTTTCTTCCTGCCCGTTTCCGGCGGAGGGGGCAGCGAGGCGGCCTTGGCCGAATAGGGATTGACGATCGCCTCGTGGGTCAGTCTGTTATGGTCCTTGATGAGTTGAACGCTGTCAATGCCGAACTCGATACGGTTCGCGGGCGCGCTCAAGGTTAGGTAAGGCGGGAATCCTTCGACGGTATAGGTATAGAGGCGATACGATAACGACCAGTCATAATCGTCGCGCTGCCGGTCTTTGATCAGACGGCGGGCCTCCTTCGACACCTGGTTCTGGATCAGAAGCACGAAGGCGCTCGACCGATAGGTGGGGGCATCGTCCGACGTGGACGGCTTGAATTCCGGTACCAGCCTGGGAAGGTCGGCCAACGGCACGGCTGCCGGCACCGCCACCGGGCCCTCGACGGACCCGGTCAGGGGATCGGGGCTCAAGAATTCGACTTCCACCAGTTTCACGATAAGGGTGCGCGTGTCAGAGCCCGGCTTGCTCTCCGCGGCGTACTGGAAAGAGTACCGCACATTGGTTTTGTCCCGGACGTAGAGGTACACGTCCTCGCCGATTGAGTCCGGCAACTGCTCCTTCACGACGCCGTCCCATTCTTCGAACGAATAGTATTTGTACACGCGAAGGGCGGCCGATAGGTCTCTGACTTTGTGGGGTTTGCCGAGCTTGGCGCGGAGTTCTTCCTGTGTCAGGCCAAGATACCCGTCCGGAAAGAATGCGCTCGCGAACGCCGGGCAAGGCGAGATTGCCCAGGCGATGACTCCGACGAGCAGCAGCAGAGCCGTTTTCAACTACAAACCTCCAATCCTAGGGAATCCTAAGGGCCGATCATGAGATTGTCAAGGCAGTCGTCTTGCGAAGGCGTGCTCTATCCAGTATAGTCCCCTAATATGCGCATAGAGCAGCTCTTGCAGAACCGCATTGCCATCCTCGATGGCGCGATGGGGACCATGATTCAGGCGCGCCAGCTTGATGAATCGGGGTTCCGGGGGGAGCAGTTCGCGCGCCATCCGTGCGATCTCAAGGGATGTAACGATTTATTGTCTATCACCCAGCCGGGCCTGATCGAAACTATTCACCGTGAGTACTTGGAGGCGGGCGCCGACATCATCGAGACAAACACGTTCAACTCAACTTCCATCTCGATGGCGGACTACCGCCTGGCGCACCTGGCGTATGACCTGAATCTGGCCGGGGCAAGAGTCGCCCGCAGGGCCGCGGATGCGGTGATGGCGAAGGAGCCGGCACGGCCGCGGTTCGTGGCCGGCGCGATCGGTCCGACGAACCGGACTGCCTCGATGTCGCCCGACGTCAACAACCCGGCGTTCAGGGCCGTTTCCTTCGATCAGCTGGTGGAAGCCTACACCGAACAGATCCGCGGGCTGATGGATGGTGGGGTGGACCTGCTGCTGGCCGAGACGGTCTTCGATACGCTGAACCTCAAGGCGGCGCTCTTTGCCATCGATCAATATTTCAACGCGAAAGGCCGGCGCGTGCCGGTGATGGTTTCGGTGACGATCACCGACCGAAGCGGGCGCACGCTGTCCGGGCAGACAGGAGAGGCGTTCTGGAATTCAATTTCACACATGCAGCTGCTGAGCGTGGGGATCAACTGCGCCCTCGGCGCGAAACAGATGAGGCCGTACATCGAAGAACTGGCAGGCATTACGCCTGTGTACATCAGTTGCTATCCCAACGCCGGCCTCCCAAACACGTTCGGCGGGTTCGACGAGACGCCGGAGATCATGTCGGCGGACCTGCGGGACTTTGCCGTGCAGGGATGGCTGAACATCGTCGGCGGTTGCTGTGGCAGCACGCCGGCGCATATCAAGGCGATCGCGGACGCAGTGCAGGGACTCGCACCACACCGGCGGGTCGCGCCTGAACCGTACACGCGTCTGAGTGGGCTGGAGCCGCTCACGATCCGCCCCGACACGAACTTCGTCAACATCGGCGAGCGGACCAACATCACCGGTTCGCCAGCGTTTTCCAAACTGATCCTAAGCGACGACTACGAAGGCGCGCTGGCGGTCGCGCGACATCAGGTGGAGGGCGGCGCACAGATCGTCGATGTGAACATGGACGAGGCCATGCTGGACTCGAAGCAGGCCATGGCCACGTTCCTGAAGCTGATCGCCTCGGAACCCGACATTGCCCGCGTCCCGCTCATGGTGGACAGTTCGAAGTGGGAGGTGATCGAGGAAGGGCTCAAGTGCGTGCAGGGCAAGGGCATCGTCAACTCGATCAGCCTGAAGGAAGGCGAGGAAGCGTTCAAGCATCACGCGCAGCTGGTCAAGCGGTACGGGGCGGCGGTCGTCGTCATGGCGTTCGATGAAGCGGGGCAGGCCGATACCGTGGAGCGGAAGGTCGCAATCTGTTCGCGGGCATACCGGATTCTGACGGCGGACATCGGATTTCCGCCGCAGGACATCATTTTCGATCCCAATATCCTGACGGTTGCGACGGGGATTGAGGAACACAATAATTACGCGGTCAACTTCCTTGAGGCGACGCGGAGGATCAAGGCGACGCTGCCGGGCTGTAAGGTGAGCGGCGGCGTGAGCAACATCTCGTTCTCGTTCCGGGGCAACAACGCGGTGCGCGAGGCGATGCACTCGGCCTTCCTTTATCACGCGATCCGAGCGGGTCTGGACATGGGCATCGTCAACGCCGGGCAGCTCGCGGTGTACGAAGAGATCCCCAAGGACCTGCTGGAGCTGGTGGAGGACGTGCTGCTGAACCGAAGGCCGGACGCGACCGAGCGCCTGGTCGCCTTCGCCGAGACCGTGAAGCAGAAGGGCAAGGCGGCGGTCCAGGAAGACGCCTGGCGGCAGGCGTCCGTCGAGGAGCGGCTCTCGCACGCGCTCGTGAAGGGCATCGTGGAATATATTGAAGCGGACGTTGAAGAAGCGAGACGGAAGTATGCGAAACCGCTGGAGGTGATCGAAGGCCCACTGATGGCGGGGATGAACATCGTCGGCGATCTGTTT
>CAZMPH010000036.1:10372-16873 GCA_964568195.1 uncultured Nitrospirales bacterium | reverse complement strand
CGGCGCGGGACGCCAGGTCGCGGCCCAGCACTCCCACAGCCTGGAGGGCTGGTATGCGCACATTCCCGGCATCAAGGTGGTAATGCCTGCGACGATCCCCGACGCGAAGGGCATGCTGCTGGCCGCGCTCCAAGAACCGGACCCAGTCTTTATCTTCGAACACGCGATGCTCTATCCCATGGAGGGCGAGATTGAAGAGGGCGCCGGCCCCGTGGATCTCAGCAAGGCGGCAGTGCGCCGGCCGGGCAAGGACGTCTCCCTGATCACGTTCGGCGGCTCGCTGTGGAAGACGTTGGAAGCCGCCGATCAACTGGCTGTCGCCGGGATCGAGGCCGAGGTGATTGATCTCCGCGTGCTCCGTCCGCTGGACCAGGCGACGATCCTGGCCTCGGTGAGAAAGACACATCGCGCGGTGGTGGTGGACGAGGCCTGGCGGACGGGCAGCTTCGCGGCGGAGATCAGCGCGCAGATCGTGGAGGGCGCGTTCTACGACCTCGACGCGCCGGTCGCTCGCGTGTGTGGCGCCGAGGTGCCGGTGCCCTACCCGAAACATCTGGAGGATGCGGCTCTGCCGCAGGTTGCCTCGATCGTGAAGACGGTGCAGGGCTTGCTCCATGGCTGAGTTCACGATGCCCTCGCTGGGAGCGGATATGGAGGCCGGCACGCTGGTCGCCTGGCTGAAGAAGCCGGGCGAGGCCGTCAAGAAGGGCGATATCATCGCGGAGGTCGAAACCGACAAGGGCATCATCGAGATCGAGAGTTTCATGACCGGCGTCCTGGAGCGGACGCTCGTCGAGCCGATGACGAAAGTGCCGGTCGGCATGGTGCTGGCGATCATTCGGGAAGAGGGGAAGCCTGTTACGGAGCCGAAGCAGGCGGCGTCTGTTGCCAAGCCGCCGCCTCGGTCGGCTGCTGTTCCTGTGACGCCTGTTGCTGAGGCAGGGCGGCTCAAGGTGTCCCCTGCGGCGAAGCAACTGGCCGCCGAGTTGGGCGTTGATCTCTCCACCATAAAGGGCACGGGGCCCGACGGCGCGATTACGCGACAGGACATCGAGCGTGCCGCGACAGGGAAGCCTACGGCCGTAGCTCCTGCCAAACCCGAAGCAGAAACCGACAAATACGCCCGGATGCGGCAGGCTATCGCCACCGCCATGGCCCGCTCCAAGCGGGAGATCCCCCATTACTATGCGAGCACAACGATTGATGTGAGCCGGGCGCTGGCGTGGCTGAACGAGGAGAATCTCAAGCGGCCCGTCAAAGAACGGCTGCTTTACGGCGTGCTGCTTCTCAAAGCGGTGGCGCTGGCGCTGCGGGAAGTGCCCGAACTGAACGCGCTGTGGAAAGGCAACGAGGTGGTACGGAGCGAGGCCATCCATGTCGGGGTGGCGATCACGCTGCGGCAGGGCGGCCTTGTGGCTCCCGCCATGCACGACACGGACAAGCAAAGCCTGAACGACCTCATGCGGAACTTCCGCGATCTCGTGAACCGCGCCCGCGCCGGCGCCTTACGGAGCTCCGAGCTCTCCGATCCGACCATCACCGTGACCAGCCTCGGCGAGCAGGGCGTCGAGTCGGTCTACGCCATCATCTACTCGCCGCAGGTCGCGATCGTCGGCTTCGGCAAGATCGTCGAGCGGCCGTGGATTGTGGACAAGCAGATCGTCCCGCGGTCCGTGCTGACCGCCACGCTGTCCGCCGACCACCGGGTGAGCGACGGGCATCGTGGTGCTCTGTTTCTGGCGGCCGTGGATCGCCTGCTGCAGGAGCCCGGTCGGCTATGACTGCGAAGCCCACGAAGGACGAAATCCGCAACACCGTGCTCCGGGCGCTCGGCGAGATCGCGCCCGAGGCGGACCTCACGACGATCAAGCCGGACGTGAGCTTTCGCGACCAATTGGACATCGACTCCATGGACTTCCTGAACTTTGTCATCGCCGTTCACGAGGCGCTGCACGCCGAGATTCCTGAAGCGGACTACCCGAAGATGTCCACCCTGAACGGCTGCATCGCGTACCTGGCGGCGCTTCTGGAGAAACCATGAAGGTTGCGGCCGAGCTGATGACCCCCGCCGTGCCTATCGCGCGGCCGAAAGACACCGTGGGCGGCGCGCTGGCTGCCCTGCGCGCGCGCCATCCGGAAGAGGCGAGCCATGTGTACCTCGTCGATGAGGAGTCCCGGCTCGTCGGCCAGGTGCCGGTGGAGACGCTCGTCATTGCGCCGCTGGACTCGGTGCTCGACGGGCTGCAGGGCGATCCTCCGGTGGAGGTTCACCCGGAGGACAAAGCCGAGGCCGTGGCGCTGCTCGCGGTGGAGCGGCATGACGCGGATGTCGCCGTGGTGGATGCCCAGCGGAGGCTCCTCGGCGCCATTCCCATCGGGCGCCTGCTCGCGCAGTTGCATGAAGAGCACGTGGCCGATTTTCTTCGCTTGGGCGGCGTCGGGACGGCGCACCCGGCTCCCACCGAGGCGCACGAAACGTTCGGGGCGTTCCGCGCGCGGATTCCGTGGCTGGTCATAGGGCTCGCCGGCGGATTTCTGGCCGGCGGGATCGCCAGCCTGTTCGAAGCGGCGCTGCAGCGGGAGATCACCCTCGCTTTTTTCCTGCCGCTGGTGGTCTACATGGCCGACGCGGTGGGCACGCAGACCGAGACCATCCTGGTGCGTGCGCTGTCGTACGGCAAGGTGTCGCTGAGCGTCCAGTTGGTGCGCGAAGGCGCCCTCGGCCTGCTGGTCGGCGCCACGATCGGGGGGCTGGCGATGGTCGGGTTTCTGGTCTTTGGCGGGTCTTGGTCGGTGGCGATGGTGGTGGGGTTGACGCTGACCGTGACCGCGGTGATTGCCACGATCGTCGCCAGCCTGCTGCCCTGGGGGCTCGATCGGATGGGAGCGGATCCGGCGCTGGCCGGAGGTCCGATCGCGACGGTCGTTCAGGACCTCCTGAGCGTGGCCGTGTATCTGGGTATTGCGACCACGTTGCTCTGATCAGGAGTAAAGGAGGCGTGACATGCTCGATAATGCAAAGAAGCTCCAACTGGCCCTGAAAATCCTGGGTGTTTTGCAGGAGGAAGACCTGCCGCTCGCCGATGCGGAAGAGATCCTGCGGCGGACGCTGGCGATGCTGTAGGCCTGGCACGGGGCGAAAGGCGAGGCGGGGTGATGACGCGGACACAGTGGCTGATTCTCGGAGCGGTCGCGCTCGGCCTCGTGGTGTTCGTCTTCATCGTCTTCTTCTGCCCTGGGACGTGTGAGTAGCGTAGTGGATCACAAAACGACAGCAGATAACTCATTGAGAGGGAGGACCATGTTGCCGATCAAAGAGCTTCGCAAGAAACTGCTGGCGCGCCGTCGCGAACTGTTCAAAGAAGTCGCCGACATCGAAGATGATCTTTTATGGCTGGAAACCGATATCGAGAGCGAGCGTGAGGAGCGCGCTCAGGACGAGACCTTCATTCGCTTGCTCGCGCGTCTGGATGACCGGCAAAAGGCAGAGATCGAGGAAATTGATCGGGCGCTCGGCCGGATCGCAAACGAGGTTTATGGGCGCTGCGAAACCTGCGGCAAGCCCATCCCCCTGGCCCGCCTGGAAGCGTTGCCCGCCGCCGCCGCCTGCCTGCCCTGCGCCCAAGCCCGCGAGCGCGCGGCGCCCTAAACTCCTGCCGTCACTGTCGCTGCCGTAAATCCTCATCGCTCAAGGCATCGAGTTGCTCATCCTCGATAAGCGTGATGGATAGCGTGGATCCGGCGGCCGGCCTCGGCGGCATCCTCCCACGACGTCGGGATATAAAGCGGGCGGACAGACCGCGATGCCTTGCTTTCGGAGGCCATATACGGAATCCCTCTACCTCGGCAAGAATAGCGCAATGATATATTTTGCGACAAGCGCTCCTTCGGTTCGTTACCCGACTTTCACCTCGATCTTCTTCGGCTTGGCCTTCTCGGACTTCGGCACGTGGACCTTGAGCACCCCGTCCTTGAAGTCGCCGGCCACCTTTTCGGCGTCGGCATCATCCGGCAAGGTAAAGCTGCGCGAAAAGCTGCCGTAGGCCCATTCCGTCCGGTGGTACTTCTTCCCCTTCTCTTCTTTCTCGTACTTGCGCTCGCCGGAGATCGTGAGGACGCCGTCCTGGACCGACACCTTGAAGTCGTCCTTCTTGACCTCGGGCAGCTCGGCCTTGATGAGGTATTCCTTGTCATCCTCCGTGATGTCCACCAGTGGCGCCCATTGGGCGACCGTCATGGCCTCGTCCTTCTCGCCGTTCTTGCGGACCGGCGCCCGGCCGAAGATCGTGGACAGCCGGTTTTCCAGCTCATTCAGTTCTTTGAACGGATCCCATGTGGTTAAAGCATTCATGACCATACCTCCTTATTGTGACGGTTGGTTTTGTAGATGGCGCTAGGCGGCCTGGTACTTACCCTCTAGGATATCCCTTTCTGCTTCCAGCCAATGATCCCTGTCAGTACCATCTAGGGAGCCGCCCGCTTCAAAGAGTTCATAGGCTCGCTTGGCGATCTGCTCGTGGAGATCTCCGGCAGGCGCCATGGGTAGCATCAGAACCGGCTGCTTTTTCTTGGTCCCCAACAGCTTCATCATTGGCCTCCTTTCGTGGATTAACTCGCGCGCTCTCTCTTCAGGGCTTCTTTCCCCGCTTCAAAGGCCTCGGTCAGCACCGATTTCTTTTCTTTGACGAACTGCTTGCCCTGTTCGATGGTCGTATCCAGGGTGGCCCTGGCCTCTTTGGCCTTTTCCAGAATTTCCTCCTCGGCCTTCTCAGTGTATGTCTTGAGCAGCCTCCGGGTTTCCGCTCCTGACTGAGGAGCCAACAGCAATGCCGCTCCCACGCCGATCACGGCCCCTGCCAAAAAGGCAACCCCCACCGCTCCTGCCGAATGTCCGTTGTCTTCAGCCGCCATTGGACTCCCTCCTTCATGGTTGTTACTCTCGTTTTCTGGTTGAGGAACGTTGCGAGAATCACGCCAATGTCGAGCGTCTCTCATGGTGTTGAAAAGGCTCAGAACTGCCGAATCGATGCGATGCTCCAGGAGGAGAAATGGGACAGGTGTTATCAAGAGGCTGTATCATGAAGCGTCAGTTCATGGACTTGGGCGACCGCCGTTCCATCGCGATTTTTCTGATTTCATCCGCGAACAGGAGCCCAATGGCGCCGAGAAGCAGCGGGCCCCAGGCCCACAGCGGCAGCGGCTCCGTGCCGAAGACCAGATTGCCGAGCGGTGTATACACGATCAGCGCGAGCAGCGCCAGTTCCACGGCGATGCCCCAGAGGATGAACGGATTGCTCAGGAAGCCGAGGCGAAAGATCGAGATCCGCTCGGACCGGCAGGCGAACACGTTCGCGACCTGGGCGATGATGATGGCGGCGAAGGTGACGGTGGTCGCCTGGCGATTGATCGGGTAGGACCAGTCGAGCGGCGTGCCCCAGGTCCAGCCGTGCGCGTTCAGGAACCAGAAGAACGCGGACATCGCGATCACGGCCTCGATCAGGCCGAGAAAGACGTAGGCCCGCAGGAGGAGCGGCAGGCTGAGGAGCCGCTCGGATCGCGGGCGCGGAGGAGTGTCCATGAGCCCTGCATGCGGCGGTTCAGCCCCCAGGGCCAGGGCGGGCACCATGTCGGTGCCCAGGTCCACGGCCAGTATTTGCGGCACCGTGAGCGGCAGGGGAATCGCGAAAAGCCCGTAGCCCAGATAGGGGACGATCTCGGGCACGTTGCTGGCGAGCACGTAGGTCACGAACTTCCGGATGTTCGAGTACACCGCGCGGCCTTCCTCGATGGCCGCCACGATCGTGGCGAAATTATCGTCCAACAGGATCATGTCGGCCGTCTCCTTCGCCACGTCCGTGCCGGCCACGCCCATGGCGATCCCGATGTCCGCCTTGTGAAGAGCGGGCGCGTCGTTCACCCCGTCGCCCGTTACTGCGACCACTTCGCCCATCTCTTTGAACTGCGAGACAATGCGCATCTTGTGCCGGGCCGCCATCCGGGCGAACACGGGGTCCGGCGCCCCCTTCGGGGAAGGAACGAGCAGTGTCCGTAAATCCTCATCGCTCAAGGTGTCGAGTTGTTCGCCCTCGATGAGCGTGATTGACGGCGCAGACCCGGCGTTTGACTCGGCTGGCACGAGTCCGACCTTGCGGGCCACCGCCAGGGCCGTCAGGGGATGATCGCCGGTGATCATGATGACCCGGATACCGGCTTGCCGGCAGCGGGCCACGGCCTCCGGGACTTCCTTGTGCGGCGGGTCCATCATGGCCACCAGCCCCAGGAAGACCAGATCGCGCTCGACCGCGTCGACAGTCAGGGCTTCCGGCCCTTGCTCGATGTCCCGTGTCGCCACGGCCAGCACTCGATAGGCCTGATGGGCGAACGCGCGGCTCTGGGCCAGGACTTTCTCGCGCTCGCTTGGGGTCATGAGAAACGTGTTGCCATGGAGCAACGCCCGGTCGCACAGCGGCAGGACGAACTCCGGTGCGCCCTTGACGAAAG
>CAZMPH010000036.1:0-10362 GCA_964568195.1 uncultured Nitrospirales bacterium | reverse complement strand
GCCAGCTTGCCCTCCACCCAAAGGATCGTGCTCATACGCTTGCGGTCCGCGTCGAAGGGCAGCTCGCTCATTCGCGGGAAGCGCTCGCCGGTCGCGCCTTCACCGACCTTGTGTCCGTATGCGTGGGCGAACTCGGCGAGCGCCGCTTCCGTCGGGTCTCCCGAAAATAATCCCTGATCTTCGCGCCCCCGTACGCGTCGAGCGTTGTTGCACAGCGCAAACCCCCGGAACAGCGGCTGCCAGTTCCTGAGATCGAACGCGCTGGGCTCGCGGCCTCCCTGCAGCAGTTGGCCGTCCCTTACTTCGGTGTCTTCGCCGTCCACGAACAGACGGTCCACCCGCATCCGGTTCTCAGTCAGCGTGCCGGTCTTGTCGGTGCAGATCACGGTGGTGCAGCCCAGCGTCTCGACGGACGTCAATTGCTTGATGATCGCCTTGCGCCGGGCCATTCGCTGGCTGCCGTGCGCGAGCGCGAGGGTGACCGTCGGCAGAAGTCCCTCCGGCACGTTGGCGACGATGATGCCGATTCCGAAGATGGAACTGACCCAGATGCCCATCCCCATGGAGAAGCCGATCGCGAAAAAGGTCAGCCCCATGATCGCCGAAAGTAGGGCGATCAGGTGCGTGACTTTCACGATCTCGCGTTGGAGGGGGCTGAGGCCCGGCTCGACGGCCGCCGCCAGATGCGCGATCTTGCCGAACTCGGTGCGGAGTCCGGTCGCATAGACCACCGCCCGGCCGCGTCCCGACAGGACCGTGGTGCCGGCGAAGACCAGGTTGGGCGCATCCAGCATGTTCCCCGTCTCGACAGGCTCGACCCGTCGTGGCCTCGGGTAGGCTTCGCCGGTCAGCGACGAATTGTCCACGCGCATGTGGTTGGCCTCGAGCAGCCGCGCGTCCGCTGAGACCTGCTCCCCTTCTTCCAGGAGCAGAATGTCGCCGGGCACCAACTCCCGCCGCGGGACTTGCTCGGCGTGCCCTGCGCGGAGCACCCAGGCCACAGCCGGAAGCAGGCGGCGCAGGGCCTGCACGGCGCGCTCGGCCTTGTATTCCTGGACGAACGTGAAGACCGCGTTGATCAGGATTACGCCCAGGATCGCCCACCCCAGCGTGGCCATGCCTTGCCCCGGATGGAGGGCCTCGGCGAGAAACGACAGCCCCGCCGCGATCCACAGCAGGAGGGCGAGAAAGTGGGTGAACTGCCGGAGGAACCGGCCGGCGAGCGGCGCGCCCTTGATCTCACGCAGACTATTCGGCCCGACCTGGAGGAGACGGCGGCGGACCTCCTCCTGCGACAGTCCCGACAGGGACGTCTCGAGCGTCTTCAGGACATCGGTGTCGCGGAGGCGGTGGAACTCGGCGCCGTTCCGACCGGCTTGCGGTCCGACCGGGTCGGCATCACGAGCCGGCGTTCCGGCAGAAGGCATTCCCCTCATCGGACGATCAGCAATGGACACGGCGCCCGATGCAGCACGGCATGCGACACGCTGCCCAACAGGAAACGGGTGACGCCACGCCGGCCGTGCGAACCCATCAGGATCAGGTCCGGGGCGGAGGCCGAAGCCTCTTGGAGGATCGCGAGGGCGGGCGCGCCCATCAGGATGTACCCCTTTGCGTGATACTGCAGCTTGGAGAGCGCCGACGCCGTCTCTTCCACGAAGGCGCGCGCTCCCACGACGGCTTTCTCGATCAGTTCGTCGATCTTCGCGAATCCCGGAGGGAACAGCGGCTGGGCGGCCGGCAGCACCGTGACGACCGTGATCTCCACGGGCTCTTTGAATGGTTTTGCGGCCAGGAACTTCGTGAGCGTCTCTGCGTCTTCGAACCCCTGCACGGCCATCAGGATGCGCCGGAGCGATCGCATCGGCCGGTTGACGACCAGCGTCGGGCACGCCGCGTGCGAGACAACGCGATGGGAGACGCTGCCGAGCAGCAGCTCCTTCACCGGCCCCAGCCCTCGCGAGCCCAGCACGATCAGGCCGGCCTTCTCCTTTTCGGCGGCGGCCAGGATCACTTCCGCCGGGGTGCCCCTCTCGATCTGTTTGGACAGGGGCCCCGCGTTCATCGGCAGGAGCGAGGCGACCCGTTCGAGCAGGCGCTCGCTGTCTTCCTGCATGGCTTGCTGGATAGACAGCGAGAAATCCTCCATGACCCTGGGCTCGCCCCCCATCGGATAGGCCAGCCTCGGGACATCCAGCGCGTTCAACACAATCAGTTTCTCGGCACGAGCGAGATGTTCCAGCGCCCGTAGCGCGTGGAACGATTCATCCGAGCCGTCGACCGCCACCAGGATACGCATCACGTCCTCCAGCCCTTGTGAGCAGTTCGAATTTGGATGCTCCTTGATCCTGCATCACGCGTGCCATGCGTACGGCTCCAGGGCGGCTCGCCAAACCGCTTGTCATACCGTGCTTTCTGTAAGAGGGATGTGCCTGTCAGTCCAGGAATGCCACAGGGCGTGAAAGAGTGAGTGGGGATGAAAGGGACAGCATTCCAGGGGCGTCGATTCGCATCTGCGCGTTGAGCCCACGGAATCCGCCATCTTACATGCGTTGAATCCCCGGCATGACGATTGCCCTTCCAATGTCGATTAGAAATGATGAAGGAATCATTCAAGACGGGGCTCAGCTTCGGGGTGACCTCGGGGATCATCACCACCCTTGGTCTCATTGTAGGGCTGCACTCCGGCACGCACTCGAAACTCGCCGTGATCGGGGGCATCCTGACCATCGCGGTGGCCGATGCGCTGGGCATCCATATCTCGCAGGAATCCCAGAACCGGCACACAAGCATCGCAATCTGGGAATCAACGGCGGCGACGTTTCTGGCGAAGTTCGTCTTTGCCCTCACCTTTGTTGCGCCTGTGCTGATATTGCCGCTTACAGTCGCAATTGAGGTCAGCGTTGCGTGGGGGCTGCTGCTCCTGGCGGTCCTGAGCTTCTTCATTGCGAGAGCGCAACGCGCGAGGCCGTGGCCGGTGATCATGGAACACGTGCTCATCGCGTTGGTGGTGATCACCATCACCCATTTCGTCGGCGACTGGATCGGCGCGACCTTTGGCGAGGAGCGCGGGTCTTAAACTCATGATGGAGGAGCTCCATGATAATGCGACAGGCACTTGTTTTTCTGTTGGGCATGATGGCAGGCTGCTCTGCGTTGGCGGGGACGCAGCCCGGCGATGCGCCGGATATCAGGGGGAAATCGGTCTATGAGAAGCACTGCCTCGCGTGCCACGGCGCACAGGGCAGGGGAGACGGCTATCCGTTCCTCAAGCCGCCGCCGGCCGACTTGAGCGCCGCCGCGACCAGGAGCAAAACGGACGCGGACCTGCTCATCACGATCCGCCACGGGCATCCCGACACCGCCATGGGTTCCTGGAGGTTCGCGCTCACAGAGAAGGAGGTCTGGGACGTGCTCGCATATGTGCGGACATTGCAGAAGTGAGATGAAGGACGGGAGAGATGCATATTTCCAAGCAGGCACTGGAACGGTATCTCCGGGAGCGATGGGGACCGGAGGCGACGGTCCGCTCCTTCGGGCCGCTGGGGGATGTGCAGTCCCGCCGCGTCTTGAAGGGATTCGGGTACGGGTCTCCGGTCGTCATCGAGGCGCGTGTCGAAGGCCGCGCCCGGCGCATGGTGCTGGAAACGATGCGCCCGGGCCCGCACGGCCACGAGCACATGGCCGACCGGGCGCACGCCATGCTGTGGGACTTCGCGACGTACAATCGTCTGCCCCGCCATGTCCGGGCCCTGGACGTCGGGGCTTTCACAGCGGGCGGCCGCATCCGGTCCGTCCGAGGCGCGCGCGAGTTTTTCGTTCTGACGGAGTTCGAGAAGGGCAAGGAGTATCAGCGGGACCTCGCGCGGATTGCCAGGACGGGTAAGCTGGAGCGCCAGGATCTGGCGCGCGCCCGCGCGCTGGCCGACTATCTGATTGAGATCCATCGGGTCAAAAAACGCGCGCCCAATCTGTACCGGCGGGCGTTGCGGGACCTGATCGGCCACGGCGAATGTCTCATGGGAGTGGTGGACGGCTATCCCAAGACTGTCTCGTTCATCACGCCCGCCTTGCTGGAATCGATCGAGCGGCGCGCCAATGCGTGGCGTTGGCGCCTGCGGGGCAAGACCGCCCGCCTCTCGCAGGTCCATGGCGACTACCATCCCTGGAACGTTCTGTTCCGCGGAGGCACGGATTTCTCGGTCCTGGATCGGGCCCGGCAGGAGTGGGGCGAACCGGCGGACGACGTGACGGCGATGACGATCAACTATCTGTTCTTCTCTCTTCGCCGGTGGGGCGACCTGCGGGGACCCTTCGAGCGGCTGTTTCGTCTCTTCTGGGACCGGTATCTGGAAGGCACGTCCGATCGTGGAGTGCTGGAAGCCGCGCCGCCGTTCTTCGCGTTCCGCGGGCTCGTGATCGCGAGCCCGGTCTGGTATCCGACGCTGGATCTGCGCGTTCGGCGCACGCTGTTCAACTTCATCGAGAACGTCCTGGACCAGCCGCGGTTCGACCCGGTGCGGGTCAATGAATTCCTGAAAGGAGCGAGCACGTGAATACAGCATTTGCCGTGTGGTTGACCGGTCTGCCCGCGTCCGGGAAGAGCGCCATCGCCCGCGAGTTGCGCGCCGGCCTGGCAGCGGCCGGACTAGAGGCCGAGGTGCTGGAGTCCGACGCGGTGCGGAAGGTGATCACGCCCGTGCCCACGTATTTCCGCGAGGAGCGGGACCTCTTCTACCGTGCCTTGGCGTTTTGTGGGGGACGGCTGACGGCACACGGGGTGCCCGTCATCATCGACGCGACCGCCAACCGCCGCGAGTACCGGAACCTGGCGCGCGCCCTCGTCCCGCATTTCCTGGAAGTGGCGGTGGCCTGCCCGCTGGAAGTCTGTCAACAGCGCGACCGCAAAGGCACATACCGCAAGGCGATGGAAGGCAAGAGTGCGACGGTTCCGGGACTGCAGGAGTCGTACGATCCGCCGCTCAACCCCGAAGTGACGGTGGACACTACTCAGCTCAGCCCGAAGGCCGCGGCCGCGCGCATCATCGAGGCCCTGCACGCGCGGGGGTATCTCGCGGCCGCGCGGGGCATCCAGGAGGAGATCCCTGCCCTGCCCATCAAGGCGGACGGCAGCCTTCCTTAGCCATGCGCGGGAGCCAGTTGACATCGGCCCGCCTCACGCCCAATGCGCTGACGGTTCTCAGCGTCCGCTACCTCAAGAAAAATCCGTCCGGCAAGCCGGTGGAGACGCCGGCGCAGTTGTTCCGGCGGGTCGCCCGCAATATCGCCCAGGCTGAATCGCTATACGGCTCCGATGCAAAAGGCCGTCTTTGCGTCGAGCGGACGTTCAATGAGATGATGAGCCGGTTCGAGTTCCTGCCCAACTCGCCGACGCTGATGAACGCGGGACGGGACCTTCAGCAGCTCTCCGCCTGCTTCGTGCTGCCGGTCGAGGACTCGCTCGAATCAATCTTTGACGCCGTGAAGCACCAGGCGCTCATCCATCAGTCCGGCGGGGGGACCGGCTTCTCGTTCAGCCGCCTGCGTCCGAAGAACGATCCCGTGGCGACCACGAGCGGGATTGCCTCCGGCCCGGTGTCCTTCATGCAGATCTTCAACAAGACCACCGAAGTGATCAAACAAGGGGGCACGCGCCGGGGAGCCAACATGGGGATCCTGCGCGTGGACCATCCCGACATTCTGGCGTTCATCGACGCCAAGCGGAATCCGGACGAGCTGACGAATTTCAACCTCTCGGTCGGCCTGATGGACGCGTTCATGCGTGCGGTGGAGCGCCGGCGGACCTACGCGTTGATCAATCCCCGAACCGGCCGCAGCGTCGGCCGCCTGCAGGCCGCGGCGGTCTTCGACCGTATCGTGAATGCGGCGTGGCGCACGGGCGAGCCCGGCGTGATTTTCCTCGACACGATCGACATGGGGAACCCGACGCCGCATCTCGGGCGGATCGAGGCGACGAACCCCTGCGGGGAGCAGCCGCTGCTTCCCTACGAATCATGCAATCTCGGGTCGATCAATCTGGCCCGGTTCGTCACCGGCTTCCCCGCGCGGCCTCGGATCGACTTCGAGCGGCTGGGCGGGACCGTCCGCGCGGCCGTCCGGTTTCTCGACGACGTGATCGACATGAACCGCTACCCGCTGCCGGAGATCGAGACCATCACCAGGGGCAACCGCAAGATCGGGCTGGGCGTGATGGGATTCGCCGATCTGCTGATCATGCTGAAGATTCCCTACGACTCCACGGAGGCGCTGACGATGGGGGAGCGCGTCATACGGTTCGTGTGGGAGCAGGGACGCGCCGCGTCCGCCGATCTCGCCAAGGAACGGGGCGAGTTTCCAAACTGGAACGGCAGCCGGCTGCAGGCGGCAGGGCATCGGCTGCGCAACGCCACCGTGACCACGGTTGCGCCGACCGGCACCATCAGTATTATCGCCGACTGCTCGCCGGGCATCGAGCCGCTTTACGGCGTGAGCTTCACGAGAAACGTGCTGGAGGAGGTGCGGCTTGTCACGCTGCACCCGCTGTTCGTCGAACTGGCCCGCGCCGCCGGGATCTATTCGGAGCGGCTGGCCCGGCGCGTCGCCTCCCAGGTGTCGATCCGGGACATCCGCGAGATCCCGGAAGATCTCCGAAGAATCTTCCGCACGGCCCACGACGTCGCTCCCGAGCACCATGTCCGGATGCAGGCGGTCTTTCAACGCTACAGCGACAGCGGCGTCTCCAAAACGATCAACCTGCCCGAGACCGCCACGCAGAAGGACGTGGAAGCCGCGTATCTCCTGGCCTATCGCCTGGGCTGCAAGGGCGTCACGGTGTTCCGTACGGGCAGCCGCGCGAAGCAGGTGCTGACCTGCTCCAATGTCGGCGTATGCTGAGCTTTCTCCTCATGACCGTTCAGCTGGCTTTCGGGGTCATGGAACGGAACCGCCTCCGGTCCGGGCTCACCATGCTCGGCATCATTATCGGCGTCGGGGCGGTTGTGGCGATGGTGAGTCTCGGCCAGGGGGCCAGCGCGTCGGTCCAGGCCCAGATCGCCAGCGTCGGGACAAACATGCTCATCGTCATTCCGGGCGCCACGACGGTCAGCGGCATCAGGGGCGGGCTCGGCGGCATGACCACGCTCACGGTGGAGGATGCCAAAGACATCGAGCAGAAAGTGGCCGGCGTGTCCGCCATGTCCTACGCGATCCGCGACGTGCTCCAGGTCGTCCACGAAAACAAGAATTGGCGTACCCCGGTCGTGGGCACGACCGGCGAGTTCCCGATCATCCGCGAATGGCCGATGGCGGAAGGGACGTTCTTCACGCGGTCGGAGGAGGACACGGCGGCGAAAGTGGCGGTGCTCGGGAAGACCGTCGCGGACAACCTGTTCGAGCCGGGCGAAGAGGTCGTCGGGGCCCGGATCCGGATCAAGAATGTGCCGTTGCGCGTGCTGGGCGTGCTGGCGTCGAAAGGCCAGTCCTTCATGGGCCAGGACCAGGACGACTTCGTCGTATTGCCGTTCCTGACGGCCGAGCGCCGGGTTCTGGGCACGAAGTTTCTCGGCACGGTGGGCATCATTTTCCTGTCCACCGAGCGCGCGGATCAGCTCGCCGGGGCGGTGGAGGAAATCAGGGACCTTCTGCGGGCGCGGCATCACCTTCAGTCGAACGAGGACGATGATTTCACGATCCGGACGCTGGAAGACATCGCGAAGGCCTCGGCCGGGACCAGCCGCACCATGATGCTGATGCTGCTCGGCATCGCCTCGATCTCGCTGGTGGTCGGCGGCATCGGGGTGATGAATATTCTCCTGGTGTCGGTCACCGAGCGGACGCACGAGATCGGCATCCGGATGGCAGTGGGCGCCAAGCGCTGGCACATCCTCTTGCAGTTTCTCGTGGAGGCAGTCATTCTCAGCACGATCGGCGGGATCATCGGGGTCGCGGCGGGCGTCGTGGGCTCGCGCCTGGCTACGACCATCATCGGATGGCCGACCATCATCTCGCCGCAGGCCGTCGTGATCGCGTTCCTGTTTTCATTCCTGGTCGGCGTCTTCTTCGGCCTGTATCCGGCCAACAAGGCGTCGCGGCTGAATCCGATCGAGGCTCTGCGGTATGAGTAACCCAGTGCAGTCCATGTCGTTCGAGGAGATATTCCTGGGCTTTCTGATCGCCCTGGCAGCCGGTGCCCTCATCGGGCTGGAGCGGCAGCAGTCCCGGGCATTGGATAAGAAGCCCAGCATCGGCGGCGTCCGGACCTTTCCGCTCATTGCGTTGGCCGGGGCGTTGTCGTCACTCCTGGCCCACTCGATGGGCGTGTGGCCGATTTTCGGAGGCCTGCTGGTGGTGGGAGCGTTCCTCTCGGTCTCGTATTACCAGGAGTGGAGCAAGGAAGCGGCGCCGGGGGTTACTACGGAAGTCGCGGCGCTCATCACATTTCTGCTCGGCGTCCTGGCCCTCCTTCCGAACCTTCCCCTGGCGACCGGCCAACGCTACCTCCTGATCGTGGCCAGCGCGGGCGTGGTGATGGCGCTGCTGTCCTTCAAGGAGCCGCTCCACCGGGCTGTCGCACGGGTCTCGGACGACGACATTTATGCCACGGCAAAGTTCGTGATTCTGGCCCTGGTGGTCCTCCCGCTGCTGCCCGACCGCACGTACGGCCCGCTCGACGTGCTCAATCCGTTCAACCTCGGCCTGATGATCGTCTTGATTGCGGGCATCAGCTTCCTCGGCTATATCGCGACGCGGATCGTCGGGGCAAGAAAAGGCATGGCGGTGACCGGCATCCTGGGCGGCCTGGTTTCCTCTACGGCCGTGACCGTGAGCCTGGCGATGCGGGTTCGCGAAGAGCCCAAGACCCTCTCGGTCGCGACCGTGGCGATCCTGGCGGCTTCGTCCACCATGTTCGCGCGGATTCTGGTGATCGTCGGGATCGTGGATCTGGACTTGCTGCCGACGCTCGTGTGGCCGCTGGGCATGATGACGGCCGTTGGATATATGGCGGCTGTGGCCTTCCATGTCCGGTCCCGGCGTGACATTCTGGAGACTGCGCCCGTGTCGCTGCGCAATCCGTTCGAGCTGAGCGCCGCGCTGAAGTTCGGCCTGTTCTTTGCATTTGTGATCTTCGTAGCGAAAGCCGCGCAGACGTTTCTGGGAGACCGTGGCCTATACGCATCCAGCGTTCTTGCCGGCACGACCGATGTGGACGCGATCACGCTGTCGGTGGCCCGGTTCCATCATGAGGGGCTGGCCGCTTCGACGGCGACGGTCGCCATCACGCTGGCGGCCGTCACCAACACGGTCGTCAAGGCGGGCCTTGCCGCGTGGCTCGGCGGGCGCGAACTGATCGCGTCAGTAGCGATCGGGTTGGGGGCGGCGTTGGGCGCCGGCTGTCTGGCGCTGTTTCTGATCGAGTGAAATGGTGCAGGAGCAATCTTCATCGTTGGAGGTGCGGAAGGGGATATGCTACGCGCTGTTCGCCTATGAAGTCGGGCTGACGATCAACCTGGACGAGGCCGAGCGGCGCGTCACGGCGATGACGCAGCGGTTTCGCCTGAAGCGAACGCGCCGCGCGCCGCACTATTTCGAGTACCGTCCGGCGCCGCTGCGCGTGACCTTCGAGGCCGACCAGCTGGCGATCGGCGAGTTTCGAAGCGGCACGAGCGTGGACGTTGTGCTCTATGACTTCGGCGCGGTTTCCGTGACCTACCATCTGCCGCTCGAGGGGCCCTTCTCACGCCTTCTGGACCTGAGCGAAGCCCTGTTCGACAACCCGCAGCTCCTGGCCGATTCGCGGAGCCGGGTGGAGCATCTGCTGGCAACGATCGGGGAGGCCGTCGAGCGTCCGAGCGTTTCGGACTCCGTCGAGGACTACGTGATTTTTCAAGTTGAGGAGTGCGCGCCGGCGCCGGCCGGCGACGTGCTGTGCGTCACGTACGCGCGGGACATCGCCCAGATCCTGCGATGCGAGCGGCGCCCGCTGTCGGAGCAGGAGATCCAGGACGCGCTGACGTGCCGGATCTCCTTCGCGACGGATGATGTGACCGTCGTCGACTGGAACGCCGGGCTGCTCTATGGGCGCGACACGGACGATGAGCGCGCCGTGCTGGAATTCGCCAACGTCGAACTGCTGGAGATGCGCCATCTGGACCAGCAGCTCGATGATGCCCTCGACCAGGCTTACGAGTCCTTGTCCAGACGGATGGGCGGGCGTTTCCGCTGGCCGGGCACGTTCGACGCCGACAAGTCCCGGATCGCGCGGCTCCAGGTGGACAGCGCCGTCCTGTTCGAGCGCGTCACGAACGCGCTCAAGCTCGTCGGCGATCAGTATCTGGCCCGCGCCTATCGCCTGGCCTCCCAACG
>CAZMPH010000035.1:15446-16926 GCA_964568195.1 uncultured Nitrospirales bacterium | reverse complement strand
AATGACGGCCAGGGCGCCGCTGTTGCGCACGGCGAAGCGTTCGCCCGCCGTCCCGTAAAAGTAAGCCTCGCCTTGTGTCGCGCCGTAGAGAGAGGTGTTGCCGATGAGGATGGTTTCCTCGGGGACGAACGTGGCGCCCTTCGGGGGATAGACGATGATCCGCCCGCCGCAGAGGCCTTTGCCCAGGTAATCGTTGGACTCGCCTTCGAGCTCCAGCGTCACGCCCCGGGCCAGGAAGGCGCCGAAGGACTGGCCGGCGGAGCCCGTGAACTTGATGTGGATCGTGTCGGGCGGGAGGCCTTCGAGGCGGTACTTCTTGGCGATTGCGCTGGAGAGGATGGTCCCGACGGTGCGGTTCACGTTCCGGATGGGCAGGTCCAGCCTCACCGGCTCTTTCTTCTCAATGGCCGGCTTGCACCGCTCGATGAGTTTCCAATCGATGGCCCGGTCCAACCCATGGTCCTGCTTCTCGACGCAATACCGAGCGACTTCCGGTCCGACCTGCGGCCGGGCCAGGATCGCGGAGAGGTCCAGTCCTTTCGCCTTCCAATGATCGACGGCCTTCTGGGCCCGGAGCTTGTCCGTGCGGCCGATCATCTCCTCGAACTTCCGGAATCCCATCTTCGCCATCCACTCGCGCACTTCCTCGGCGATGAAGAAGAAGTAGTTGACGACGTGCTCCGGCTGGCCGGTGAACTTTGCGCGGAGCGCGGGATCGTGGGTCGCGATGCCGACCGGGCAGGTGTTGAGGTGGCACTTGCGCATCATGATGCAGCCCTCGACGATCAGCGGGGCCGTCGAGAAGCCGAACTCCTCGGCGCCCAGCAGCGCGGCGATGACGACATCGCGGCCGGTCTTCATCTGGCCGTCCGTTTCCACCTTGATGCGGCCGCGCAGATTGTTCAGGACCAGGGTCTGCTGCGTTTCGGCCAGCCCCAGTTCCCAGGGGATGCCGCCGTATTTGATGGAAGAGAGCGGCGAGGCGCCGGTCCCGCCGGAATCCCCGCTGATCAGTACCTTGTCGGCCTTGGCCTTGGACACGCCGGCGGCGACCGTCCCGACGCCCACTTCCGCGACCAGCTTCACCGAGACATCCGCCTCGGGGTTGGAGTTTTTCAGGTCGTAGATCAACTGCGCCAGATCCTCGATCGAGTAAATGTCATGGTGCGGCGGCGGCGAGATGAGCTGAACCCCCGGCGTGGCGTACCGAAGCTTGGCAATGGTCTCATCCACCTTGTGGCCGGGAAGCTGGCCGCCCTCGCCGGGCTTGGCGCCCTGGGCCATCTTGATCTGCAGTTCCTTTGCATGGACCAGGTAGTCCGTGGTGACGCCGAAGCGCGCCGACGCGACCTGCTTGATCGCGCTGTTCTTGGAGTCGCCGTTGGGCAGCGGGACGAACCGGTCCGGGTCCTCGCCGCCTTCGCCGGTGTTGCTCTTGCCGCCGATGCGGTTCATGGCGATCGCCAGCGTCTCGTGGGCC
>CAZMPH010000035.1:3998-15436 GCA_964568195.1 uncultured Nitrospirales bacterium | reverse complement strand
TTGCTGATCGCGCCGAAGGACATGGCGCCGGTCGTGAACCGCTTGACGATTTCCCTGGCCGGCTCGACTTCCTCCAGCGGGATCGGCGTCGGCAGGGTCTTGATCTCCAGCAGCCCGCGGATGTTGGACCGGCGCTTGCTCTCGTCGTTGACCAGCGCCGCGAACTCCTTGTAGGTCTGGGCATCGTTGGACTTCGTGGCATGCTGGAGCTGGTAGATCGTTTCGGGATTCCAGTTGTGGTGCTCGCCCTGGACGCGGTAGTGGACCTCGCCGCCGAAGTCGAGCTGGCGGATCGGCGCCGGTTCGTACGCCATCGTATGCCGCCGCAGCGTTTCCTCGCCGATCTCGCGCATGCCGATGCCTTCGATACGAGAGGCGGTGCCGGTGAAGTAGCCGTCCACGAGTTCGTGGTTCAGGCCGAGGGCTTCGAAGATCTGCGCGCCGCAGTAGGACTGGACGGTGGAGATGCCCATCTTCGAGAAGATCTTCAGCAGACCCTTATTGATGGCCTTGATAAACTTGGACTCGGCCGTCGCCGCGTCGAGGCCTTCAGGCAGGTAGCCGTCCCGTTCCATGTCCACGAGCGTCTCGAACACCAAGTACGGGTTGATCGTGCCGGCGCCGTAGCCGATGAGGCAGGCGAAGTGATGGACGTCGCGGGGCTCGCCGGTCTCGAGGATCAGGCCGACTTCCGTACGGGTGCACTCGCGCACGAGATGGTGGTGGATCGCCGCAATGCCCAGCAGGCTTGGGATCGGCGCCCACTCTTCGTTCACGCCCCGGTCGCTCAGGATCAGGAACTTGTACCCGTCCTTGATCGCCTGCGAGGCCTGCCGGCAGAGGTCGTCCACGGCCGTGCCCAATCCCTCCGGCCCCTCGGCCACGCGGAAGAGCATCCGCAGGGTTTTGCTCTTGAAGTGCGGGTCGGCGATCAAGCGGATTTTCTCCAACTCCGCGTTGGTCAGGATGGGCTGCTGCACCTTGATGCGGCGGCACGCTTCCGGGGTCTCGTCCATCACGTTCGGCTTGGGGCCGATGTTGGTGACCAGCGACATGACCAGTTGCTCGCGGATCGGATCGATCGGCGGGTTCGTCACCTGCGCGAAGAGCTGCTTGAAGTACTTGAAGAGGAGCTGCGGCCGCTCGGAGAGCACCGCCAGCGGTGTGTCGGTGCCCATGGACGAGACCGGCTCCTCGCCGTTCACGACCATCGGCGTGATGACCATCTTCAGCTCTTCCACCGTGTACCCGAACGCCTGCTGGCGCTGGCGGATCGTCGGGTGGTCCGGCTGCGGGACGTTCAGCGGCTCCGGCAATTCGTCCAGCGAGATACGGTACTGGGTGACCCACGCCCGGTACGGTTTCCGGCTCACGATGTCGGCCTTGATCTCCTCGTCGTCGATGATGCGGCCCTGCGCGGTGTCCACGAGGAACATGCGGCCGGGCTGCAGCCGGCCCTTCTGGCGGATGTCCTTTACGTCGTAGGGGAGCACGCCGGCCTCGGAGGCGAGCACGACGAGGTCGTCGGTCGTCACCTGGTACCGGCAGGGCCGCAGGCCGTTCCGGTCGAGCGTCGCGCCGACCAGCTTGCCGTCGGTGAAGCACACGGCCGCCGGGCCGTCCCAGGGCTCCATCATGGCGGCGTGATATTCATAGAACCCGCGCCGATCCAGGTCCATCTCGGGGTTGCCGACCCAGGGTTCGGGGATCAGCATCATCATCGCGTGCGGCAACGAACGGCCGCCCATCACCAGGAACTCCAGCGCGTTGTCGAGGCAGGCCGAGTCGCTCTGGTGCTCGTACACGATGGGGAAGAGTTTGGGGATGTCGTTGCCGAACAGCTCGGACTGGAGACGGCCCTGGCGCGCCCGCATCCAGTTCACGTTGCCCTTGAGCGTGTTGATCTCGCCGTTGTGGCAGATGTAGCGGTAGGGGTGCGCCAGCGGCCACGTGGGGAACGTGTTCGTGCTGAACCGCGAGTGGATCACCACCAGCGCGCTGGTCATGCTGGAATCGGCGAGATCGGGATAGTACTGCGGGATCTGGTCGGGCAGCAACAGGCCCTTGTAGATGAGCGTGTTCATCGACATGCTCGGGAGGTAGAAGTACTCCCGGCCCTCGATGGCGGACTCGCGGATGACGCTCTCCACGCGCTTGCGGATGACATAGAGCTTGCGCTCGAACTGCGCCTCGTTAAGGATGTCGCGGGCGATGAAGACCTGGCGCATGGCCGGCTCGGTCCGGCGCGCCTGTTCTCCGATGGCGTCGCTCTTGACCGGCACGTCGCGCCAGCCCAGGAGCCGCGCGCCTTCCTCCGCGATGACCTTCCCGAAGAGCGTCTCGCACTGCGCGCGCGCGGCGGCGTCGCGCGGCAGGAACACCATGCCGACGCCGTACTCGCCGGCGTTCGGCAGCTTCACGCGGACATCGGCGCAGGCGCGCTTGAGGAACTCGTGCGGGACCTGGAGCAAAATGCCGGCGCCGTCGCCGGTGCAGGGGTCGCATCCCTGGGCGCCGCGGTGGAACAGATTGGCGAGGACCTGGAGCCCCTTGCGGACGATGTCGTGCGACTTGACGCCTTTGATGTTGGCGACGAAGCCGATCCCGCAGCCGTCCTTCTCGTAACGGGGATCGTAGAGGCCCTGTTTCGGGGGGAAACCGGGGATGCGCATGTCATCATCCATGGACGGAATTCCTTTGATCGACAAGCCGTTACGAATCGTTGCATCCTACGTGAGGGGGCGCAGGCCTGTCAAGCGAATCGTCGCATTGGAAGGCCCGCAAACACAGGCTGAATCAGGTGTTTCGAGGGGTAGGTCCAATAAGCAATGGAGGGAGGGCCGTTCGGACTAATGGCTGCGGGTCAGCGCCGCCGCCAGCATCAGGATGACGATCCCCAGGAGCAGATTGAACCGGCCGATCCAGGGCGCCAGCTCCACCATCAGCAGATCGGTGCCGGTCGGAGGCAGCCCATCGCGTGACAGCGCGCGTGCTGCGCGCGGGCCGATCACAAAGTCGTGCAGCAGGCCCATCACGACCAGGAAGACGACCAGCCCGAGCTTGATATGCAGCACTGTCATGTAGGGGGATCCGGCGGTGGTGTTCCCGTAGTACAGCACGTTCACGATCCCGGTCAGAATCAGGATGGCGATGCAGATCCAGACCAGCCCTCTGAACCGTTGGGCCATCGCCCGAAACAGGTCCCTCCGCACGAGCGGGGCTTCGATCCGGCGCAGGACAGGGACGGCGATCAAGGACAGAAAGAGCATGCCGCCGATCCAGATGACCGCGGCGAGGATGTGCAGCCACACGTTGAGGAACGGCAGCATGGGAATCGAGCGTAGCATCGAACAGGGGCGCTTGACAAACCACCGGCGCTTACCTAGTATCCGCCCATGCCTGATCATATGGACACATGTATCATCGCGGGAATGAGCGATGTCTGGGAATACTATCGCGGAGAGCTCGCCGCCGTCGAGGATCAGATCCGCCAGAACCTGGACTCGAAGGTCGCGCTGGTCAACACCGTCTCGGCCCACATCCTCAACAGCGGAGGCAAGCGGATCCGTCCCCTCCTCCTGATCCTGAGTGCCCGCGCGGGCGGGTACACCGGGCGGGACGACGTCCTGCTGGCCAGCCTGATCGAGTACATCCACACGGCCACGCTCCTGCACGACGATGTCGTGGACCATGCCGATTTGCGTCGCGGTCGAAAGACCGCCGGCGGGCTCTGGGGCAATCAGGTGGCGATTCTCGTCGGCGACTACCTCTATTCCAAGGCGATCTGCCACATCGTGGGGTTCCGCAGCCAGGACGTGAACGAATGTCTCTCGGAAGCCTGCCGGAAGATGGCCGAGGGCGAGCTGATGCAGCTGTCCTATAAGGACGACGCCTCGATCACTGAGCGGGAATATCTGAAAATCGTCGAGCACAAGACCGGGTCTCTGATCGCGGCGGCCTGCCGGATGGGCGCGGTGGTGGCGGATGCCGATCCCGCGCTGCGCAAGGCCCTGTTCCAGTTCGGCCAGGCGATCGGCGTGGCGTTCCAGGTGGCGGACGACACGCTCGATTACGCCGCGCCGCGGGAGTCGCTTGGAAAATCGCTCGGCAAGGATCTGGGGGAGGGCCAGGTGACGCTGCCCTTCCTGCACCTGCGCAAGCACTGCACCGACGAAGAGCGGGCGCGGCTTGCGGAGGTCATGGAGAAGGAACCCGACGGCAACGGCGAGTTGGCGTGGGTCGTGTCGCTGATGGAGCGCTACGGCTCGATCGACTACGCGATGGACACGGCGCGTGGGTTCGTGCAGGCCGCGAAGGCGCATCTGGACCTGCTCGAGGATTCCGTGCACAAGCGGGCCCTTCACGTGGTTGCCGACTACATGGTGTCGCGCGATCATTAAAGTCTGTTGGGTTCATGGCCGACGGCCCCCCTTCCCAGGTTCATCCCTTCGTCCGACTTGCCATTGACGCCATCGCCGCCTATGTCAGTGATTTTCGTGTCATCACTCCGCCTGCGAGCCTGTTCGAGCTGTTTCCGGCCTTGCGGAGGCAGGCAGGCGTCTTCGTGTCGCTGAAGAAGCAGGGCGAATTGCGCGGCTGCATCGGAACGATCGAGCCGGTGCGGGACACCCTCGCCGTAGAGATCGTGGAGAACGCCATCAGCGCGGCCTCGAAGGACCCGCGGTTCCGGCCCGTTGATGAAGACGAACTCGCGGTGTTGAGGGTGTCCGTGGACATCCTCAGCGCGCCGGAGCGCGTGGCCGGACCGGGGGATCTGGACGTGTGGCGGTACGGCGTCATTGTCAGGTCCGGGGGCAAACGTGGTCTGCTGCTTCCCGATATCGAAGGGATCGTCTCGGTGGAAGAGCAGATCTCGGTCGCGCGCAAGAAGGGGGGCATCGGCGAATTGGAGCCCGTCGAGCTCTATCGGTTTGTAGTCGAGCGGTACTTTTGATGACGTTAAACGTGAAACGTTAAACGGTACCGACTCTTCACGATTAACGAATAACGTTTAACGTATAACGAGGTTTCATGGCAGAGATATTACCCTTTCGCGGCGTGCTCTATGACCCGGCCAAGGTGGGCGACGTCACGTCTGTGGTGGCGCCTCCGTACGATGTGATCGGGCCGGCCGAGCAGGCGGCGCTTTACGCCGGCCATCCCGGCAACATCATCCGCCTGGAGCTGGGCCAGGAGCATCCCGGCGACGGCCCGCAGGACAACCGGTACACCCGCGCCAAACGCTTCCTCCAGGATTGGCTGCGCGACGGGCTCCTCCGCCGGGACGACAAACCGGCGATTTACCTGTACGCGGTTGAGTACCGACTACGCGGCGGTCAGACTCGGACCATGCGCGGGTTCCTCTCGCTGGTCAAGCTGGAAGAGTTCGGCACCGGCCGCATCTTCCCGCACGAGAACACCCGCGCCGCTGCGAAGGACGACCGCTATCAGCTCCTGGAGACGTGCCGGAGCAACTTCAGCCCGATCTTCTCGCTCTATTCCGATGCCGAAGGCGCCATCATCCGGACCCTGGAGCGGACGGTCGAGAAGGGGCGCCCGCGTTTCGCCGTCACGGACGCCGACGGCGCCCGGCACCTGCTCTGGACCGTCAGCGACCAGCAGGCGCTCGATCGGGTCGTGGCGGCCATGAAGCCGCTGCCGCTGTTTATTGCGGACGGGCACCATCGGTACGAGTCGGCGTTGCG
This sequence comes from uncultured Nitrospirales bacterium, assembly GCA_964568195.1. GTDB lineage: Bacteria > Nitrospirota > Nitrospiria > Nitrospirales > NS-4 > SCTG01. Next base: position 9,731 of record CAZMPH010000035.1, on the reverse strand, counting down.
GTATCGGAACGCGCAACGGCAGGCGTTGGGCGACAAAGAATCCCTGCCCTCCGACTGGGTCCTCATGTATTTCTCGAACCTCGATGACCCGGGCCTGACCATTCTCCCGACGCACCGCGTGCTCCCCGGCCCTCTCCCGTGCCCCGTGCCTGAATTCCGGAAGGGCCTGGCGGAGACGTTCACCGTGGAGACGATCCCCTTCACGGCGGAGACGGAGCCCGCGGCGCGGGCGAAGTTCTTGAGCGCGCTGCAGGCGGCGCGGGCGACCAACGCGCATGTCATGGGGCTCATCGTGCGCGGGGAGCCCCGGTACGAGGTGATGACCCTCAGTGCCGAGCGGAGCGAGCGCCCGCACGGTCGGCAGCCGGTACGGCTGGACGTCGCGATCCTCCAGCAATTGGTCTTTCGCGAGGCGCTGCGGATGACGCCGCAGGACGAAGAACGCCTGATCTACATCAAGGATGAGGAGGACGTGCTGGCTGCGGTGGCGCGCGGCGACGGCGAGCTCGCCGTTCTGCTCAATCCCCCCAAGATCACGGAGGTCAAGGACGTCGCGCGCGCCGGCGACCGCATGCCCCACAAGTCTACCTATTTCTATCCCAAACCCCTCACCGGTATGGTCATCAATGCGATGGAGTAACGTATCGCTTCCAGCAGGCGCATGCCCCGGCGTGGTCTTGCCTTGCAGGCCGCCGCCTTTCAATGATGCTGCACGAGGGCCGTGCGCCGCTCCATGGCCCGCTCCACGCATGTCACCAGTTGGTTCCGTTCCACCGGCTTCACGAGATAATCCGCGACGCCTTGTTTCAGCAGATCCGTCGCCAGTTGGATGTCCGGGTACCCCGTTAAGACGAGCACGGGGACGGACGGGTACTGCTGGCGGAAATGGGTGATCGCTTCCAGGCCGTTGATCTTGGGCATGCGAATGTCGCAGATGACGACATCCACCATGAGCGGATTGTCATCCGCGCCGATCGTTTCGATGCCCTTCGCGCCGTCATCGGCCTCGACCACGTCATAGCCGGCTTTCGCCAGAGTCAGGCGGAGCGCTTTTCTGATCGACTCTTCATCGTCCACGATCAATACCCGGCCCTTGCCGGGTGTGTCCTTGGTATGTAATCCGAACGGCATGGTGTCCTCCTTACTTTCGTTGTTATCTGCCGACCGAGTCGCTGTGCCTTGTACAGGGGGTGAGCAACCGCTGTGCCATGCAGGAGAAATGGGCGCGACATTGAGGTCGTCCGGAGGAAACCTGCTAATTTATCACTGAGTTGCCGGCTCGCGATGGGAGGTCGGTCGGAAGTGGCGTGCCGTTGCGGCGCGTATCCAAAGTGATGCACACGAGTATCTGCCGCGATAACTTAAACGAGGCGGGACGCATATTGACTTTCCTTTGACAGGCGACGATAGTAATCGCTCTCTAGGTGGGCTTACTGCGGGGTGAAATTATGTGGAGACGGATTACATTGTCCGTCGTCGTCTTGCTGGCATGGGGGAGCGGGGAGTCTTATGCCGGGGGCGTGACCTTTTCCGAGCACGGGGCCGCTGCGACCGGGAAGGCCAACGCCTTTGCCGGCGAGGCCAACGATCCCTCCGCCATTTTCTATAACCCTGCCGGGATCACCCAGTTGCCCGGAACGCAGGTGATGATCGGGACCTCGATCGTCTATTTAGATACGGTCTTTCAGAGCGGGACCACCGGGGAGTCCACGCAACTCCAGGATCAGTTCCCGATCATTCCGCACTTTTACATCACCCACCGGTTCAAACAGTGGGACGAGCGGCTCAGCATCGGCCTGGGCGTCTTCACCCCCTTCGGGATCGTCGTTGACTGGCCGGATACCTGGCAAGGCCGGTTTGATTCGACAAACGCCAAGCTGCGGACGACCATCTACAATCCCGTCGTGGCGTTCCAGGCCACGAAGAATCTCTCGGTTGCCGCCGGAGTCCGGTACGCCGACGTGGCCGCCGAGTTCGAGCAAAAATTCAACATCGGCAACGGCGAGTCCCAGCTACGCGGCTATAATCTCACCGCGCATCCGATCGGATGGAACACCGGACTGCTCTATCACCTGACGGAAACCACCTCGGTCGGCCTGCAGTTTCGGAGCGAACTGCAAGCCAAGCTCAAGGGTCAGGCGGACATCAACGGCCCGGGTGCTGTGGGGCTGGGCTCCGCGACCGGGTTCGCCACAGCCGGGTTTCACAGCAGCATCAAGCTGCCGCCCCAGATCGTCGGCGGCATCTCGACGAAGATCATTCCCCGGTGGACGCTCAATGCCGATATCGAGTGGGAAGGGTGGAAGACGTTGGGCTCGCTCCCGCGGGATTTTGTCGGGAGCACGGCGCTGGATAGCGTCAGCACGCGTCTCTGGAAGAACTCATGGGTCTATCGGATCGGCGCGGAATACGCCGCGACCGACCGCGTGGCCCTGCGGGGCGGCTATTTCTTCGACGAGTCGCCGATCCCGGATAACACCTTCGATGCCAACGTCCCCAGTGCGAACTTCCATGCCGTGACAGGTGGGGCGGGGTACAAATGGGACCGCGCGACGTTCGACGTGGCCTACCTGATCGCATTTTTCGAAAAGCGCTCGATCGACAACTCCACGCTCGACCCCAATAACAAAGGCGGCACGCTGGGTCTCGGACCGCCGGCGTTCGGGTCCTATTCCACGACGGCCCATGTGCTCACGGTGAGCGTGACCTTCAAGTTCTGACCCGGCCGGCCGTGCTTTTCTGGCGTGGGAGAGGAGAGCAGGGGCCTACGCCTTTGGGTGCGAGAATGTATCGAATCTGGCACAGGCTTGTATCCGATCGGATACAGAAGCCCGTGACAATCGCTGAAATCCCTGATATATAGCCGAGGTTTCAGGGATCAGTCCTACGTCTGAGTCTTTAGGATTCGGAGGGGAGGGCGATGCTCTGCTCCCTGTTCGAAAGTGCTTTGATATTACATGGCTCCGGAGTCGTGGAGGCTCCGTGAGCCATTTTTGTTTTCCGCGCTGCTGATGCGGGGTGTGCGTGCAATCCAAGTCCGGCGAAGTCATAGCGGCACTTCCTTTGCACTTGTGTCGTCCCGGATATGATGCGGCACATGGGAGCAAAGGAGACGACGGCTTGAGCAAGCGCATCCTCGTGGTGGACGATGACCCGGACATCCGGCAGGTCCTGCTGGATCGCATGAGCGCTTACGGCTATGCGGTCGAGACGGCCATTGATGGGCGCGAAGCATTGGACGCGCTGCGACGGGGACGGTTCGATGGCATGCTGTTGGACATGCGGATGCCCCAGGTGGACGGAATCGAAGTGTTGCGCCAGGCCCGCCTGCAACGCCCCGACATGCCGGTCGTGATGGTGTCGGCCCTCTCGGTCCAGGAGCAGGTCGCCAGGGCCACGGCGCAGGGCGCGTGCGCGTATCTGATCAAGCCGTTCGACGCGATGCAGCTCAAGCACACGGTCGAGCAGTGCTTCGGGCCGGCCTCCGAGGTGCGATGATGGGCACGCTCATCCTCGTGGTGGAAGACAATCCAGATATCGCCACCGTGCTGCGCGACCGCCTGCAAGCGATGGGGCATGACGTCATGACGGCCGGTGACGGCATGGCCGCCTTGGACGCCCTGCAGCAAGCTACGCCCGGCTTGATTTTCCTCGATATCGAGCTGCCGAAGCTCCATGGGATCGAAGTCCTCAAGCGCGTGCGCAAAGAGTGGCCGGACCTGCCGGTCATCGTGATGACCGCCTACGGCACGATCTCGCTGGCGGTCGAGGCGATGAAGGAGGGCGCCACCGACTTTGTCACCAAGCCGTTCGACGCCAAGCAGCTCAACACGGTCATCGCCAAGGCGTTGGAGCGGAAGGAGTTGAGCGGCGAAGTGGGGCGGCTGCTGGGCGACATCAGCCACGATATCAAGAACCTCCTGCAGCCCGTCGTCAGCGGCACCTGGCTCCTGGAGTCCGAGATCAACGACATCTTTCACCGGCTGCCGGACATGGAGGCCGTCAAGTCGGAGGCGAGCCACAGGCTGTGCGATGAGGTGATCGGCATGCTGCGGAACGCCACCGGCCACATCCATGACCGGGTGAAGGAGATCGCGGACTGCGTCAAGGACATGAGCGCGCCGCCCCGGTTCGCGCCCTGCCGGGTGGCGGGCGTGGTGGACGAGGTTTTCAAGACGCTGGGTTTGCTCGCGGAAGAGAAAAAAGTCGCCCTGCGCGCGGAAGGCCTTGAAGACCTGCCGACGATCCTGGCCGACGAGCGCCGGCTTTTCAAAGCGCTCTACAATCTGGTCAATAACGCGCTACCCGAAGTTCCGGCCGGTGGCTCAATCACCGTGCGCGGCCGCGCGGACGCGTCATCCGACGCCGTGCTCCTGTTGGTGGAGGACACAGGCCAGGGGATGTCGACGGAGATTCGTGACAGCCTCTTTACCGCCAGGGCCATCAGCCGGAAGGCCGGCGGCACAGGCCTGGGCACGAAGATCGTCAAGGATGTGGTGGACGCCCACGGCGGGCGGATTTCCGTCGAGAGCACGGAAGGGGTCGGGACCACCTTCCGGATCCGCATTCCCCTCGCGCCTCCCGGCGCGAGCCGATTGGCGAAGGTGATCTGATGGGCATCCATATCCTCGTGGTGGAAGACAATCCGGATATTGCCACGGTGCTGCGCGACCGCCTGCAGGCGATGGGGCATGACGTCATGACGGCCGGTGACGGCATGGCCGCCTTGGACGCCCTGCAGCAAGCTACGCCCGGCTTGATTTTCCTCGATATCGAGCTGCCGAAGCTCCATGGGATCGAAGTCCTCAAGCGCGTGCGCAAAGAGTGGCCGGACCTGCCGGTGATCGTCATGACCGCCCATGGCACGATCCAGCGGGCGGTCGAGGCCATGAAGGAGGGCGCCACCGACTTCGTCACCAAGCCGTTCGACAACGAGTACTTGAGTCTCGTGCTCGGCAAGACTCTGGAGCGCGGAGAGCTCAGACGCACCGTGACGGCCCTCCGCTCCGAGCTGGACAGCCGGTTCGATGCGCTCATGGCCGCCAGTCCCAAGATGAACGCGGTCATCGAGAGCGCCAAGAAAGTGGCGCAGAGCGATTCCACAGTCCTGCTCCTCGGCGAGAGCGGAACCGGCAAGGATCTCCTGGCGCGGTCGATCCACAACTGGGGCGCCCGGCGCGGCCGGCTGTTCATGCCCGTGAACTGTGTGGCCCTGTCGGAGGAGCTCCTGGAGTCGGAACTGTTCGGCCACGAGAAAGGGGCCTTCACCGGAGCGTCCGTCCAGAAACGCGGCAAGCTCGAGGTCGCCGACGGCGGGACGGTTTTCCTGGACGAAATCGGCGACATGAAGCCGGGGCTCCAGGCCAAACTCCTGCGCTTTCTCCAGAACCGGGAGTTTGATCGCGTGGGCGGCACGCGGGCGATCAAGGTGGATGTCCGGGTGATCGCAGCGACTAATCGGGACATCTTGCAGGCCGTCAAAGCCGGGGCCTTCCGTGAGGACCTCTTCTTCCGGCTCAACGTGGTCACGCTCACGCTGCCCCCGTTGCGGGAACGAACGGAGGAAATCCCTCAGCTCGCCGAGTTCTTTCTCAAGAAGTACTGCCGCGAGGCGAAGAAACCGGCGATGCACATTTCGCCGGCGGCGATGAAGGTGCTGACGGCCTATCCGTGGCCGGGGAACGTCAGGGAGCTGCAGAACGCCATCGAGCGGGCCGTCGTCTTGAAAGCGGG
>CAZMPH010000035.1:0-3988 GCA_964568195.1 uncultured Nitrospirales bacterium | reverse complement strand
TCCGGCGAGGACGATGGCGGCAAGAACCTGCCGTTCCATGAGGCGGTCGAGCATCACAAACGGGAGATTATCCGGCGCGCGCTGGCGCTTACCGGCGGGAGCCAGACGAAGGCGGCCGAACTGCTCGGCCTCCAGCGCACGTACCTAGCCCGCCTGATCAAGCAGATGGAAATCAAGTAGTCTGGTGAGACGCAGAACCAGGATTCTGAACTGGGGGACCTTCATCGTGACCTGCCTCTTGTGCGAATCGGTCTTGGCTCAAGTCCCGCCGGTCCAGGTGCCGCCGCCGTTCCCGGCTGAACCACCGCCTCTACCGGGTGAGATCCGTCCGACGCCGCCTCCTGGCTCGGTCTTGCCTCCTCCCCCGCCGCGTCCGCTCCAAAAAGGCGAACCCTTGCCGCTGAGCGTGTTCGTGAAGGAGATACGAATCACCGGCAGCACGGTCTTCACACAGGAACAGTTGGTTCGGGTGACGGCTCCGTATACCAACAGACAACTGACTTCGGAGGACTTGGAAGCGCTTCGGGTCGCCGTGACGAAATTCTACATCGACCGCGGGTACGTCACGTCCGGCGCGATCATCCCGGACCAGGCGGTCACCGAAGGGATCATCACGCTACAAGTGATCGAGGGGAGGCTTGGCCACATTGAGGTGGAAGGGAGCTACTGGTTTCTACCCGAGTATCTCGAAGAGCGGATCGCACTGGGGGCGGGACCGCCGGTGAACATCAATGCCTTGCAGGAGCGGTTGCTGTTGCTGCAGGAGACCCCCGGCATCACGCGGTTGAATGCCGAGCTGCGGCCTGGCATCGCGCGCGGGCAAAGCGTGCTGAATGTCAAGGTGGCGGAGGACAACCCCATCAAGGCCTGGCTGGAATTCAACAACTACCTGTCCCCATCGGTCGGCGCCGAGCAGGGGCTGGTCACCCTCGCGCATCAAAGCTTCACCGGCCATGGCGACGTCATGAGTGTCCAGTACGGCCAATCGCAAGGCGTCAATCCTATCCTCACCGCGCGGTACATCCTACCGGTCACCGCGCGGAACACCACCGTGATGGTGGAGTACCGAAAGAATGACTTCGAGGTTGTCGAGGAACCCTTTCGATCCCTGGACATCCGGAGCGAATCGGAGATCTTGGGGATCACGCTGCGCCATCCGCTCTACAAGACGCTCAACCAGGAGTTCGCCCTTGCGCTGACCGGCGAATACCTCACCAACAAGCTCTTTCTGTTGGGAGAGCCAACGGATCTTTTTACGCCGGGCAGCCGTGGGGGGAGGTCAACGGTGAGCGCGCTGCGCTTTTCCCAGGAGTGGGTGCGACGCAGCCCCGTTCAGGTGATAGCGGCCTTTTCCCGGTTCTCTGTCGGTTTGGATGTGCTAGGGGCGACGGGCAAAGACTCCACAGTCCGGGACAGTGCTGACTCCCGGTTCGTTTCCTGGCTGGCGCAGGCCCAGTGGGCGCGGCGGTTCGATCCCTGGCGGCTCCAGCTCATCGCGCGTCTCGTTGCTCAGATTTCCAACGCACATCTCTTTCCGCTGGAGCAGATCGCGGTCGGCGGGCGGTACAGTGTGCGGGGCTACCGGGAGAACACCCTGGTGCGGGACAACGCAGAACTGGCTACACTGGAAGCCCGTTATGCGGTGTGGCGCTCCGCTGCGGGAGAAGATCTGGTGCAAGCTGCCGCGTTCGCCGACTTTGGCCGCGGCACGAACACGAACGCGGCCACCGCCTCTCCAGACACCTTAGGGAGCCTTGGCATCGGCTTCATCTGGAACATCATGCGGGGGAGCCGATTCGAAATCTACTGGGGCATACCGCTGAACCATATCACGACCGCAGACGGCAATCTCCAGGACCACGGGGTACATCTGCAGTTAGTGGTGGAGGTGTTATAGCCCGTTTGCGGATTTTCAGAGCTGGCAGTACACCTTCGCCTGGGAGGAGAAGATGATGAAAATGGCGATCGGCGTTCTTTTGCTACTCATCGTTTCGGCAGCGTACGTGGAAGCTCAGGAGCCTCCTGAAGCGGTGCGATGCTCCCCCGTCGAGAAGATCATAGATTCAGTCCCACCACATCCCCAGGAGACAACATCCTGGTGTTGGGTAGCGAGCGCGGAAATGATCATGGACTTTTGGAAAAGGCCCTTGTCGCAGTGTAACCAAGTCACCGACTATTATCGGGAGGAGCTCACGGACGCCAACATACGTAGCTGCTGCGATAAAGAAAACGGTAAAGATAACAAATATCTGGACGAATGCAACCTGGGCGGTTTGCCTGCCTTCTGGGAGTACTCCTTCAATGCTGAAGTAATAAGAAAGCTCAAAGGTATCCCTTGGACGACCTTAACTCAGGAAATAGATCAAGGTCGTCCTGTTGCGGCGGGCGTGAAGTTGAATGGTGGTGGGCGGCACATGGTCGTGGTGAACGGGTACAGAATAGTTGACGGCTGTGATAAATGGGTCAAGTATATGGATCCTTGCGGCTCTAATGATGAGAATACCGGAGAATGTAAAGTGAGCCAGGACGAGTTATCGCTTGGCAAATTTGGTGGAATTCCGGGCGGTCTTATAGAGAGTCATCTGGAAGACTTTATCAACATCTTCCCTCTTCCTTAGGAGGTCCCATGCGAACGAGACGGCTGGCAGTTCTCAGTTGTGTCTGGATCATGGCCGCGGCGCTCCTCCAGCCTCAGTCGCAAGCGGTCGAACAAGCCCCTACTCCCAAAGAAGCGGCGGATAAAGGCCTCGAACTTTATCGTCAATTCATCACGGAGAAGAACTTTGAGACGTACGGCTTGAAGTCTTTTAATGAGAAGGAAGCGACGCAGCGTGGAGACTCAATGCGAATCTTTAGCGTTGGCCTCAATCAATTACGGCAATTTCAACATGACAAGGATGATCCAGAAAAATTGTTGGTGGACACGAAGCGGGAAATCTTCGCCATCACCGTTGGGGGGGAAGTCCGGTACGCGCTGACCGTGACGCAGTTCGAGACGCAAGGGAACTGGACCGTGACCAAATTGGGCTCAGCGGATCTTGCGAAACTGCTATTTAAGCCGGAATACAGAACTTCAGAATCGAGTTTCGTTGTGCGGATCCCGGCACTGTACCTCAGTTTTGTCGGCGATCGGACCGGCGGGAAACGCACATTGACCCCTATCGCCAATCTTCGCAAGCGGGGTCCTGAAGCAGGCGAGCTGATGCTTGAAGCAGGCAAGCCGTTGCCTGCAAAAGAGGTGTTCCGCCTGCTTGTGCCGGCGGCAGAGAAGAGAGCGAAAGAATCAGAGTGAAGACGAGTCGGACAACGCGGTTTGGCTGCTAATGAAAGGAGGGAGCAGGTGCAAACCATCAACGAGTTTTCACGGGTCAGCGGGCGAACCATGGTCCTGGTGCTTTTCTTTGCGACCCTGCTTGCAGTATGCCCTACGATAACGGTCGATTGCGGGGGGAAAGCATATGCGCAAGCAGGGTGTGCCTCCACCAACCTTGCAGTCGGTTCCGCGCTCCCGGGAGGCGCGATCGTGATCAATCCGACCGGAGGGACGATTCCTCCAGGTGCGGCCTGTGGAGCTGTTAGCACTCAGTGCAATGCACCGGGAAGCCCTTGTGGCCTGGCTAAACAGAAGTGCAGAGACACTTACAATATAGGAACCACTCAATGTTTGTGCCAATGCAGGTAATGAGTAGAGTTTCACCGCTTCCAGGACACGAGTCGGACAACGCGGTTGGCTATCAATAGATTGGCTATCAATAGAAAGGAGAGAGCAGATGCAAACCATCAACGAGTGCTCACGAGTCGGCGGGCGAACAATGGTCCTGGTGCTTTTCCTTGCGACCCTGCTTGCAGGATGCTTTGACGTAACGGTCGACTGCGGCGGGGGGAAAGCAGGAGGCAAAGACGGCACGATTACAGAGGGATGTATGGCCTCCACGCTTGCTCAAGGTTCCGCGCTCCCGGGAGGCGCGATCGCGATCAATCCGACCGG